>CAYQDJ010000172.1:0-2582 GCA_964416255.1 uncultured Nitrospira sp. | reverse complement strand
AAAACTCCCCGATCGTCTCCGCACAGCCGAAATGCCTCTGCAGCAGGCCGCGCACCTGTTGCACACCCCCACCACCGAGTTGGACGCGCTGGTCAAAGAGCGGCGCGGACATGAAAAAGACTTAGAGGTCCATGAGGCACAGACCGAAAAAATGAAGGCGCGGTTGGCCGACCTGAAGACAAACAAGGAATATCAGGCCCATCTGTTCGAGATCGAACTGGCGAACAAAAAACGTGGCGAGTTCGAGGACCATATTCTGCTCTCCATGGAAAAAATCGATCAACTTCAGCGCACCTCCGCGGAAGCTCAGGCACAGGTGAAGACCTTGGAAGCGGCCTTTCTGCAGGAACAACGAGCCATTGATGAACAGGATCAGTGCCTTGCGGTCGAACTCGCTGAATTGGAATCACGGTATCGAGAGGCTGCGACGCGGGTCGAGAACGCGCTGTTGGAACGTTACAATCAGCTGAAATCGTCCCGGAAGGATCACGCATTGGCGGCTGTTCGCGGAGGGATCTGCGCAGGATGCCGACTGCAAATTCCTCCCCAGTTGATCGCACAAGTCAAACGTTCGGAGGAGCTTCACGTGTGCCCGTATTGCCGGCGCATGTTGTATTGGGAAGGCGACCCAGTCGCCGTGAGTCCCGCAGATTCTGGGGTGAAACCGGAAGATTTGGAAATCGGAGAATCGGTCTGATCGACAATGCTACTCTTCGGACCTACCATTGCCGGTATCCGGCACCATCCCTTGAGAATCAGCGTTGAGGAGGCTCTCTATGCTCGGAATGCCCGTTGTGCGACGGCTCGTGATCGCCATGGGAAGCGCCCTCTTGATGGGGCTGCCCGCACTGTTGATCGCGGGTGATTTCGATTCCGGAATGATCGTGGTGGACGGCGTCTCGGTCCCTGACATCGCCCCGCTGCCCGCCTTTGTGCCGACCCCGCCGTCGAATCTTGGGTATGTTCAAAAGGTCGAGTTGGGACGACAACTCTACTTCGATACCCGGCTGTCGAAGAATAATTCCGTCTCCTGTGCCTTCTGTCACAATCCCGGCACGGGCTTTGCCGATGCGCGCCAGTTTTCAATTGGGGCGTTCGGGACTTCTGGGGGTCGACAAGCGCCGACGGTGTACAACACGGGATTTCTGCCATTGCAGTTTTGGGATGGGCGGGCCGGGTCGCTGGAGGAGCAGGCGGTTGGGCCGATTCATAACCCCATCGAAATGGCGGAGACACACGAAGCTGTCGTTCCGAAGATCGCCAAAATTGCGGGGTACCAGAAACAATTCCAATTGACGTTTGGAGGGGCGCCGAGCCTGCAACACATTGCCGAGGCGATTGCGGCCTTTGAACGAACGATCGTCTCCCAGAACAGTTCTTTTGACAAGTTCGTCTTGGGGGACGGCAAGGCCATGGAGGAGCCGGCGGTACGCGGCATGACTCTCTTTAAGGGTAAGGCCCGTTGCATTCTGTGCCACAACGGCCCGAACTTCACCGACAATCAGTTCCACAACGTTGGGGTGCCTCAAGTCGGTCCACTCAAGGACGATCCCGGCCGTTTCGTGGTGACACGACTCGAGCGCGATCGAGGGGCCTTTAAAACTCCTACGTTGCGGAGCATCGTGGAAACAGCACCCTATATGCACGATGGGGTCTTCAAGACGTTGGAAGAGGTGGTGGATTTCAAGAATGAGGGCGGAGGAGCGAATCCGAATCTCAGCCCGCTGATGAAACCGCTGCATCTCACGGCCGAAGAAAAAGCGGACCTGATCGCCTTCTTAAAGGCGTTGACCGGAGAGCCGCTCAAAATCACCGTTCCTAAATTGCCTTGATAGATTCCAACCGGTCGACCTCTCGTCGATCAATTCAGCCGCCTTCGGACGTCACCTCGCAGGGGCCTGAGTGGTCGTTTTTTCTCCTAGGTGGCCATTTACTCGATCGGTTCCACCAGCCGACAGTCTAACTCTCGTTCCATGGTTGAAGAGCGCATCCTGTCCGAGACGCGTTGCGATGCACGCGTGTGCGGTCCTGGTGGACAGCTAATTAGCGCGATCCTTCAGCGAATCTACGCTGGCTCGGATGGCCAGCGGGTTGGGGGATTTCTTTCGCTGCTCGGCCCGTCCCTCCAGCCATTGATACAGCACGGGGAGGACGATCAACGTCAGAATGGTTGAGCTTACCAGCCCTCCGATGACCACGATTGCCAGTGGACGTTGAACCTCCGAGCCGATTCCCTGAGCAAAGGCCAATGGGACCAACCCTAGCATGGCCACCAGGGCCGTCATGAGCACCGGCCGTAAGCGGAGCACGCTGCCGTTCAAGACGGCTTCCTCCAAGCTCTGGCCGTCTTGGCGAAGCTGGTTCAGATAAGACACGAGCACGATGCCGTTCAGTACCGCGACGCCGAACAGGTTAATGAAGCCGATGGACGCGGGGACGCTCAGATATTCGCCCGTCACAAACAGCGCGACGACCCCGCCGATGAGCGCGAACGGCAGATTCAGAATGATGAGGACGGCCAGACGAAGGGAGTTGAAGGTGGAGTACAGCAGCATAAAGATCAACCCGATGGTGATCGGAAC
>CAYQDJ010000171.1:0-2790 GCA_964416255.1 uncultured Nitrospira sp. | reverse complement strand
CTCCGGCGTGTGGCCGACGAGGCGATTCGGCGCTTCGGGCGGATCGACACGTGGGTGAACGGCGCAGGAGTCTCGATTTATGGAAGGGCCATGGACGTCTCATTGGAGGACCAGCGGCGCCTGTTCGAGACGAATGTGTGGGGGGTGATCAATGGGAGCCGCATTGCCGTCGAGCATCTGCGCGAGCAGGGCGGTGCGCTGATCAACGTCGGCAGCACGCTGTCCGATTATGCGATACCGCTCCAAGCGGCCTACAGCGCCAGCAAACATGCGGTGAAAGCCTACACCGACGCCCTGCGCATGGAACTCGAGCATGACCGCCTGCCCATCTCCGTGACATTGATCAAGCCCTATTCGATCGACACGCCCTACATCCGGAACGCCAAGAATTATCTGGCCAACGAACCGGCCCATCCGCCTCCGGTGTACTCACCCGCCGTGGTGGCGGATGCGATTGTGCATTGTGCGGCGCATCCGGTGCGCCACGTCTTTGCGGGAGGAAGCGCCAAGGTGATGGCGGAGCTGAGCCACCACGCGCCTCGCATGACGGACAAGATGATGGAAACGGTCATGTTCGGCCTGCAGCAATCGGGCGCTCCAGAGCACGACCGGAGCAAGAACAGTTTGTACGGTCCCGCCTCCGAATTGAAGGAGCGGGGCGGACATGCCGGACATGTGGTCCAGAGCAGTCTCTACACGCAGGTGTCCCTCCGCCCATGGATGGCGGGAGCCATGGTCGCACTAGCCGGATTGACCTTGGCGTCGTTGGTCGGAGGTCGGACCGACGCGACGGCGGAGCGTCGGCCCGCCAGGACCAGTGAACTCTTCTGATGCAAGGATACGCCCGATGACCGAGAGAAACGGTGGCCGTGCGATTCATGTGACCTGGTCGGGCGTGTTCGTCGTAGCGGCGATACTGGGGATCGTCCCCGCGGTGCTCGGAGCAGGGAACGGAGCCGGGCCCCAGTCGTCTGAAACGTCGCCCGTGGCCGGACCGGAGGAGGTCAATGAAGTGTTTCTGAGAAGGGCGGCCATCGGGCAGCAGGCGGAAATTGCGCTGGGCGAGATGGCCGTGCAACGCGCCGCGCACGAGGCGGTCAAAGCGTTCGGCCGGCAGATGATCGACGAGCACCGGCAGGCACAGGAGGAAGTGCATCAATTGGCCGCCAAGGAAGGCATCTCGCTTCCGACCCGCCTGGAAACCCGTCGCCGGCAACACCAACACCTGTTTGCGCAGCTGTGGGGCGAGCCATTCGACCGCGCCTACATGAGCTACATGCTGCACGATCATGTGAACGACGTCCATGAGTTCGAGCAGGGTGTGCGGAAGCTCGATAATCCCGAGATTCAACAGTGGGCTGAGGGCACGTTGGCGTTGTTGAAAAAACACCTCGAGAAGGCCGAACAAATTGCCACGACCATTGGAATCCGTGAACAGCAGGTGCGGTAGGCAACGGCACGGCCAGCTTCGTCGTGGCCGGCCGCACCAAAGGCAAACTCACGGCGATTCCAGTCGGGGCGGAGGCCTGGTTCCTGGCAGACGAAACGGGACGCCCCTTTCGCCCGCCGCTTCCCGAGATGGACGAATTGAAACCGGGTCAGGATGTGGTGTTGATGGACGACGACGGGTACGTGCTGGAGACTGCGTCCCCCGACGCAAGCCCGAACGCTGATCACGTTCTTACCCTCAAGGATGCAGAAATGAGCGAGACCTCGGACGACCACCCGTTGCTGGCGCGGATTGAGGAGTTGGTGCAGCGCGAGCGCCGACTGCAGGCCCAGGAGGTCCTGTCGGAGGAGGATCTCCAGCACTTGAACCGGATCCACACGGAGCGGGAACAGATGTGGGATCTCGTGCGCCGGCGACGGGCGCTTCGCATGAGCGGACAGGATCCGGACACGGCAGAAGTGCGGCCGGCGACGATTGTGGAGCAGTATGAGGCCTAGCGTCACCCGTTTCGTGTTCAGGACCGTGGCGAGCAGCCTGGCCGTCGCCGGAGCGGCGGCGTTGCGCGGCACCATCGAAGGGCGGTCCGCGTGGCGGCCACTCAACACCATCAGCCATATTGTCTGGGGCTCGCACGTAGGCCGACACGGATTCTCCGTGCGAGAGGCCGGTCTCGCGCTGCTCTTGAACGGCGCGGCTTGCGCCTTCACCGTCATGAATAATGTGGGCTATGGCGCGTTGGCCCCGTACGCCCATCTCGTTAGTCATCACGCATGAGGAGAATGGCCATGACTTCGACCAAATGCCACATCTGGCTCCCATTCGTGCTGTACATCGTGGGCGCGGTCGCCTGTACTAATCAGTCCACCGAACCGACGAACGCGATTCATTTGGCGGGGGAGTATCGCATTGTGAGCGGTGAGCGCAACGGCGCCGCGATCGATCCTCACGAATTGGACGCATCGATCACCATTACCGAGCACTTGATTACAGCCTATGACAAGGAGCGGAAGGAAACCTTCGCCGCGACCTACGAACTCGACACCGAGCGCAGTCCCTGGCGCATCACGATGATCAGCACCAACGCGCCGGAAACCGGCGTCGTCGCGAAGGGCCTGGTCCAGGCGGAGCATGGCCAGGTCAAACTGGTCTATGCCTTGCCGGAAGGGAACCCGCCGACCGAGTTCAAAACCGGACCGCAGCAGCAAATGTTCGTGTTGGCAAAACAGGAGACCGGACTGTCGGGGTGAGGAACATGAGTACGAGGTACACCATGACATCAATAACTGCATTCATGACATCCATCGTCGTCTGGGGAGCGATGCAGGCGGTTCCTGTACTCG
>CAYQDJ010000170.1:0-3137 GCA_964416255.1 uncultured Nitrospira sp. | reverse complement strand
GCCTCGTCGATGGCCGCCTTGATCGTCCACCGTCCCTCGCCGGAATCCGAGACCCGGCCGTCGAATTTCGCGAGCTCGGATCCTTGACCAGAGCGGCCGCGGTCAAATCCGGCAGCCACGAGGCGATGACGCTGCCGCGCCGCCAGACCTCGGCAATTTCGGGAAGACTGAAGTTGAATTGGAACTCCTCTGGGTTGCGCAGCGGGGTCGTCTCGGCATCGTGCGACGGTTCGTCTTGACCCACATTGGCGCGGGCCAGGATGTCCATGCCCTCGGCATAGGCCGCCATCAGGCCGTACTCAATGCCGTTATGCACCATCTTGACGAAGTGCCCGGCACCGTTTTTTCCGCAGTGCGGGTAGCCATGTTCGGCGGTGCCGTCGATCTTCTCACGCCCCGGAGTGCGCGGGATGTCGCGTACTCCGGGTGCCAGCGTCTTGAACGCCGGATCGAGGCGCTGCACTGCTTCATCCGGTCCGCCGATCATCAGCAGTACCCACGCTCCAGGCCCATCACGCCGCCACTCGTCCCCACATACACTAGCCTATCTGCTTGGCCGCGAGTTCCCTGGCCCTGCGAATGTCGTCCACGTGGTAGGAGTTGCCGCCGTCGATGAGGATGTATCGCCCGGTTCGAGATAGGGCGGGATGTCGGCGGTGAGTTGATCCACAAACGCCCCCGGAATCGTCATCCAGATCGCTCGCGGTTTCTCCAGCTTCTTCACGAGGTCCGCGAGCGACGAAGCACCGTCGGCTCCTTCCTTGGCCAGACCCTCGACCGCTTCGGGCGACCTATCGAAGACCACGCACTGCTGGTCTCCCCGAAGCAGCCGCCGCACCATGTTGGATCCCATTCTTCCCAGACCGATCATTCCGATTTGCATCAGCATGTTCCTCTTTTGAATTGATTTGGTTGGCGGCAGAGCTTCGTGTACCTCAATAAACAATGACGGAATCCGCACGTATCCGCACCTCTGCCTCGTGTTTCCTCCGCTCAGGATGTGTACTCGGCCACGATCAAGGTTAGATCGTCACCTTGCGCTCCCGAGCCGAATGCCTTCACCCCCTCAAGGATGCAGTCCGCCATGCGCGCGGCGTCGTTGCAGTGCGAGGCCATCACAATATCGGCTAGCCCGTCTTCCCCGAGCATCTGATCGTCCGCTGCACCCGTTTCGGGCAGGCCGTCGGTGAAAAGCACCAAGTGATCGCCCACGTCGATCGCAGTGACATGTTCAGGCTCGACGCCCATGCACTCCTCCCGGACGCCGATCAGCATGTTTTGGCTGTTCAGTTTGTCCAGTCTGTAGCCATTTCGGCGGACCAGAAATTGCGCGGGATGACCGGCGCCACTGTGTGTGAGCCTCGCCTCAACCAAATCCAGATGAGCTACAAACAGGCTCAACAGTAGTTCGGTCTCTCGGAAGTATTGAAGGACGAAGGTGTTGATCTCAGACACGATCTGCCACGGAGGCAGGTGCTGAAGCACCAGGTAGCGCACCTGGCTGGAAACCCGGCTGGCCAGCAGCGCCGCATCGATGCCGTGGCCCGCCACATCGGAGATGGTCAGGTAGCACTCCCGATCATTGGGGAAAATAGTCTGGCAGTAGTCGCCGCCCAGACCGTCTACGGGAACAAAAGCGGCGGAGATGTTCAAACGCGGATGTCGCACCGATTGAGGCAGGAAACTCTCATGCACCTTCACCGCCAACTTCCGGTGACTCTGTCGGGCTTGCCGGCAATCTCGAAGTTCCCGTCGTGCGGCGTCCAACTCCTCTTGCAGGCGGTTCAGTTCGGATCTGTCTTCAGGATGGCCCAGCGTTGATTCCACCCTTTTCTCTCGTTGTCTCTTGCCAAGAGGGGAGGGATTGCTCCTGAGAGCCGTGGACTTGGCCGCGATGACCTCGATGAGTTCGTTCCAGGACTGGACGAACGACGCGGCCCCCTCGTCCTGGAGTCGCGCGGCCAGGGCATCGATGTCGACACCGGCCTTAGCGAACTCGACCAACACGGCCTCACCATCGCCGCCGTCGGCCGACAGCGTCGGGCCGATCTCGCCGTGATCGGCAAAGGCTTTCAACGTGCCTTCAGGCATGGTGTTGATCGTGAGCGGAGCGGCCAGCCCCTCGATGTACAACACGTCGGAGGCCTTGGGGTCTTTGGTTCCCGTGCTGGCCATCAACAGTCGCTGCGGGCGGGCGCCGGCGTTGAACGCCCGCTGCCAACGCGGCGAAGCCACCAGGTCGCAGTACGCCTTGTAGGTGCGTTTGCCGATGGCGATGCCGAGTTGGTTGCTGAGCGTGTCAGGCACCTTGCCCATGACCGCGGCGTCCCAACGACTAATGAACATCGAGGCGACCGAGGCGACATCGGACGTAAGCCCCGCGGCGATCCGCCGCTCGATGCCACGCAGGTACGCTTCGGCAGCCGCGATGTAGTGCTCGCGAGAGAATAACAGCGTCACGTTGATCGGCACGCCGGCAAAAATCGCTGCTTCGATGGCGGGCACACCTTCCTTGGTGCCTGGAATCTTGATGAAGATGTTGGGGCGCCCCGCCTGGGCGTGTAGATCTTTGGCCACGGCGAGCGTGGTCTCGGTGTCATGCGCCAGCAAGGGGGAGACTTCCAGCGAAACCCAACCGTCCACGCCGCCGGTACGGTCGAAGATCGGCCGGAACAGGTCCGCGGCCTGGGTGAGGTCTTCGAGCGCCAATGCGAAGAACAGTCCCTCCCCAGACAGGCCTTCCTCGAGATGCGTGCGAATCGCGGCGTCATAGGCGGCGCTGTCCTTGATGGCGTGGTGGAAGATCGTTGGATTGGACGTCAATCCGGTGATGGAAAACTCGTCGATGTAGCGGCGAAGCGTGCCGCTTGTGAGCAGCTCACGCGTGATATTGTCGAGCCAGAGACTCTGGCCTTTGTCGTGGAGTCTTTCGGTCGCGTTCATGGCATTACCTCGCAAGTATATGGATCAGAAAAATGGTCATGGCTTGACGCTGCCACCGCAGCGTTGAATCAGCTTGGCCACCAAAGCGGTCCAGCCGGTCTGATGGCTGGCTCCCAATCCGGCCCCGTTGTCGCCATGGAAGTATTCGTGAAACGGTAGGTGATCGCGCCAGTGCTCATCCCCTTGGAAGTATT
>CAYQDJ010000169.1:1665-3226 GCA_964416255.1 uncultured Nitrospira sp. | reverse complement strand
GAGGACGCGGGCACCCGTCGCCCCGATGGGGTGACCAAGCGCCACGACGCCTCCATTGAGATTGACACGGTCGTCGGTCAGGCCTAGCATGCGCATGTTGGCCAAGGCCACCGCCGCAAAGGCTTCATTGATTTCAAAGAGGTCAATGTCGTCGAGCGTCAAACCGGTCCGCTTCAAAACCTGATTGACGGCTTCTGCCGGCGCAATCGTGAACCACTCCGGGGCCAGGGCCGCCTCGGCAAACCCGACGATCCGGGCCAATGGATTGATCCCCAATTGCACGGCCCGCTTCTCCGACAGCACCGTGACCGCCGCGGCTCCATCGTTTACGGATGGCGCGTTCGCCGGCGTGATCGTTCCACCTTCCTTAAACACGGGTTTCAGAGTCGGAATCTTCTCGAGCGCCATGCGGTTCGGTTCCTCATCCTTCTCCACGAGCGTCGTCTCACCCTTGCGTCCGGTCACCGAAACCGGAATGATTTCGGCGTTGAACTTTCCCTCGCGCTGCGCGGTTAAGGCCCGCATATAGCTTTGCAGGGCAAATCGGTCCTGTTCCTCCCGCGAGAGATCATATCGGGCAGCACACAGTTCACCGCACAGCCCGACATGCATATCATTGAGGACATCCCAGAGCCCGTCGTGAATCATGCTGTCAATGAGCTGGCCGTGTCCCATCCGGTAGCCGGTCCGCGCCTTGTCGAGCAGATACGGGGCCCGGCTCATGCTCTCCATCCCGCCGGCCACAATGATCTCGGCGTCGCCACTTCGGATGGCCTGGGCCGCCATCGTGACGGCCTTCAGGCCAGAGCCGCAGACTTTGTTGATCAAGGTCGCCCCCACGGATTCAGGAAGGCCCGCCGCGATAGCCGCTTGTCGCGCCGGGGCCATGCCCATCCCGGCGCCCACGACGTTTCCGAGGTAGACCTCATCAACCTGGGCAGGCTCGAGGTGTGCACGGCGGACCGCTTCGGCGACGACCAGCCCCCCGAGCTTGGGTGCCGCAACCGACGCTAACGCTCCGTTGAAGCTTCCGATAGGCGTGCGGACGGCGCTCGCGATGACGACATCATCCATGGCTGAACCTCCTTCCTCTAGGCTACGCTGCGCTCTTCGGGACCCCCCTCGTTCAGTGCTATCCACGCACGGTCAGGCGTTACGTTCCGGAACGTGTTCCTCCATCTCGCGCCGGCAGCGCGGGCAGCAACGGCCGAGATGGTAACCGTGGTCCCAGCAAAAGCTGTCTTCGATGTCCAAGGTAGAGGCCCGTGCTTCGCTGGGCTCCTCCACTGCAGGTCTGGTTCCAGGAACAGGCGGCGCTTGTCCATTCCCGACAAAATCCACGGCATTTTCCTCCGGTTTCTCTTCGGATGACACAACTGCTAAGGATCATAACACTATGCGTCAAAAGTGTCAAGACGATTCTTCGCTGGGAACGAATTTATCAGTGCTTGACCCTAAGTCGTTTATTTTAAATGTGTGGATGCCGTGGGAGGTGCGGAGGACCTGGGTGCGGAAGGAACGGCTAGGAAGTCGCCGCCGGTTTGGTTTCCGTGTCTCTGAC
>CAYQDJ010000169.1:0-1655 GCA_964416255.1 uncultured Nitrospira sp. | reverse complement strand
GGAGACTTGGGCGGTCTGTTCGGACTGGTGTGAGGTCGTTCGGCCCCTATCGGACATCCACCCGCGAGGCATCCATTCCCCCGTCGCCAATTCCTTCCAAAGCTTGCCGGCCTCTACCTGGGTGGCGATGAAGGCCTCCAGGCTGGAAGAAAACCCTCGCTGAAAGAGATGTTGGAGCGCTTCGCCGTACTGGATCAGTTGGTGCAGGAAGCGGACCGGCACGAGGTTTTTATGTTTTTTTTCCTCTTCCAGGATGATCTGCGCCAGTGTGACCGCTGTCAGATCTTCGCGCGCGGTGGTATCTACCACCTTGACCTGCCTCCCCTGCCGAATGAGGCCGGCGATCTCCTCAAGCGTGATATAGCGGCTTCGGCTGGGATCGTAGAGCTTTCGGTTGCTATACTGTTTGATGAGGACCGGATCGTCCGTCATTGAGTCACCTTTTCCGGGATTCCCTTGGGTGCGCCGCCATTCCAGCAAGGGATCCGTCACATGTACATCCCGCCATTCACGCTGAGCACGTGACCGGTGATGTAGCCCGTGTCCTCCGAGGCCAGGAACACGACCGCCTTCGCCACCTCCTCCGGCTTTCCGAACCGGCGCAGGGGGATCTGCACGCGGATGCGCTCTTTGACATCCTCGGGGACGGAGGCCACCATGTCGGTCTCGATGAACCCCGGCGCGACAGCATTGACGGTTACGCCCTTTCCCGCCAGCTCCCTGGCCAAGGTTTTTGTCAGGCCGAGGACACCCGCTTTGGCCGCCGCGTAGTTCGCCTGGCCAAAGTTCCCCATCTGGGCGACGATGGAGGAGATGTTGATGATTCTCCCGAATCCTTTGGCCGCCATTCCGTCAAGGAAGGCCTTTGTGCAGTAGAAAACCCCGTTCAGATTCACGGAGATCACTGTCTTCCAGGTCTCCTCATCCATCCGGGCAAAGCTCTTGTCGCGATTGATGCCCGCGTTATTCACCAGGATGTCCACCCCCCGGTCGAAGCGCTGCAGCACGGCGTCCCGCATCCGCTCGACCTGCTCAGGGTCGCTGACATCGGCCTGGAAGGTCTCAGCCGATCTCCCCAGCCTTTCAATGGCCTGAGCGACCTCTTTCGCCTGGGTTTCGTTTCGCTGGAAATTAACGGCCACGTCGGCCCCTTCCTCGGCCACCGCCAAAGCAATCGCTCGCCCGATCCCACGGGACCCGCCCGTGACCACGGCGACTCGCCCCTTGAGCTTCATCACAACCCCCCTAGGGTTCACATCCTGTGATTGACTCTCGGAACAAAGTCTACCATCGCCCCGGCTTCGAGGCAATGCCGAATCTGACCGTCGTAACCTCTTAGATCACAATCACTTTTCGGCACCAACGGACCAAAAAAGGAAGATGACGGTCCTGGCTTTATGACGCGACTTGCATAACGCATCCGCTAAAAAAGCTTGACAGTCGATGCTCCCTTGCCTTGTAATTGCCTTCTGGAGTTCGGGAGCCGCTACAGGGCGGCCACGGATCGCATTGGCAGTCCACAGGAGATCCGCGTGGCCGTCGGAGCCATTTGGGGAGAGGCTCGATGCGCGGGAAGACGATGGAGGGGCTCGAGGTTGGGCAGAGGGCCGTTATTGTAAAGACGATTTCCGCTGCAGATATTGCCCAATACTCCG
>CAYQDJ010000168.1:0-3228 GCA_964416255.1 uncultured Nitrospira sp. | reverse complement strand
ACGAACCGCTTTCCCTCGGCCCTTGCCTCCTCGAAGTCTTCAGCCAACTCGAGAAAGCTGACGAGGAACCAATCCTTGTAGTGGATCCCGTCGTCACCGAGAATGATTTCATGGGATTGTGCCGTGGCATGGGGGGAGTTGCCCACCATAAGCCCGATCATGACGAGTCCTGCGAACAGCCCCTTGGCAATACGCTGTATCCCTGACATCGGCGTTTCTCCTTGCAAACCAGGGCTTGCCCGGTTTGGTGGAGCGAGATGCTTGCTCCATTAGACATTCAAATAATCATATTTTTGCATTGAAGTCCAGCGGGGACCTTGTTAGCATCCGCCCCACGATCGGGAGTTTGCTAACCATGAGCCAGGAGGCGAGGAAGCCACCGTCAGTTCCCTCCGAAGTGGACACAAGCTTGCCTTCGCCCATACGCCGGGGGCCCAATCGCCGGGGACTGCTGCTTGGCGGAGCGGCGGCTGCTGTCGGCGGCCTTGCAGGGTCGCACGCGGTTCCGGCCGGCACGGCCGAAACAGGCAATGCAGGGAATCTGGCTCCCAACGTCCCGGATTGGTCCCGGTATCTCGGTCCCGGCGTCGACGCCTATCCCTACGGCAAACCCTCCCCACATGAGGGTCATGTTGTGCGCCGTTACGTCGAGTGGCTTACAGCCAGTCGGGAGTCCTCGGTCAATTTCACACCCCTGTATGCTCTCGACGGGATCGTCACGCCGAATGGCCTCTGCTTCGAACGCCATCACGCCGGCATTCCCGACCTCGATCCGCGCGACCACCGCCTCATGGTGCACGGAATGGTGGATCGGCCGCTCATCTTCACGGTTGAGGAACTCATGCGGTTCCCGCAGGAAAACCGCTTCTACTTCCTTGAGTGTGCGGCGAACTCGGGAATGGAATGGCGTGGTGCCCAGTTGAACGGAGTGCAGTACACCCACGGTATGGTGCATTGCGTCCAGTATACCGGCGTAAGCCTGCGCACCCTGTTCCGCGAGACCGGCCTTGATGGGGACGCGTCATGGATCCTCGCTGAGGGCGCCGATGCCGCCGCTATGACTCGCTCGATCCCTCTGGAAAAGGCGCTCGACGACTGCCTGATCGCCTATTCGATGAACGGTGAGCGGCTGCGGGCCGAACAGGGATATCCGCTGCGCCTGGTCGTTCCGGGCTATGAAGGCAACATGTGGGTGAAGTGGCTGCGCCGCATCAAGGTCGGTGACGCGGCGTGGTACACGCGTGAGGAAACATCGAAATACACCGACCTCATGCCCGATGGCAGCGCCCGCAAGTTCACTTTCGTGATGGAAGCCAAATCGGTCATCACCAGCCCCAGCCCCGAGATGCCGCTGACGGCCGAGGGCAACCATGTGCTCAAGGGACTAGCCTGGTCCGGCGCGGGCCGCATCACGCGGGTGGACGTATCCCTTGACGGTGGAATGAACTGGCAGACCGCGCAGCTCCATGATCCTGTTCTGCCCAAGTGTCTGACACGGTTCACGTTGGACTTCGTATGGCAAGGCGAGCCCCTGCTGCTGAAGAGCCGGTGCATCGACGAGACCGGGTACGTCCAGCCCGAGATGACGGCGCTGCAAGAAATCAGAGGTGTTCATTCTGTCTATCACAACAACGCGATCCAGACTTGGCAGGTCTACGAGGACGGAACGGTCGAAAATGTCCGGCTGGCCTAAGCTCATCTTGCTCGCTGCCGGATTGACGATCCCCGGTACCGCTGCCGCGGAGGCTCCCTTCGGATTGGGCCGGGTGGCGACTCCGGAAGAAATCGCCGGTTGGGACATCGACGTTCGGCCAGACGGTGCTGGCGCGCCTCCCGGATCGGGCTCGGTTCGGGACGGCGAAGACATTTACATGCAGCGTTGTGCGTCCTGTCATGGCGATTTCGGCGAGGCCTTCGGCCGCTGGCCCGCATTGATGGGCGGCGACGGCAGCCTCGCCTCGAACGAGCCGGACAAGACGGTTGGAAGTTATTGGCCATATGCCAGCACGCTGTTTGACTACATCTACAGGGCGATGCCGTTCGGCGATGCGCAGAGCCTGACTCACGACGAGACCTATGCGGTGACCGCCTATGTGCTCTACTTGAATTTTCTGGTCGACGAGGATTTCGTGCTTACAAACGAGAATTTGGCCGATATCGAGATGCCAAACGTGGACGGATTCTACGTCATGGAGGAGCCCGAGTTCCCGCCGCATGAACCGTGCATGCAAGACTGCAAGGACGAGGTCAGGGTCGTGGGCCGCGCCCAGGTGCTGGACGTCACCCCGGGCCCTCCCGCTTCTGACGTGGAGGCCGAGGGGCCAGAGCCGGGCTCGGACTCCGACGATCAGGTTGCCGTTGCCGCAATCGAGGGAGATGCCGCGGCAGGCGAGCGGGTTTTCCGTCGCTGCCAGGCGTGCCATACGGTCGAAGAGGGGGGCGCGCAACGCATCGGCCCCAACCTGTGGAGCCTGTTCGGCCGTGAGGCAGGTGCTCAGCCGGGCTTCACCTACTCCACTGCAATGGCGGAATCCGAGGTGGTCTGGACAGCCGACAGCCTGAAGGAGTTCCTTCGTGATCCTCGCGGCTTCCTGCCGGGAAATCGCATGGCCTTCCCGGGACTGCGCGACCAGACTGAGCTGGACGATATCGTGGCCTTCCTGAAGGGGAAGACGGACAACACGGAATGAAGGCTTGCGGTCGGACGCCTCAGAGATGCAGCGCGGGTGTCGGCGGCACCTGGCTCACACAAATATTCAAACAATCATATTTCTGCATTGAATCACGTTGGAGGCCCTGTTAGTGTTTAAGGTGGGAATTGTACGCATAGGCGCGTCGGCTCTGGCGCTGACCCTGACGAGGCAGCCGACTCGAGCCCGCAATTGGAGGAAAATGGTGATGGATCTGGGACAACCGAAAGACTTGACGCGTCGCGCGGTGCTCAAGCGAGCGGGCAAGGCCACTGCCGTCGGACTCGCCTTCGCCGTCATGGGCACCGCCATGGTAGGGCCGGCATCAGCGGTTCTTCCAGGCGCACCTGGCGCGCTGCAGCCAGAAGAGACGATCGATGAAACGATTGTCCGACTGTTCGGCGACCGGGAGATTCAGGACGGCAGTGCAATGATCAATCTGGATCTGCCGGTGATCGCCGAGAATGGCGCTGTCGTACCGACGATGATCGAGACGACTTTCCCCATGGAGCCGGACAACCATGTGACCGGCATATAC
>CAYQDJ010000167.1:0-3236 GCA_964416255.1 uncultured Nitrospira sp. | reverse complement strand
CGTCTTCTCCTCGGCCGGCGCGGCGGCCCCCCCGCCGGCGGCGGGTGCGGCGGCCATCGCAACCGGAGCGGCGGCGGTGACGCCAAACTTGTTCTCCAAACCTTTGACGAGTTCGGCCAGCTCCAGCACGCTCATGCTCTCAATGGCCTTGATCAATTCCTCCTGTGACAGTTTCCCCTCCGTAGCTGGCATGTCCCCTTCTCCTTTCCGTTTGTCTTGAATGGCTGCAATGACCCGCACAAATTTCGATAAGACTGCGCCCAAGGTGTACACCACGCCCCGAATCGGCCCCTGCATGGCCGATAGCAGCATGGCAATCAACACGTCCTTCTTGGGCAGCTGGGCGATCGCGACCAGCGCCTCCGCCTGAAGGATTTTCCCCTCCAACACTCCGACCGTCATGCGGATTTTCTCTTGCCGCTTTTCGGCGGCAATGAAATCACGGAGCACCTTGGCCGGAAGGACGGGGTCATCGTATCCGATGACCACGCCGGTCGGCCCCTTGAGGTGGGCTTTCAGACCGGCCAAGGTCGTCCCGTCCGCTGCACGAACCGCGAGGGTATTCTTGACGATCTTGTACTCGGCCTTCGCGCTGCGGAGCTGTTTGCGTAACTCCGTTACCTGATTGACGGGCAGGCCGACCGACTCCGTTAAGATGGCCAACCGGGCGCGGCCGAATTTTTCGGCGAGCTCTGCCACTGCCGTGGCTTTTTCTTCCTTCTTCATACGTGACCCTTTCTCTCCCCACTGCTCGGAATGAGTCCGACCCTCAGCTCCACTGCTTCGTCAAGGCCATGGGATCCAACGCAACGCCGGGCCCCATCGTGCTGGACAGGGTGGCGCTCTTCAGGTAGCGCCCCTTACACGATGCCGGCTTCGCCCTGATGACGGATTCAATGATGGCGGACGCGTTGTCATAGAGCTTGTCGAGGTCGAAGGAAACCTTGCCGACAGGAACCTGAACAATGCCGGCCTTCTCGACCTTGAACTCCACACGGCCTTTGCGAATTTCGCTCACCGCCTTGCCCACCTCGAAGGTCACCGTGCCGGTCTTGGGATTCGGCATCAGCCCGCGAGGGCCGAGGACTTTGCCGAGCTTTCCGACCGTCGCCATCAGGTCCGGCGTCGCGATGGCATAGTCGAACTCCATCCACCCTCCCTTGATCTTTTCCATCAAGTCGTCGGCACCCACGAAATCGGCCCCGGCCTGGCGGGCTTCCTGCTCCTTTTCCCCCTTGGCGAAGACCAGGACGCGCACCTGCTTGCCCGTCCCGTGTGGCAATGACGTCGTCCCGCGAACCATCTGGTCCGAGCGCTTGGGATCGATGCCCAGCCGGAGCGCCAAGTCGACGGACTCGTCGAACTTGGCATAGGCCGCCCGCTTTACCACATCCACCGCCTCACGCAGCCCATACGGACGCGGCTCCACTTTTTCGAGTGCCGCCCTCATCTTCTTTCCCATGCCTGCGACTCCTCTCGCTCGACGTTACTGAATCGCCACGCCCATGCTGCGGGCGGTCCCTTCGATGATTTTCACCGCGCCGTCCAGGTCAGCGGCGTTCAAATCGGCCATCTTCTTCTGCGCGATTTCGTTCAACTGCGCCCGGGTAATCTTGCCGACCTTATCCTTCTGCGGCACGCCGGACCCTTTGATGATCCCCGCCGCTTTCTTCAAGAGGTCCGACGCCGGCGGCGTCTTCATGATGAAGGTGAAGGTCCGGTCCTTATAGACGGTGATGACCACCGGGATAATGCTGTCCCCCTCCTTTTGGGTCTTCGCGTTGAACTGCTTGCAGAATTCCATAATGTTGACGCCGTGCTGCCCGAGGGACGGGCCGACAGGAGGGGCCGGATTCGCCTTGCCGGCCGGGATCTGCAACTTAATCTGCGCGGAAACTTCCTTGGCCATGACAATCTCCTCAAAAAAACGGTCTACCGACTGCTAAATGCGCTCGACTTGCAGGAAGCCCAGTTCCACCGGCGTCGAACGACCAAAGATGCTCACCATGAGCTTCAGGCGGCTGTGATCTTGGTCCACCTCGTCCACCACGCCGTTGAAACCCAAAAACGGGCCATCCACGATGCGGACATTGTCGCCTTTGATGAACTTCACTTGCTCACGCGGCCCGGCCTGGCCGGCATCCACTTGTTTGAGCAACGATTCAACCTCTTCGCTCGTGAGCGGCATCGGCTGAGCGCCTCCGCCGACGAACCCGGTGACTTTCGGCGTTTCCTTGATCATCTGCAGCGTTTCATCGCCCAAAGGGGTTTCGAGTTCGATCAGGACATAGCCGGGGAAGAATTTGCGTCGCGCGGTGCGCCGCTTCCCATCCTTGATTTCGATCACATCCTCGGTGGGCACGAGCACCTGTCCGAGCTTCTCAACCAACCCCATTTGATTGGCACGCTCCAGCAAGCTGGTCTTGACCCGCCCCTCGAACCCCGCGTACGTATGAATGACGTACCAATTCTTCGTCATGCACCACCCTTCGATCTAAAGATCACTGCGCCTTCCTCACCCCACAGGCCTAGATGATCTTGCCCACCAGCCAGACCAGAAACGAATCGATCACCGACAGATACAGCGACATGATAATGCAAAAGACGATCACGACCGTGGTGGACCCCACGGTCTCTGCACGAGTGGGAAACGAAACCTTCTTCAACTCGCCCCGGACATCCGTGATGAACGTCCGGATCGAATCGGTCATTCGCTTAAACATCTCATCCTCCACCCCGTGTGCGGCTGATGGCCGCGCATGGGACCCTGCTGCCCTAGTTGCTCAGTCCCGCCCACTGGACACCAGCCGAGGCGTGCTTGCCTCTTCCCTCGGGCACCCTCCAGTGAGCCGACCCCAACGCACCCAACTGAGCGTCTGAGTTGAACTCGCTCTGTGTGGCAGGGGCACTAGGATTTGAACCCAGACTTTCGGTTTTGGAGACCGACGTGCTGCCATTAACACTATGCCCCTACGGCCTACTTCACCTCTTTGTGAGGGGTGTGCTTCCGGCAGAACTTGCAGAACTTGTTTCGCTCCAAGCGATCCGGATCATTTTTCTTGTTTTTCATGGTCGAATAGTTCCGCTGTTTGCAGAGCGTACAGGACATGTCGATGATCTCACGCATCTCGCCTCTCCCACCGTCAAGGACGGGTTACCATTTCATTACGCCAGAATTTCAGTGACGACGCCGGAGCCGACGGTCTTACCGCCCTCGCGCACCGCGAACCGCAGGC
>CAYQDJ010000166.1:0-3499 GCA_964416255.1 uncultured Nitrospira sp. | reverse complement strand
GGGTATTCCGCAGGACGTCGTGCCCCATATCTTTGAGCCGTTTTTCACGACCAAAGAGTTCGGCAAAGGAACCGGGTTAGGTCTGACAGTGGTCAAAGGCATTATGGAAGAGCACGGGGGCCAGATTGCGGTCGACAGCCTTCCAGGCCGCGGTACTAGCTTCACCATCCTCTTGCCGAAAAGCGCATAGAAGCGGCGGTCATGAACTCTCCTCGTTCTCAGCGTTTTTCCCCGTGATTGTGGCATCACGCGACAACCTCACAGGCTGTCGATGGGGTCTTTCTCGCCAGACTCGCAGGTCTGACTCCTGCTGCCACCCTGGAAGCCCTCTATTTGTCTATGCCGTTTGATGGCATCTCACTTGCTCTTTTCGGGGGGGCCGGAGGAGGAGTTGCCGTGGCTTGGAAGCGACCGTCAGTACTTGTGGTGGAAGACGATTTGGAGATGCGGAGCCTGCTGTTCGAGGAGCTGTGGAGTGAAGGGTATCAGATGTGGGAGGCCCGGAATGGAACTGAGGCCTTGGCCCTGGTGAGCCAATCCCCGCCGGATCTCATCATCACGGACCTCCGCATGCCGCATGGTGGTCTGGACTACGTGCAACGGTTGCATGCCCAAGTGCCGCACTGTCCCATTCTCGTCATGACTGCGTTCGGTGATGAGAAGGCCAAGCGAGAGGTGCTTGCAGCCGGGGCACGTGCCTACTTTAGTAAGCCGGTTCACCTGTCCCAGTTAAAGTTGCACGCTCGTCAATTATTAGACGCTTCACTCCAGGTGCTCAAGAGTGTGACATAGCCGACAGAGGCCGTTGGCCGGTCGCGCGCGTGGTCAGGAGGTGAAGAAACGAGATGGCCGGATCTCACACAGAGGGTGTTCCGAGCAGTTCATATAGCGATCCCATCCTGGCGGCACGTCTGGATGCCATCCGGCAACTCGCCGACGGGCTTTCGGACCGTGTGGCAGTCATGGACCGGGACTTCACCATCGTGTATGCCAATGAAGCCGCCTGTGAGGTCCATCGGCCGGCCGCTGAGGGGAGAGGCGGGGCAAAGTGTTATCAGGCGTTCGCCGCGCAGGAACAACCCTGCGGGACTTGTCCTGCTCTCACGCTCTTTACCCTGCCGAAGGCGCATACGCCGGATTGTGCAAACCAATTGGAGCGTGCCGCCTGTGGCATGCGACAAGCGTTTCCGTTGGTCGGGGCCGATGGACGGGTTGCCGCGATGCTGGTGCTCTTAACCCGCCTCTCTTCCGGTTTGACACCCCCGGCTCCGCTCGCCGAGCAGACCGGTCCTGTTGCCCGGCCAGAGGGCTTGGGAGAGCTCATCGGTCGAAGCCCCGTGATGCGGGAACTCTTCGAGATGCTCAGGCTCGTGGCGGACAGCCATGCCACCGTCTTGATCCACGGCGAGAGCGGAACGGGCAAGGAACTGGCGGCGAAGACAATCCATCAATTGAGCTCACGGCGGGACCGGCCGTTCATTGTCGTCGATTGTGGATCACTGCCGGAAACCCTCTTGGAAAGCGAGTTGTTCGGGCACGTCAAAGGCGCCTTTACCGGAGCCACCGCTCACAAGCGCGGGTTGTTCGAGGAAGCCGACGGAGGGACGATTTTTCTGGATGAGATCGCCGATACCACCGCAACCTTCCAGGCCAAGTTGCTGCGGGCGCTGCAGGAAGGTGAGATCAAGCGCGTGGGGGGGAACCAGACGATCAGCATTGACGTGCGTGTGGTGTCGGCTACGAACAAAGACTTATGTGAAATGGTCAAGACCAAGGCCTTCCGACAGGACCTGTATTACCGCCTGGCGGTGTTACCGATACGCCTGCCGGCCTTGCGCGAACGGAGAGAAGACATCCCGCTCTTGATCGAACATTTCGTGACGGTGTCTTGTCGGCGCCACCATCAACCGGTACGGCTTGTACCGGAACCAGTCCTCCAGGCCCTGAGCGGAGCCGAGTGGCCGGGCAATGTACGGGAACTTCAACATTATATTGAACGGGCGATCGTGACGACCAGCGGACCCCTGTCCTGTCCGGAGCACGTGCGAGCCCCAGCCGACGATGAACCGGACGGCGACCTCCGTTCGGTCGGCCGGAGCGCGGCGATACATGCGGAGCGAGCCCGGATCATCGAGGCGCTCAAGCAGACAGGGGGCAATCGCGTTCGAGCGGCCAAACTGCTCAAGATCAGCCGCGCCAGCCTCTACTTGAAACTTCGCGACTATCGCATCGCCGACGCAGAGGCGGTTCGCTAGGACCAGGACCCAATCGTGCGCTGCCGGCGGATGGGCCGTCACGAAGCGGCTCAACGCCGACTCCTCTCCCGCGCCCTCGGCACATCCATCGAGATCACACCGCAGAGGTTCTTTTAGCCGACATCCTTCCCAGTCAGGGGTCTCCAGGCCACACCTGACGTTGTCCTCTTTCGGCACAGATTCGGCTGGTCGCTGTCTAAAGCGTGAGACAGTCTAACCCTAGGATTTTCTGTAATAGACCCCCAGCCACCGTGATTTCTGTCCATTCCGTTGGAAGACTCGCACGGGACCTCTCGCTTCTGAGCATTGGAGCAAACTACGAATCCCTTCTCTGAGAGCGGCGATTCAACTTGCGCACTCGAGGCTGGGCTGCACGGCACACCTATTGCGCTGGGAGTGGGCCGCTGGTGGAAGGTGCGGGTGATTTTGGACCGGCCTCCGAATGACCCTTTCCTTCGCAAGAAGGAACCTCCCACCAGCTCTAATTCCTCTGCAGAAAGGTCGGTGTTCGGAGGCCGGTTCCCTTCTTCAGACAGAAGCGGAGTCGTGGAAGATACAGGGTCTTTAACCATCCGCCGATCTGGCGGGCATAACCGGGGAGGCCGAATTATGAGGGCTTTTCTTATTCAACCGAGACGCAGGCGGCGGCGCACAGGTGCGGCGCTGATGCTGCAAAGCGTCTTGCTGACTGGCAGCCTGGTGGCGACACCGTGGTTGTTCGCTGCGGGACCAGGAGACCAGTCGCATGACGGTCATGCGACGCCGGTCGCGATGCCGGGCTGGACTCAGCAACTGAAGGGACAGACCGTCGTCGAAAACGCCATCGAAGGACGGGCGGGCAATGCGGAAAAGATGGAGATGCAACACCATCGCCTGATGGAAAAGCTCGAGCAGCAGGCGCAAAAAGACGCGAAGGCCCAGCATACGTCCGGCGCGTTCAACGACATGTCCATGATGCACCAATATATGGGGCAGGACGGCAGCAGCTTCTTGCTCATGACCGATTCCGGCAAGGGTGAGCCGGTCCTGACGTCGGGTGGGAAGTGTCCGGCCAATACGCCGGTCAAGAAGTACGATGTCTCGATGATCAACATCGAGATCACGTTGAACCGCTGGCTGGACTTCTACCCCGGCTACATGTACGTGCTGACCGAAGATGTCGACAAAGCCCGAGCCGAGGAAAAGCAGAATGCGGCGGCGCGCGACAAGGATGGATGGGACCCAGGCGCCGTGTCGACCGGCCT
>CAYQDJ010000165.1:0-3580 GCA_964416255.1 uncultured Nitrospira sp. | reverse complement strand
CCGCGCCCGCCGTGACCCTTGGCGCCGTGACAGACGGCACAAGAGCGCCGGTAGCGTACGCCGATGGCTGCCAAGTCTGGCTCCGCGGCCAAGGCCGCTCCGAAGGCAGCACATAGAATGAGCGCGCACAGACGAAGGTTGATCCAAAGGCTCATCATGGTCAGAAAACCTCACCCGTGGGGTTTGCCCGGCATTTCCAGTTTAGGGTTCCCAGTCGGTTGGAGTATACACCAGCCCCTCCGGGGACAACAGGTCAAAGAACTCCGGGCGGAACGGCAGCCTCAAGAGTCTGTGTGAAAACTTGATGCCATGATCGTAGGGGCACGATGGGCCAACATGTTGGGGTCTTCAATCTCGGGGTTGCCGAGTGGCCGCACGGAATCGGGAGGCAGACTTGCTGTTTCCCGGGTCGGGCGTTACCGTCAAAGTGGGATCTGAGCGATGATTTCTAAACACTGGGCGACCAGGACGGATCTATTCGCCCCGGAATTTCTGCCGCGCTGTTTCCGAGATGCCCGAACTCTGTGGTGAGGCGGGGCCTGCAGATTCGATTTCACGGCGAGATTGAGGAGTTTGCGATCTCGGTTCTTTCACTGAAATCGCCGGAGTCTGTTGACCACCTGACAGGCTGGGCTTGCCCGCACCCACTCGAAACTGCGCAGGAATCTCCGATACCTGGTTACTACAGAAGGCGAACCACCCCCGCCGTCCCATCGACTTCGACTCTCTGGCCATCCTGAAGCTTCGTCATCAACCGGTCGATGCCCGCAACGCAAGGCTTTCCGTACTCGCGTGCCACTACCGCACCATGCTGCAGGACGCCGCCGACCTCGAGGACGACCGCAACGGCGTTTACGAACAGCGGCGTCCAGCCCGGGTCCGTCGTGTACGCTACCAACACGTCCCCTTTGTCGACGGGCTTTTCGTGGGGGTCGCGGAGTACTTTGACCCGCCCCGTCGCTACGCCGGGCGACAAGGCCATTCCCCTAAGCACGCCGGGCCGCTCCTCGCGCGGAGCGGGGCGAAGGATCCGGCCCCGCGAGTCGATTACTTGAGGGAACTCCGACACTTGGGCCCTCAGTATCTTGAGGAAGCCCGTCCGTTCCTCGATGATCTTTCGCAGGTCCAACGAAGGGTCCAAGTTGACGGATTCGAGGTCGCGAAACGTCAGGTTGAAGACGTCCTCGGCCGCATCGAGACGACCTTCCCGGGCCAGCCGCCGGCCTTCAATCAAAGCGCGCTTGCGGAGTGCGTATTTGAACAGGACGATTTGGTGTTTGGGATCGTCACGGGTTCCGGCGAGCAGGTCGATGATCCGGTGGACACGGCGCAGCAGTATTCGACGCGGCCATCCCAAACGGTTCATCAACTCTTCGTAAGCATGCCGTCTCTCCTCTACATGACGCTGGTGCAAGACTCCTGGATCAAAGCGCTCGTCGTCCAGAGTCATAAAGGACATCTGCCTTAGGGCGAGGCGGGCGTCGTCCGCATAGCGTGGGCTGGCGACGTCCATCTCCCAGTAGCCACGCCAGCCGTACATCGAGAGGAAAGCGTCCCACTCGCTCAGGAACTCTGCCGGCATCTGGCGCGTCTGCACCCGTCCGGCCAACCGGTTCAAGTCCTCAAAGTCGGATGGATCCACCAGCTTGGCCAGGCGAAACAGGGCGATCCCCATCTCGACTACAACGTCGCCCGTAAAGCCAAACTTGAGTTTTTGCGCGAGGGCCCGCGACTTCTTGCCAACCACAAGATCCACCGAGCCCAGTGCCACCATGGGAGCCAGGAGCACAGGCATGCTCACTCCGAACAACTGACGTGTCATGACCCGGCCGTAGGTTTGCCGGAATTCGGCGAGAGAAAGGCTCTCATCCAGATTCCCGGTAAATGCGGCCTGGTAGGCGCCGGCCGAACGCTGATAGGCTTGGTGTGCACGTTCGGGAGACAGGATCGTCCACAGCATGCTCCACAATGCGCCGCGCAATGGCCACAAAATCTTAGGAACCGACCACAGCTTCCGGAATCGCATCCATGGTGGTTTCGTGGCCGAGCGGTACCGCTCCTCGTCGATATTGGCCAGGGTCTCCGCCATCAGGGAATCGGTGGCGGCGCTGCCCTTCGAGAGCACCTGGGGACCGGCCAGCCACATCATGTTGGAGAGGTTCATGTACATCCGCCCGCCCGCGAAGAACACCATGCCCTTGTCTGGGGTCTGCCCGATCCCGGTAAGATCCCCCACAAAGGAGAGGTCCTGCTCCCAATCGAGCTCCATCGGCGAAAAGGGGACATTGGTCGTCATCCCTTTCGACAGTGCGGCGTCCGCATACAACCGCCGGCGTTCACCGGGCTTGGTGAGCATTTCAGGGGGCAGAGGCACGTAGGTCGTGATGGGGCGCGCCTGCAGCAGGTAGAGCTGACCGCCGGCGTAGGCCCACTCGATGTCAGTGGGCCTCCCGTACAGGTCCTCGATTCGGCACATCACTTCGGTCAGCTCGCCGAGTTGGGAATCGCTGAGCGTGAGCTCGGCCGAACGATGGTCGTTCCGCCGGATGGCGCCACCCCCGGGACCCAGCCAGATCGAGACCTTCTTGGCGCCGAGCTTCTTGTCCACGATCTGCCGGCCGACCTTGTCGACGATGAAATGGTCAGGGGAGACGAGGCCGGCGACGACGGATTCCCCCAGGCCCCAGTTTGCGTCGATGACGGCCTCGTCGTAATCGTTCGTGAGCGGATTGAGCGAGAACCCGACGCCGGCGACCTCGCTGTCAATCTGCTGTTGCACGACGACAGCGATACGCGGCGACAGAACGTCAAAGCCATGCTCCTTCTTGTAGACAAGCACGCGCTCATCGAGGGCTGAGGCAAAGCAATGTCGCACCGCGTCGTCCAGTTCCTCCGGACGCACCCCCAGGCGGGTCTCGTAGCCACCGGCGAACGAGGCCGACCCAAGGTCTTCCTCCGGCGAGGACGAGCGCACTGCGAGCAACCCGTGATTGGTGGACATGGCGAGGCCTTTGCGGACGTACTCCAAGGCTTGCTGCTGGTCCTGGGTCAGCGCAAGGGCAGGACACCGTTTCTTGAGCTCGGCGCAGAGAGCGGCCCACTTGTCGCAGGGGGCATCCGCCAACGCGGTCCAGGTCGCGGACACCTTGATCTCGTCAAACCAGGGCGCGAAGAAGCGTGTGGTGAGCACGACACCGGGCGGAACGGGCAAGCCCGCCTCGGCCATGCGGATCAGGAAATAACCCTTGCCACCAACCTCGGCGACAGTCGTCTCCTCCGAGCCGGGAAACGAAACGACCAGGATCATGTGCATATTCTCACACGCGATGGCTGGGCTGGCCCCTGTTGATTCCAGTCTGCCTTGCTGGATTTGTACAAATCGTCGTCGCCCTCATGCCCCGCCCCCCCCGTTCTCGTTCATTGGACGACCGTAGGGCCCTGAGCTCGATAGGGCCAGCCTGACGCCGCAGCGTTTTACCAATCCACGTTGACCGTCTGCCGGCAAACCGCCGAGTAAGAAGCGGCCGCGGCTGAGCCCGGTCACAAGGAAGCGTGGCCGCTATCCGTGCGCGGATCGCTT
>CAYQDJ010000164.1:0-3657 GCA_964416255.1 uncultured Nitrospira sp. | reverse complement strand
GACAGGTTCTGGTTCAATGAACTCCCACGCCTGAATCACGAGGAAGGTTGCCGGTCCATTGGTGGGCCCACTAGGACTCGAACCTAGGACCAGCTGATTATGAGTCAGCCGCTCTAACCACCTGAGCTATGGGCCCCATCAGATGCGCAACGCTGCCGTCACTCGCAGATCTGACGGACGTTGGGTGACCGATTTTAGGTCCCCTTCAGAACGGAGTCAATGTCAGTCCAATCACAACATCGGAGTTAAAGGCTTTCTACGAAGCTTCTCAACTTTTTGCTCCGGCTCGGATGGCGCAACTTCCTGAGCGCTTTCGCTTCAATCTGTCGAATACGCTCGCGCGTCACTTCAAAATCCTGCCCGACTTCTTCCAAGGTATGATCGGTCGCTTCCCCGATCCCGAACCGCTTCCGCAACACTTTCTCTTCGCGCGGCGTCAACGTTTCAAGCGCACTGTTGATTTGTCGCTGGAGATCATACCGAATCGCCGCTTCCAACGGTGAGATGGCCTTCTTATCTTCGATGAAATCCCCCAAATGACTGTCTTCTTCCTCGCCGATCGGCGTTTCCAGCGAGATCGGTTCCCGGGCGATTTTCAGAATCTTGCGTACCTTGTCCAGCGGCAGGTCCATTCGCTCGGCGATTTCTTCGGGCAACGGCTCCCGCCCAAGTTTTTGAACCAAATGCCGCGACGTCCGTATCAGTTTATTGATCGTCTCAATCATGTGGACGGGAATGCGGATGGTGCGGGCCTGATCGGCGATGGCACGGGTGATCGCTTGTCGAATCCACCAGGTGGCGTAGGTGCTGAATTTATAGCCCCGCTTATATTCAAATTTGTCCACGGCCTTCATGAGACCGATGTTGCCTTCCTGAATGAGATCCAGAAACTGCAGCCCCCGGTTCGTGTATTTCTTGGCGATGCTCACAACGAGGCGGAGGTTCGCCTCCACCAGCTCCGCTTTGCCCCGTTTGACCTTTTCCTCCGCGACATCCAGGTGCTTGACCGCATCCTTGATTTCCTCGGCCGAGGCCAGGGCTTCTTCCGTCTCCAGCTGGCGAATTTTAGCCTTCGCCGTTTGATACACCCGTTTGATCTCGGTCAGGGCCTCCTCCGAGACACCGGTCTTCCGCTTCACGGCGAGAAAGTCCTGCCGGGTCCGACACATCTTTCGCATCAGTTCCGCACCGGCTTCTCCGGCGACGCCGATGCGCCGCTGACAGCTCATGGCCTCTCGCTCCGCAGCCCGAATCTGAAGCGCGAGCTCGCGCACACGCTGCACCATCCGATCTTTGAGCACCCCGTGCAGATTGACGGATTCAATTTTGTCCACCACCTGCTGGCGCATGGCGTCGAATTGCTTCTTGAAGTTCTTTTGCTTCACCGGATCGCTGCCGACATGCTTCCCTTTGTCGGCCAAGGCCTTCAAGGCCAGCGAAACCTTGCGGACGGCGTTGAGGGCGTCCAACGTTTTGACCCGCAGTTCTTCGTAGTCACGCTCGACCGGCTGTTGGTCTTCATCGAAATCTTCTTCCGTTTCCTGGACGGGCACGATCTCACGCACATCGATCTTGGCATCCTTGAGTTGATCGCGGAGCGCCAAGACAAATTCGATGGTCATGGGCATGCCGTAAATCACCGAGGCGATGTCTTTTTTGCCTTCCTCGATCCGCTTGGCGATCTCAATCTCGCCTTCCCGGCTGAGCAGTGCGACGCTGCCCATTTCCTTGAGGTACAAGCGCACAGGGTCGTCCGTCCGGCTCAAGGCCCCCGGGGTCAGATCAATGGGCTTTTCATTTTCATCGTCACTCTCGACATCCGTCTCGTCTCCTTCATCGCTGGCGTCCCCGTTGTCCGACCGTTTGTGCGCCCGCTCACCGTCCGGCGCATCGACGATCTCGATGTCCATTTCGCCGAACATCGTCATGATGCTGCCAAATTGATCGGAGGAGACCACTTCGGCCGGCAAGGTGTTGTTCAACTCATCGTAGGTCAGGAAACCCTTCTCCTTCCCCATTGAGATCAGTTTCTTCACCTCACCGAGCAACTCTTGTTTCGGCATAACTACTCCTTCACCAATGAAACGATACCGGCTGTCGGCGTGCCGGCTTTCCGCATCAGCAATTCGTTGACTTGCACGTTGAGTGCGCGTGCCTCATCCCCCCGTCCTTCACGCTCCGCCGCCTTCAACCGCGCAATCAGTTCCCGTAGATCCTGCTCCGACCGCTTTCGGTCGAGCTGTTCAAAACACGCTTTGATGTGCGCCGCCTCGTCGTCGAAATGTTCCTCTTTGAGCGAGAACTCCGTCGCCAAGGCGCTGCATTCTCCGTCCTCCAGAGCCTCGTCTAACAACCCCCGCACGCTGACTCGCCCGTCCGCCCCTACATGCCTGAGGGCCAAGGCCGCCATTTTCTGGCAGACTGGGAGGCTGAACGCATCCGGCCGCATGCGTCGAACATCTGCCGGGGACAGTTTCCCTTGCAGCAACAAGAGGATGAGATCCCGCTCCTCCGGCAGTCCTTTGAACACCGACACGGGGGCTGAGGGTGCCGACGGACGCGCGTGCTTGCGTCCGGGGACCGTGCCGGATGCCTGTGGGTTCAGCAAGGTCGGATACCGCTCGATCAACCGCTGCTGGCTGACTCCCAGCCGCTCGGCAACGACCCTGACCCGTTCTTCTCGCTCGATGGGATGTTCGCTCTTTTGCAGAATCCCCAGGATTGCATCGACGCTACGGATACGCCCCTCCAGCGAACCGCCTGCCACCTGCTTCAGGCTGTATTCCAACGCATAATCCAGGAGACTCGCGGCGGCGCCCTCCAGCCGGGCAAACGCCTCAGGCCCGTCTTTCCGGATAAACGTATCGGGGTCCTCGCCGTTCGGCAGGGTGATAACCTTGACACCCAGTCCGCTGTTCACAAAGAGATCGAGCCCCCGGAGGGCGGCCCGCACACCCGCCGCATCGGGATCGAACACCAGCACGACATTCTCGGCAAACCGCCGTACCAGCTGGATGTGCTCCGGCGTCAGGGCGGTGCCCAGGGTCGCCACGGCATGCGAAAGGCCGGCCTGATGCAATGCGATCGCATCGAAATATCCTTCGACCACGATCACCGTTTTTGTTCGGCTGATCGCTTCGCGCGCCTGATCGAAGGCGAACAGCGTCTGTCCTTTCTTAAACAGAGGCGTCTCCGGAGAGTTCAAGTACTTGGGCATTCCGTCTCCCAGCACCCGCCCGCCAAAGCCGACGACCCGTTTCCGTACATCTGTGATGCTCAACATCACCCGTCCGCGAAAACGATCATAGAAGCCGGAGCCGTGTTCCCGCGGCACAATCAGTCCCGCCGTGATCAGATCGGCTGGGGCGTACCCTTGCGTGGTCAAGGCCTTTGATAACCCATCCCATTCGGCCGGTGCGGCTCCGATGCCAAAATGGTCGATCGAGCGCTCCGTAATGCCCCGGCTGATCAAATAGTCGCGGGCCGCCTTCCCGGTATGGGACTCCCGCAGATTGCCCCGGAACCAGGCGGCCGCCGAACGATTGAGCTGCTCCACCCGATCGAGAGATCCGCCATGGATGTGCGGCGTCGCGGACTCCGCAATCTCGATTCCGACGTTTCGGCCAAGGTCGCGGACCACCTCGGGAAAACTGGCTC
>CAYQDJ010000163.1:0-3689 GCA_964416255.1 uncultured Nitrospira sp. | reverse complement strand
TGCTTCACGTGCTGGAGAAACTCTGGAAAGCCGCCTATGTTTTCCATGCCGAAGGCAGTCCCGAAGCCGAGCAATGGGTTCGCCTCCGTGCCGAAAAGATCCTCGAAGGGCACGTCAGCCAAGTCGTCCAGGGAATTCGTCAGAGTGTCACCAAACTCGCTCTCGGTGGCAGCCAGGGCAAGACGCTGTCGAGCGTGGCGAATTACCTCTACCGCAATCGTGGTCGCATGGACTATGACCAATATCTGGCGCAGGGCTTGCCCATCGCCAGCGGTCCGGGGGAGGGGGCTTGCAAGAACCTCATCAAAGACCGCAAGGAGCGATCTGGCATGCGCTGGACCCAAGCCATGGCCGAGGCCATCGTCAAGCTCAGAGCCATTTACCTCAGTGGTGACCTTGATCAATACTGGCAGTTCCACATCCAGAGGGACCAGGAACGACTCTATCCGGCCGGCAAATGGAGCGTCGTCGGAAAGCAGTCACACCCAATTTAATTTCTGCATAATGATTCACATCATTCGATGAAAGCGTCCCCCGGAAGATTTCGCTGGCGCTTCCGGGATTTCCCTGCGCGGCCGACCTTGGATCGGAACGGGCCCGCGCGATCCGTAGCGGCATGCGGACGGGCATCGCAGGCGGGAGCCATAGGTGATTTCTTCGGGCGTGATACGATCTCCCCATGAACGCGCCGCCGAACTCATTCAAGTCCGGCAAGTGGTCTGGCAGATTGTGGCTGTCCCTGCTTCTTGCCGCCTTCTTCAGTCCGCTGCTGACCACGGGCTTGTTTCAGGATGACAGCGTGCTGGCGGTGGTGACCTACAGGAAGCCGGACACGTTCGAGGTTATATCGGGTTCGATTGGTGAGTGGATCGGCGGCTGGATTGAAACTGGCAGGTTTTTCCCGGTCTCCACGGTTCTATCGGTGACGATGTTCCACTTTTTCGACTTCACCAACCCGGTCGGCTACCATGTGCTTCAGATTTTGATCATCGGCCTTTCCTGCTACTATTTCGCGGTCAGATTTGTCGATCAAGGTTCCAAAAGAATCGCGGCGGTGCTGCTGTTATGCGCGATGTCCGCATACTTCTGGAGTTTTCATGATCCCTATGTTTCCTATCATTTGGTGATGCCGGTTTTCACATTGTTTTTTCTGGGATCGGTCGCTTTGTTCGAGCGCCATCTCGAAACCGGATCGGCCCGGCATGGTCTGCTGGCGTTGTTGCTCTATCTGCTGGCGCTGGCCACTTATGAGATCGCCTATCCGCTGATCCTCGTATTTGTGCTGCAACTCCTGCGGACGCGTCCGAAATGCCTGAGGACGTGGGTTTGCCTGGCGGTTCTCGCGGTGGTGATGGCCGGTTTTCAAGGATGGCTCAGGATGCAGCCAGGGGAGATTGCATACGAGGGAATCGTGATGGATTTGAGCCCATGGCCGGTGTTGCGGACTTTTGTTCTGCAAACTTTCTCATCCCTTCCGCTCGCCCCGCAGATCGGTCCGCAGGATTGTCCAACGGCCCGGCGGTGGGGCGGTGGATGTGGTGCTTGTGGCGGGTGTCGTTGTCTTGCTGACGGTTCTCTCGGGCTATTTGGCGCTCAGGTTTTTCAGAAACCGCTCGAAGGAAAACGCGCTGCCGCTCATCGGGATGATTGTCTGGCTGACTCCCGCGCTGGTGATTGCCATTTCGGCCAAGTACCAGGCGGAACTCGACTGGGGAACCGGCTACCTGCCCCGCTACCTCCAGAATTTCGGGCTGGTCCTGGTGATTCTCGGCCCGGCGGGGAGGCTTCTGACGACGCGCTCGGGCCTTGCCGCCTTGAGCTTGCTGGCCTTGCTGGTGTTCACCCTCAACGTGCGAACGATCCGCAAGCGAAATCGTGATTTTGCGGCCGCAAAGTTATTATACAGCGTGATCGAGGATCGGTCGTTCCTGCGGAGCGCGGGCTGTGAGCGCCTGTTCGTTATCAAATGCTACATGCACGACTGTGCGCAGTTCAAAGAACTCAACCCGTCCGTGGAGGTCCATGACGTGGAAATGCCGACCGAGGGCGACCACGTGCTGCTCATCCATGAGGGGAACCCCGGCTCCGAGTGGGCGGTGTTCGGCGAGTATGCGGATGGGGTCGTGCGCGAGCCCAGGTTGGTGCTCGGGGAGCGACATGCAAGGCGCAGGGGGAACGCGGGGACGGCCGATTTCAAGGAATGGACGATTTTGCCGCTTGGTGTTGGGGAGACGGACTATGAAGGGCTCTTGGAGTCAGTCTCTTCCGACCAACCTCCCGTACGGTGACAATCATTCAAAACATGAAAGGAGAACTTATTTCGATCCTCGTGCCGATGCACAACGAGTCGTTGGTGGTGGAACTGTTCTTCGCCGCGATGGAGCGGACGCTGGACCAAAGCCTGGCGGATTTCGAGTTCATCTGCGTGGATGATGGATGCTCGGACGACACCTTGGAGAAATTGACGGCCATCGCCGGGAGGGACGAACGGGTGAAAGTCGTGTCGTTTTCCCGGAATTTCGGCAAGGAGGCGGCGATCTCCGCGGCACTGGACTATGCCTCTGGCAGCGCCGTGATTCCGATCGACGCGGACTTGCAGGATCCTCCGGAACTCATCAACGAGATGGTCCGGGCGTGGATGTCCGGGTTTGACGTGGTGTATGCGAAGCGGGCCTCGCGGGAGACTGACAGTTTGATGAAACGCCGGACGGCGGAGCTTTTCTATCGAGTGTTCAACGCCGTGAGCGACACGACGATTCCGGAGAATGTAGGGGATTACCGCTTGATGTCCCGCCGGGTGGTGGAGGTGATCAAGAGCCTTCCCGAGAAAGATCGCTTCATGAAGGGTTTGTTTTCCTGGCCGGGATTCAAGACCACGACCATCGAGTTCAATCGCCGGACGCGGGCCGAAGGCACTTCAAAATTTAACTATTGGAAACTTTGGAATTTCGCAATCAGCGGCATCACCTCCTTCAGCACGGCACCGATAAGGGTGAGCACCTATCTGGGATTGTTGATCTCGTTCGGCTCGTTTCTATACGCGACCTACGTGATCGTCAAAACGCTGATTTTCGGAGTGGAGGTGCCGGGCTATTCATCGCTGATTGTCATCATCCTGTTTCTGGGCGGCGTGCAGCTGGTGGTAATGGGTTTGATGGGCGAGTACATCGGCAGGATCTACAAAGAGGTCAAGGGGCGGCCGATTTATGTCGTCGAGCGAACTGTTGGATTCGCAAAGCGTGGCGAATTCGTCCCGGAGGAGCGCGGTCAGTGACAGTTGGAGAGTGAAATGCGCGTTCATGATCCATCGCTCGGAAGGGGATCGGATTTCTTTTGGCGATTCCTCAACCTTTCCGAAAGCTCTTGAGGTCCAGCGGGGGCAACTCGACATCATCGGCCGACTTTGAGAGCGTCCGCTTCTTCCGGGCTGGCGGCACGGCCAAGCTAACTGACCTCCGGCCCGCATCTTTGGCAGCAGTTTTATTCCAGCATAAATCCGTGTCTAGACTCGGGACGACCTTCCTTCGGTTGTAAGCCGAGCGTTGCGCTCCTCCGGCGCCCACCAAACAGCTTCGGTCTTGGTCTCATTCGCCAGCGCCGCCACCTCGGCCGCGAGACATTTGTGTTCTTGGAGTAAACCGCTTTGCGGTAGCCTGAACCGCTGTGCGTCCTCGGTTTGTCAGGACAAT
>CAYQDJ010000162.1:0-3743 GCA_964416255.1 uncultured Nitrospira sp. | reverse complement strand
AGCGGCGGCACGGGCGGAGGAGGAGGAATGGGCGGCGGGCGCTGATGTTTCACCGGGGGTGATCGGAACCAGGCGGCGCCATTCGTCCTTTCGACCATCCCCAGCATCGTCATGGGATTCTTCGGGTGGTATTCGACCATCGTGGAATGGCTGGACCGTGCGGTCATTGCCGGCGCCATCGCGGGCGTCGGCATCATTCTGACGGAAGTCGGCGCGTCATACATCAAACAGAAACCCACCGTGGCCGGTCCCTCCACGCTCGTCGGGGTGCTGGCCTATCTCGTGACCGAAGATCTCACCATCGTTATTGTCGCCGCCGTTGCGGTGGGGACGCTCATCCACCATTTCCTGCCGGCCCGGTTTCGTGTGGGCCAAGGAGACGAAGGGCCGAAACAGGAAGAACAACGAGAACAAAAGGAAGAAGAGGACGGGGGCGGCAAGGGAGAGTTTGGCCTGATGCCGTTTCACTGGAAGGACATGGTGGCGGTTCCGGTCCTGATCGGCGCATTTTCCGTCATGACGCTCCGCATGGGCACGGTGTTGTCCTATGGGACAGTCAATGCGGGACTGGCCGATCAGGACCCGGAGCTGGACGGCGTCATGTTGATGGCGGGGTTGAGCAGTCTCGGCAGTGCGCTCATGGGCGGCCCGCCGGTTGAAGCCACCCCGGGACCGACGGCCGGTGCGCCGCAGCCGGTGGCCTCCACGGTGCTGTACCTGGGGTTGATGGCCGGGATCGCGCTGTTCGGCCTGATCGAAAAAACGGGGAAGTGGGTCCCGCTGGAAGCCGTCGCCGGATTTTTGGTCACGCTCGGCATTTTGGTGGTCCTGCCGGAGCAATTGCCGTATTTGACCGACGCGGTGGTGCCGGGCGGAACGGCGCTGGTCGTCACGGCCCTCACGAGCAATCCCTTTTATGGCGTGGTGGCCGGGGAGGCCATGGTCTATCTCAAGTCGCTGGGCTTTGTCGAACTCGGGGGCTGAGGCGGGGACGGCTGTCCTGGATCGGGAAGCGGGGGCCGCTCGGATTGCAACGGGCCCCAGTTCTTGAGATGAGCGACGATGGCCCACCGTTCCTCGGCCGATAACTCGCCTCGAAACGGCGGCATCACGGCGAGACCCTCAGTGACGATCGTATACAAGACCACCGGGGATTTCATGGAGACCGCCGGAGCCCGGAGGTTCGCCGGCGGATGGGTGAGGAACGTCGCGACGAGGCCGTCTCCCGCTCCTGTGGCTCCATGACAGTGCGCGCAATTGACGGCATAGAGCGTTCGTCCTCGTGCCGCCAGCGCGTCCGAGTGAGGCGGCTGCGCGGCGTTGGCGCGGCTCTGTCTCGGCACGCTTCCGGATGCGGAGTGGAGGCGCGGGGCCGCCATTGGTTGAACGGAAGGTTGGCGGTCCATGTCTTCCGAACAGCCCACGGCTCCGGTCAGGATTATGGCGACCCACCAAGACAGCGACAGAACGGCTTTCCGGCGACATCCTGTCTGCCCGCCGGACAAGCTGTCCGGATGTGCCACGTGTGAGAGGTCCTGTCTGAGCGAACTCATGTTCAAAACGCGTGCTCCTGGGTGTGATGTCATACGGCACGTTGGACAGGTCTGAGCCGGTTGGTGGTGTAGCATGTATCAGGCCGGTATAAAATTCGCACAGAAGTCCACCTCCAAGTTCCGGCTATTCGCCGGGTGCCTCCCCAAGGATCGACAGAAGCACGATGTCACTTCCATCACGATGGCCGCCGACGGACCGAGGAGACGAGGGACCGCCATCTCCGCACCTCTGGGAGATCGCGGCGGTGCGCGATCTGTTCGTGATCGCGGCGATCGCCCTGGCGGTGTGGTTTGTGTATGAAGTGCGCGGCGTCTTCCTGCCGGTGTTCGTCGCACTGGGGTTGGCCTATCTGTTTCACCCGCTGATTACGCGCGCCCAGGAGCGATGGCGCGTCCCCCGAGTCGCCAGCATCACGCTGGTGTTGATTCTGCTTGGTTTGGGAACCGCGGCCTTCGTGGCGTGGCTAAGTCCGATTCTGGTCGACCAGGTTCGAAGCCTGGCGAAACGGGCACCGCAGTATGTGGAAACGCTCGGCGGGCATTATGGCATCGAGATGGCCGGATTGTCCGAACAGATCACCGACTGGACGTCGCGCATCCAGGAGGATCCGGAGGAGGCCCTCACGTCGATCTTCTCCGGAACCGGCCAGGCGCTGGGGGTGATTGGAACCGTGATCGGGACCACCACCTATATCGCCATGACCGCCTTGCTCATCCCGATCTACTTTTTCTTTTTTGCCTGGCGTTTCGAGCGAATCTCCGAGGTGCTGCCCCGCCTCATCCCGGCCAGCCGGCGGGACCGGACGCTCGAGATTCTGGGTCGGATGGACGAGGCCGTGACCGGGTTCTTTCGCGGCCGCCTGTTCATCGCCGTGATCACGGGCACGCTGTATGCGCTGGGCTGGGCGTTGACCGGCGTGCCCTACTGGTTTTTGCTTGGCGCCATTACTGGCCTGCTCTCGATTATTCCTTACGTCTCGCTCATCGGCTGGCCGCTCGCGATTCTGCTCAAGTATCTCGACGCCGCGTCCGGCTCCGGCGGGGACACGGTTGATTGGGTCTCCATCGCCGTGTGGCCGAGCGTGCCGTACTTGATTGTGCAATTTCTCGAAAGCTGGTGGTTGACGCCGTGGATCGAAGGCCATACGACGAATTTGAGTGCGATCACCGTCATTATTGTAGTGTTGATCGGCGGGGCGGTGGGCGGATTTCTCGGGCTGCTGTTGGCCATCCCCGTGGCGGCGTCGGTGAAAATTCTGCTGCAGGAATTGGTGATGCCCCGATGGAAAGCGTGGGCCGCCCGGCACTAGCCCGGTGGAGCCGTTGTTGCAACGACCACTCCCGAACTCACCAACCAACAAGGAGGATAGTCATGTACCCACTTGTCATGAGCCGTGTGGTTCTCGTGGGCGTCGGTGTGATGCTTCTGGCCGGGCCGCTCGCTGCGTCCGATCGAGGGTCGGAGTCCGGAAGCCGCCCAGGGGGCAAAGAGTACTCGAGTGAGGAGATGAACTCCTTCCGCTCGGAGATGCGCGCGCGCATGGAAGAACGGCAGGACAAACTCGATGCACTCACGGCACGGATGAATCAAGCGACGGGACAGGAGAAGGTGGAGGCCATGGCCGCCGTGTTGAACGAAATGGTTGCACAGCGGAAGGAAATGCGCGATCGCATGGCCGAACGGATGGAGAAGCGCAAGGGTTCGGGCGGCGACCATGGCGGCAAGGAGGGTCGGTAAGAGCGCCATGTTCAGTTGGCCATTTTCAATGCTCGAATGTGACATGGAGAGTGATTGAGCATTGAACATTTCTTTTCTCTTAGAGCTAGAGTTCCACGACCTCGCAGGCGCCCGCGGCTTCGAGGGCGCCGCGCAGCACCGCGACGGGAGGCAGACCGTCTCCCAACACGATTGCCACACCGATCCATCCTTCGTCGATGCGCGCATCCGCGGGCACAGAGGCCCGCCCGCGGATGCGCCGGACGATGGCCCAAAACGTCATCACGATTGCCCCGAACATCATGCCCTCGTACGCAATGATGGCCACGACCGGCGGGGCCACGATCCCCATTCCTCCCGTCTGTAACGGGTACAAGAGCGCCGTTCCGGCGGCCACGGAGACTCCGAGCAGGAGTCCGAGAATTCCGCCCGCCAGCGCCCATCGATGAAGCGGAACCGACTCCGGTTGATGG
>CAYQDJ010000161.1:0-3799 GCA_964416255.1 uncultured Nitrospira sp. | reverse complement strand
ACGATGGGCGGCGGGGAAGCTAAATGTTTGAATTTTGTTGGCGCCCCCTAGGGGACTCGAACCCCTGTTTCAGCCGTGAGAGGGTGTAAAGGCATACATTTGCGGACGTCAGCGAATATCTGTGGATCAGAAACATCAATGATTTAAGTCTGTTGACGATTGCCATTGTCCGTTAGTGTTCGGCCCCGTATATTAGACACGAATTAGACATGGGCATGCGAGGGGACCCTTGGCTAGGACAGTACGCGACGCGAGCCTTGAAACTCGAACTGCTCGCCTGCGGCTCGTCCCGAGAGGCAGGCCGTACTGGCGATTGCTCGAATTTGGTCTGCACCTCGGATACCGGCGGTTGCGTGAGGGTAGCGGGACATGGGTGGCCCGTCGATCGAGCGGGACGGGACGCTATTCCCACCATCGGTTGGGTGCAGCCGACGATTTCCAGGACGCCGACTTCGATGAGGTGCTTACGTTCATGCAAGCCCAAGAGCAGGCTCGAGCGTGGTGGAAGGCTGAGACCCGCAGGGACCGCGGGTTGGGCACCGAAACTGGCCCCTATACCGTTCAGCAGGCGTGCAAGGACTATCTCGCCCACTATATCGCGAAGGGCGGAAAGTCGGAATACACCGTCAATCTCTCAATCAATGTGCACATCATCCCTGCCCTGGGCAGTCTGGAGGTCGCGAAGCTTACGACCCGGCGCATTCGCGATTGGCACCACGGGCTTGCCGCGGCTCCAAAGCGGCTCCGGACATCGAGGCGCGCGGAAACCCGCAATCAGCATTCGATCGATCCCAATGACGCCGATGCCGTCCGTTCCCGTCGGTCCACAGCGAACAGGATCTTGACCACCTTGAAGGCGGTTATGAACCATGCCTACCACGAGCGCATGGTCGATGGTGACGAAGCTTGGCGCCCAGTAAAGCCTTTCCGTGGCGTCGACACACCTCGTATTCGGTATCTTTCCGCTGATGAGTGCCGGCGCCTTGTGAACGCCTGCGATGCGGACATCCGCCGGATGGTCCTCGCCGCGCTACTCACCGGCGCTCGGTATGGTGAACTGACCCGTCTGCGATGCGAGGACGTGCACCTGGATTCGGGCGCCATCTCGATCCGCGAGGCGAAGGGCGGGCAGCCGAGGCATGCAGTGCTCACGAAGGAAGCCGCGACCCTGTTCAAGCAGCTTGTTGCCGGCAAGGGACGGCGTGAGCTTGTGTTCGTGCGCGACGACGGCGATCCATGGAAAGCGGCACAGCAGACACGGCCGCTCACGGAGGCATCCAAGCGAGCTGGCATTGACCCTGCGATCGGGTTCCACGTGCTGCGCCACACTCACGGCAGCACGCTGGCGATGAAGGGCGTCCCGATGGGGGTCATCGCTGCCCAACTGGGCCATGCCGACACAAGGATCACCGAGCGGCATTATGCTCACCTGGCGCCCAACTATGTGACCGACACAATCCGAGGGGCTTTTCCAGATCTCGGAGTCGTAGGGGAGACCAATGTTGTCCCACTGGCGCAGCCTCAAGGAGGTGGAGCCATTTAACAGAATTGCGCGGCCGGTCTAGGTCGGCCGAAAGCCCGGAAAACCGTGCCGGGTTGCCGCGCAACCCCTTCCCACGGAGCGCCTGACGGAGGGTGCCATGAAGCTCTGGACGTTCCGGGTAATCGCATGAAGGGGCGGGGCTTGCATCGCGTTGCGATCAGCGACGGAGCGCTGGACGTCCCCCGCCCCTGCACCGGAAGACCGGCAACCCCTACGTCTTTCTCTGCGCCCGCGCGGTCAAGCCGCTCTCGAAGATGGCGATGAAGGGGCAGTTACTGCCTGAGCCGAGTTCCGCTGCACAGGCTGGGTGACAACACAGGAACGGCCTTGAGCCAGCGGAGGAATAGCTTTGCGACAGCGTAGTGGAAAGATACCCGAGCGCGAGTGGCCCTTACCACACCCGATCCCGGAACCTGAGTTCAACAGACTATGCGACCAGAACGACGTGCAAGCAGCCACCCGGGATGCCCTCAGGCGGCTCTTAGACGACTTGGTAGAGTACAGTCGTGTGTTTTTGGACAACATCAAGGATCAGAGTCCTCCAGGGTATTACAAAAGCGAGTGCCTCAGGCAAATCGAGCATCTCCAGTCCGTTCGGAAATGGCTGCAATCGCTCAAGGCCTATGAGAGCAGGCGAGAGTGGCCGTTTTACGATCCACCACCTGCCATACAAGCGCTTTCCAGGGCTGCGGCATACTGGCTTGTGGCCTTCATTGAGCCGAAATTTTTGATCCCGTTCCATGGGTCCACGCCGCACTTCTTATCCCCGGCGGCCCATGGGTCCGGGCCGCGGGACCTGAGATTCAAGCGAGTCTGGACGGAGAATGTGATCCAAGACAACTCACTCGATGTTCTGTTGGCTGTGTTTGGTAGCCTGGAAGGGATGCTGACAGATGCTGCGGCGTATATAGCGCGGCACACGCCCAGAGGAGGGCCGCGGCGGTACAAGGTCGGGCCATTCTTCTTGATGAATGTGGCTGGGGCATACAGCCTGATTGGCAAGAAGCCAGCCAAAAATATTGATGGCCCCTTTGGGGAATTTGCGTGCGCGGTCGTTGCCGGAGTTGGATGGGACACGAGCTGGGTAGGCAGTCACATTCGATCCGCCGTAGCCGAATGGGAACGCCAGGCAAAAAAAGTACCGCATCCAGCCCGGAGATAACTTCCACAAAATATATTGAGTTAACGTCGAGACATTCTAGGAAGATAGCAATAGTCAGTCTCCGGACGCCGGCAAAAGTTGGCGCACAATAACGGAGAGTGAGGATGAAAAAAGCTGCTTCCTCGATCAGCACGTTCTGCGAGCGCCATGATCTCGGTCGCTCGACAGTGTACGAGGAAATCAAAAAGGGAAGGCTAAGAGCGGTAAAAGTTGGCCGCCGAACACTCATCACAGATGAGGACGAGCGCGCTTGGCTTGCCTCACTCCCATCTCTCCAGACAGCCTCGCAGGCAGCATAGCTGAAACGAAACCGCCCGGCGTCGGCACCGGCGGCTTCCAAACTCATGCGCTGTACAGGCACTTTGAAAGGTGTGAACATGCATTTTCTACTCAAAGTGTCCCCGAACGTCAATCTCGATCATCACCTGCCGTTCATTGCACCGGCGGGCAACCTGCGCGTTGCAGTTCCCGGCCATGGTTGGCGAGCAGCATCAATCCTTGAGGCCGCCCTGCTCTCACCGCGCGTCCAGCACCGTGTGACCGGTTGGCGAGACGAGGGCTGATCGATGGCCGAAGCAGCCAAGCAGACAGCCGCCATCGAAATATGTGACGGCCGGAACTTCTCTGGCTTAATCGTAGTCCAGCGCGGCCGATGGGTCTCTTTTGACGCATCCGGCCACCGTATCGGCACCCACGACAGTGAGCGGGCGGCATGAAATACCGCATTGACTTCGCCTGTGTGAACGCCGCTGCCCTAGGGGCCTTGCCGGCCCTGTGCGCCAGATGGCTTCCTGATGGTCGCCGGAACGGTCGGGAGTGGGACGCGAGAAACCCGACCCGTGCTGACCGGCGGCCCGGCAGTTTTAAGGTCAACCTCACCACCGGCCGCTGGGCAGACTTCGCGACTGGCGAAGGCGGAGGGGATCCGATCAGCCTTGCTGCCTATCTCCACAACCTCACCCAAGCCGAAGCGGCGCGCCGGTTGGCTGCGATGCTCGGCATCGACGAAAGGCTCTCCGCATGAACGCGTTTGCTCCGATGAACCAAGATGAACTCAGCCAGCCGCGACATAGCAGGCCTGCTGACGATCATTG
>CAYQDJ010000160.1:1250-3824 GCA_964416255.1 uncultured Nitrospira sp. | reverse complement strand
AAAATCACCAGCATCGATGTGGCAATCAACAAGGCTTTTACCGCAGCCGGAACGAGGCTTCCGACATCTCAATATGCCGAGGTGGCCGGACCGGGTGGCAAAGCGTTTGGCATTCACGTCAGCAATCGTGGGCGTTTCATGATCTTCGGCGGCGGGCTGCCGATCATCGTTGACGGGCAGGCTATCGGGGCAATAGGCTGCAGCAGCGGCGCCGTCGAGCAGGACACCGAGGTTGCCCAGGCCGGGATCGATGCATTGCTGCGCGCAATTTGATCGGCCAAGGAGCAAAAATACATGGCGGACCAGGAGAGAGAGGTTGTCATTATCGGTGGTGGACCGGGCGGCTACGTTGCGGCCTTTCACTCGGCTGACCTTGGCCTGCAAACTACACTGATCGATGTTCGGGAACGGCCCGGTGGTGTCTGTCTGTTTGTGGGATGTATCCCGTCCAAGACGCTTCTGTCCATAGCAGACCTTATCGAAGACGCGCAGGAAGCGGCGGAGCATGGCATCGGTTTTAATAAACCTAAGATCGAGCTGGAAAAGGTCCGAGCCTGGAAAGATAGTGTCGTCAACAAGTTGACCGGAGGCCTTGCGGAGATCGCGAAGCACCGGAAGGTGGAGTACATTCGGGCGCGGGCTCGCTTCAAGGATTCAAACACGCTAGAGCTTGAGGGTGACGGCCCTTCCGCTCTTCGCTTTAAGCATGCGGTGCTCGCTTCCGGGTCGCGGCCGGCGCCGTTGCCGGGTGTTGAAATCGACAGCCCGTTGGTCATGGATTCCACGGAGGCCTTGGCCCTTGATGAATTGCCGGAGACGATGCTTGTCGTCGGTGGCGGTTACATCGGTCTGGAGATGGGCTCTGTTTATGCGGCCCTCGGCTCTCGCGTGACGGTTGTGGAATTGTTGGATGGGCTTCTGCCCGGTGTCGATCGAGATCTTGTGCGTCCCCTGGACCGACGCATCCGTGAGCTGATGGCCGGCGTGCACGTCAAGACCAAAGTGACTGGAATGAGGGAGGTAGAAGGCGGTATACAGGTGGATTTCGAAGGCGAGATCGAGTCCAAGCAACAGGTCTTCCAGCGCGTTCTCGTCTCGATCGGCCGCAAACCGAATTCCGAGGATCTCGGCCTCGAGAACACCCGCGTGGAAGTTGATTCCAAAGGCTTTGTGAAAATCGACAAGCAGTGCCGGACTGCGGATCCGTCGATCTTCTGCATAGGTGACGTTGCCGGTCAGCCAATGCTGGCCCACAAAGCGATGCGCGAAGGAAAGGTCGCCGTGGAGGTCATCGCGGGCAAGAAAACTGTCTTCGATAATCAGGCCATTCCGGCGGTGGTTTTCACGAATCCCGAAGTCGCGTGGACCGGACTGACCGAAGCGGACGCAAAGAGCCAGGGGCGAAAGGTGAAGGTCATGCGTTTCCCCTGGGCCGCCTCGGGACGCGCCGTCACGATTGGACGCACCGATGGACTGACCAAGATGGTCTTTGATCCGGACAACGGCCGCGTTCTTGGCGTCGGCATTGTTGGTCCCCGGGCGGGAGAGCTCATTGCCGAGGGAACTTTGGCCATCGAAATGGGCGCCGTGGCCGAAGATCTGGCGATTACGATCCATACCCACCCAACGCTTTCGGAGACCATGGGTGAGGTGGCGGAGGCCTTCCTCGGTCACGCGACGCACATCTTTCGGAAATAGGCCCGTAATCGTGGAAAAGAAGTTGACCCGCGGATCTACGCGGGTCATCCCATCGCGGCGATGACCGCGTCAGTGAACTCGGTCGTGCTGGCGGTTCCGCCGAGGTCTCTTGTGAGGATCTGCCCTCTTTCCGTTACTTGCCGGACCGCTTGCTCAATGCGCTCGGCAGCCTGCCCCATGCCTACGTGGCGCAGCATCAGGACACTGCTGAAGATGACGGCCAGGGGATTGGCGAGGTTCTTCCCGGCGATATCCGGCGCGCTGCCGTGAACCGCCTCGAACACCGCCACCTCATCTCCGAGATTTGCGCCTGGCACGAGTCCCAAGCCGCCCACCAACCCGGCGCAGAGGTCCGATATGATGTCCCCATACAGGTTTGTGAGCACCAGGATGTCGAATTGCGTGGGATTCAGCACCAATTGCATCGCCAGGTTGTCGACGATCATCTCCTGGTATGCGACGGAAGGGAATTCGGACGCCACCTGGCGGCAGCTTTCGAGGAACAGCCCGTCACTCACCTTCATGATATTTGCCTTGTGCACCGCGGTGACCTTGTGGCGATTCATTCTAGTTGCGTATTCGAAGGCGAATTTGGCGATGCGAAGGGACGCCTCCTCGGTGATGATTTTAAGGCTCTGGGTGACACCTCGGGTAATCGTGTGCTCTAGCCCCGAGTAGAGATCCTCGGTATTTTCACGAACCACGACGAGATCCACACCAGAAAAGCGCGACTGGATCCCAGGGACATTCTTCACGGGTCGCAGGTTCGCGTAGAGGTTGAGGCGTTTGCGGAGTTCCACATTGACGCTCGGAAAACCCTTCGCGATCGCCGTGGTGAGGGGGCCCTTCAGGGCGACGCGGTTTCGCCGGATTGCT
>CAYQDJ010000160.1:0-1240 GCA_964416255.1 uncultured Nitrospira sp. | reverse complement strand
CAGCGTCTCGTCCGGCAGCGGCTTTCCGTACTTTTCGACGACCGCCAGCCCGGCGTCCGCGATCTCAAACTCCACATCGGCCCCGGTCGCCCGAATTACCTTAACCGCTGAGCTCGTAACTTCGGGACCGATTCCGTCGCCCGGAATAAGTGTTATTCTTGTAGTCATTTAGAGGATTCTAACAGGCGGCAGAACGAAGAACCAGAATGGATACCCGGGACGGCCCGGGGAGTTGCGACCGCTTTTTTGATTCAGTATCTTGGGAACACAGAAATTTTTTAGGGGGCATTGATGGCAAGACAATCCGTGGATACGCTGGGCACAAAATCCAGTTTCAACGTGGAGAATGGCAGTTGCGGCTACTTCAACCTGCAGGCGCTGGAGCAGTCAGGAATCGGGCAAGTCGGACGGCTGCCTTTCAGTCTCAAAATCCTGCTCGAGAACCTCCTCCGGAATGAAGACGGAGTCGGGGTCACGCGTCGGGACATCGAGGCGCTCGCCAACTGGGAGCCGAAGAAGACCCCGGACAAGGAAATTGCATTTTCCCCGGCGCGAGTCATCCTTCAGGACTTCACGGGCGTGCCTGCCGTCGTAGACCTCGCCGCGATGAGGGATGCCGTCGCCGAGATGGGCGGCGATCCGGGGCGCATCAATCCCCTGGTGCCGGCCGAGCTCGTCATCGACCATTCCGTCCAGGTGGATTCGTTCGGAAGGGCCGTCTCGCTCGGCCTCAATCTTGAGAAGGAATACGAACGCAATCGCGAACGCTACACCTTCCTGCGGTGGGGACAGGCCGCTTTTGACAACCTTCAGGTGGTTCCTCCAGGAACGGGGATCGTTCACCAGGTGAACATAGAGTACCTCGCCCGTGTCGTGTTCGAGAAGGAGACGGAAGCGGAGCCACTCGCCTACTTTGACACGCTCGTGGGCACCGATAGCCACACCACAATGGTCAACGGCCTCGGCGTCCTTGGATGGGGCGTCGGCGGAATTGAGGCGGAAGCGGCGATGCTGGGACAGCCGATCACGATGCTCATTCCCCAGGTCATCGGGTTTCGCCTCAGCGGGAGCCTGCCGGAAGGAACCACAGCGACCGATCTCGTGTTGACCGTAACCGAGATACTCCGGAAGAAAGGCGTGGTCGGAAAATTCGTGGAATTCTTCGGCCCGGGAGTCTCGCAGCTCTCTCTGGCGGATCGGGCGACGATCGCGAATATGGCGCCGGAATTCGGAGCGACTT
>CAYQDJ010000159.1:0-3865 GCA_964416255.1 uncultured Nitrospira sp. | reverse complement strand
CCTCGGCGGCATCAGTCATGGCTTAGCTCCTCCACACAATACAAGGAACGTCCAGGGTAGCGCGGGGTAAATCCTATTTCCGAAGCAGGAAGACTGTCAAGAGTTGTTTCGATCCAGCGGCCGAGGAACATCACAACGCATAATGCGCTCGCGCGTACGCGTGGGCGGTCCCAGTACTGATTTGCTCATTGGGAAGTGGTGCGCCCAAGAGGATTCGCACCTCTGAGGCACGGAATCGTCGATCGCGGCACGAATAACATGAAAATATCAATGTCTGAGGTAGCCCCATGTTCCCCCCAAGGGGCTCAAAGGAGAGTGCCCGGCGGAGCACCACGTCCGCTCGGACCGCCGGCCGACCCCCGAGGATCTCGAACTCCCCCTGATCCATGAGGACTCGCGGAAAGTGATGCGCACCGGACTCGTCAGCTACACCGGCCAGTCCTGCCAGGTGCCGGCTCGCTTCATCGGCCGTCGGGTCTGGGCCATCCTGAAGGGCGCCACCCTCCGCATCGAGTGGGGGAAGGGGGTCATTGCCACCCGTGAGATCAAAACGGACTATCTGCGGGTCTTCCCTCGAGACAGTTGAGATGTGGACTCACACGGGTACATTCGCTTGACAGGACCTTCGTTATCGGATACTGTCCCCCCCCTACATTGGAAGGTTCAGGTTGGTCCGGTCTCGCCCGTGGCTATTTGGGCCGCCGCCAAGATCCTGGCGGGCAGCCCTGGGGAACGATGGATGTGTTCCGGGCGCCTCAAAGACAGGTGAAAACGTGCAACTCGAATGCAGCACGTTGGAAAACGGCATCCAACTGATCAGGCTCACTGGCAAGCTTGACATTGCTGGCACGGGAAAGATCGAAACCAAATTTGCAGGCTATTGCGCGGGAGAAAGCCCTCGCGTGCTTGTGGACCTTTCCGCAGTGGACTTTCTCGCCTCCATTGGCATACGCCTGCTGATCATCAATGCCAAATCGCTCGCCAGGCGCGGCGGGAAAATGGCCCTGCTCAGCCCAATCGCGGATGTCAAAAACGTATTGGAAATAACCGGCATTCCTGCCATCATCCCGATGTATGACAGCCGGGAGTCAGCGCAGGCGGTGTTGCTGGCATCGTAAGAATTTTCTCGAGCTCCGCCAGATCGTTCCTAGGTTGAATAGATGCCTTGACGGCCACCGGCGCGCCGTTCCCCAAAGTACTCGATTAACAAGGCCGTGATGTCGTCCGCTTGAGGAGCACCACCGGAAAATTTCCTGACCTCCTCGATCACTCCCCGGACAACCGTCTCAGCCGAGCCGCCGTTCGGCGCTTCCAGCACGCGCTGCAAGCGCTGCTCGGAAAAGGGCTGACCCTGCCGATCCGTGGCCTCGGTGATTCCATCGGTATAGAGCAGCAAGCCGTCACCGGGCCGGAGAACGATCGTCCTAGCCCCGAACCTGGCCCCTTCCACGATCCCCAGCGCCATGCCCTCGGTATTCTCCAGCGGCTGAACGCCGCCACCACCGAGCACGAAGGGAAGATTGTGCCCGCCATTGCTATACTCAATCTGCCCGGTGCGGATATCCACAACCGCGCAAAACATCGTCACGAACGTACAGGAATCATTGTCGCGGCAAATCTCCCCGTTCAGCTGGGAAAGAATCCCGGCCGGGCTAGCGATCTTGCCCGCGGTGGCCCTGAAAAGAGCCTTGGTCACGGCCATGAACAGGGAGGCCGGGACCCCCTTGCCGGAGACATCGCCCACAGTAATGCAAAGGTGATGGTCGTCAATAAAGAAGAAATCATAAAAGTCTCCCCCCACCTCCCTGGCCGGGATGATGATGGCGTAAAGGTCAAATTCGTGCCGGTCCGGAAACGGTGGAAAGATCTTGGGCAGCATGCTCATCTGGATTTCTCGGGCGATGTTCAACTCGCTCTCAATCCGCTCCTTGGCCGCGGTCGTCTCGCGCAATTCGTCCATCGCCCCCTGTAACCGCGCCGTCATGTCGTTGAACGACGCGGCCAGTTCGCCAATTTCGTTCCTGGCAGAAATATTTACCCTTTCCATCAAGTCTCCGCCGGCGATGCGTTTGGTGGTTTCAGTTAAGCTCATAATCGGGTTAGAAAAAGATTTTGCGACAACAATAGCGACCAGCAGGCCGCCCAACAACACGAAGGCGGCGACCGCCGTCGCCATCCACGCCTGGCTTAGGATGGCCGCCTGTACGCGGTCCGTGGGAACGTGCACGACGATTGCGCCGCCCGCCAACTCTCCACTTTCGATGGGAGCCATGACTTTCAAAGTGGGGCCGTCCACGGCGCTGAGCGTCCGCCCCTCGCTTGCCACCGCGCGAAGCCGGGCCACGTCGGTCCTGCTGAGATCCTGAAGCTCGCGCAGACCCGGTAGGGCGCTGAAGGCCAGAGTCGCCATATCCCGATCCACGACACGAATGGCGGTGAGATTTCCCCCGCGCACCAAGTCGTCCACCAACCGGGTCAATCCTACCCGCTGGCCCAGTTGCTCTAAAAACTTAGCATGGTATCCGACCTGAACGATTCGGGGCCGGTCTATCCCTGCGACGCCGACATATTTGAAGACCTCGGTGTCCACTTCTCGCTGCCGGGCCTCTTGCACCACAATGCGGCGCTCGCCTGTGAGCAGCGGCCAGAAGACATGGGCCTGCGGCTGCTCCCGCGGGTCGGGGCTAAACGCGAAGTCCACTTCCACCTTGTTTCTCAGGTAGGCGCGCCCCTTCTCGTCGGTTACCCAGAACTCGTCCAAAACCGTCTCTTCAACAATCGCGCGGAGCCTCGCGTTAATCTCCCTTGGGGTCAACCCCGCTCCTTCGGCGATCGCTACCAGATGCGCGACTATCGTCGCTTCGACGATCATCTGCTCGCCGATCGCATCCTCGACGTCGCTCCTCACACTGGCCCCGAACTCCGCGCTGCGAGCCAAGAGGCGGGCAATCACGACTCCCTCCGCCTCGGTTTCAGCCAACAACGCCTGGCGAGAACTCCAGGCAAGCACCGTCGCCGTAGCAAGCACCCCCGCAACGAGCAGGGAGATCACCATGAGTAGCATTTGTGTCCGTATAGCCACGTCTAGGCCCTCCGCCACCAATGCTTCGATTTCGCTCCATCCGGTCCTCCGGCAACGGCCAGGATCACGACATCGGCGCAACGCTCTTCTGTGACTTCCACCCTCTTAACCCTGCTCAACTCTCTTCTTCATCACCAGCAGATTCTTTCCCGCCCGCCTTCGATACTCGAGGCGGTCCATCACCTTCCGGACCAGATGGATGCCCAATCCGCCGATGGGCCTATCCTCCAAGGGCGCGTCCAGGTCCGGCTCCGGGGCATCCAGCGGGTTGAACGGACGACCATCGTCCTCCACCTCCGCCGTCAGCTCCCCTTCTCCCAGCAGGAAGCGAACCGTAATCATGTGGTCGCCGCTATCCTCGTAGCCATACGAAATGACGTTGGTGACGATCTCTCCCAGCGCGAGGTTGACACTGAATAGAAACTGTGCCGACAGCCCGCTCTCCGCGCCGAAATCCGCAATCGCTTGGCTGAGGCGCTCGAGCTCCGCCAGATCGTTCTTAAGTTGAATAGATGCTTGAGCAACCATCGGCGCGCCGTTCCCCAAAGTACTCGATTAACAAGGCCGTGGTGTCGCCCGCTTGAGGAGCACCACCGGAAAATTTCTTGCCCTCCGGACGGGGTGGCGTCAGGGGTGCCTCATTTCTCCAGCTCATTGACACGGTGCACATGGTTGCTGAGGAAGGATGATGGCGTGCCCTATGGGGCGCAGGGGATGATGTGGTGGTGCGCCCAAGAGGATTCGAACCTCTGACCAGCGGATTCGTTGATCCAGAGGGCGGGG
>CAYQDJ010000158.1:0-3983 GCA_964416255.1 uncultured Nitrospira sp. | reverse complement strand
CAATTGCGCCAGCAGATCCGGGCCGGCGCCCGGCGCCTGCGCCGCCTCGGCCGCTTCGCGCAACAAATCTCGGACGAGTTCAATTCGCCCGATTGCCTCGTTCTCAAGGTCGATGCCCGCCTGCTCCCGGAGCTCCAGGGTGATCGTAAGCCATTCCAGCGAGTCGACCCCCAAATCCAGATGCAGGTGGGTATCCGGCGTCAGCCGTGCCTCGGGAAACCGGCGGGACAACCAGTGCCATACGCGCTGCGCGACCGGAGGTTCCAGCAGCTGCCGATCTTCCGGCGCCATCTGTTCAACCGGCATCGGGCCCTTCTGCCGGACGAGCCCGCCCTGCTTGGCCGCGAGGTACCGTTCCTGCAACTGATGCCGGCGGATTTTTCCCAACCGCGTCCGAGGCAATGGCTCGAGCGTCATCGCATAGTCCTGGAGCCGCCGGTGTGACGGCAGTGTCGCCGAGAGCCGCTGGATCTCCCGGCGAATGAGGGACTCGAGTTCCTCATCGCGGCCGGCACGGGTGGCGCTCGGCTCGGGAACGATCAGCGCCACCAAGCGACGCTGGTGCTCCAAGACCCCTGCTTCACGGATGGCCTCGCTCTTCTCGACCGCCGCTTCCACCTGCTCCGGATTCAAGTTCTCGCCGCCGGGCAAGACGATCATCGATGAGACGCGCCCGGTCAGGGACAGCCAGCGGCCGTGAAATACGCCGAGATCGCCGGTCCGGAAGAACCCGTCGCGCGTGAACGCCTCGTGCGTGACCTCGGGTAAATTCCGGTATCCGCCGAACACATTCGGTCCCTTGGCCTGCACTTCGCCACGCCCGGTGTGCGGGTCGGGATCGGCAATGCGGAGTTCGACTCCGGGCAACGGCACCCCGACGCTCGTCAGCCGTCGAGTCCCCGGAGGATTGTACGTCAAAATCGGCGAGGTTTCCGTCAACCCGTAGCCGCCGGCGACTTCCCAGCCCAACCCTTCGAGTCTCCACGCGACGTGCGGATCCAGCGCGGACCCGCCCGACGCGATCATGCGCAGGTGGGGGGCGAATCGCCGGTGCAGCGGGGCGAACAGCCGGCGCCCCGCCTGCCAGCCGAACCGGCGCCTCAGCGCGATCGACAGACCGAGCAGCGCGCGGAACAGCGTCCAGACCACGGGCCCGGACCGCTTCATCCGGCTGTCGATCGCCGCGACCAACGCCGAGTAGAAGCGCGGTACGGCGACGACCACCGTCACCCGACCCTCGGTCAGCGCGCGCAGAATCTGCGGACCCAAGAGTGAATAGGGAAGCACCACCGGCACGCCGCTCGCCAGCGGTGTCAAGAGTCCGACCGTGAAGGGATAAACGTGATGCAGCGGCAAGGGCAACAGGACCCGATCGTGCGGGCGGAGCAACTCCTCATGCAGCAGCGCGTGCAGATTCGAGGTGAGATTCCGATGGGTGAGCGGCACACCCTTTGGCAGTCCGGTCGTGCCGGATGTGTAGAAGAGGACCGCCACGTGGTCGGCTGGGATGGTTGGCCCTGGCTCGCCCCGCTCCGTCAGATACCGTCGCCAGTCTCGTTCGTCCGTCTCGCCCGCATCCAACAGAATCAGCCCGCACCCTCGCTCGGCGGCGGGTTTGGCCAGGCGGTCGGCAAGGACCGCCGTCGTGACGATCCACCGTGCGGCACTATCGGCGAGAATATGCCGGAACTCGTCGTCGCCCGCCTGGGTGTCGACGGGGACCGGCACGACTCCCGCCTCGATAAGGGCGCAGCAGACGATGATCCAGGCGGGGCTGCTCGGCGCACAGAGAATGACAGACGCTCCAGGAGTCAAGCCGCCCGCCGACAGTCCGGCCGCCAGGCGACGGCTCTCGTCGAGCAAGTCCGTGAAGGTCCAGGTTCGGCTCCCTTGTCGGTCGAACGCCAGCAGCGCCGGCTGCCGCCCATACGCGGACAAAGACCGGATCAAGGCTTGAACCGTCTCGCTCGAGCCTCTGTCATCCATGGGTGCCATTCAGGTTAAGTAGCGCAGCAAAATCGTAAAGGTTAAGAGAATGATCAAGATCCAAAACGGCAATTGATATACGGCGCCGATCATCGTTCCTTCCGGTTTGAACGCGGTCGGGATGCGGCGCCCCGCTACCAACAGATACCCCGCCACCGCGAGCAAGCCGGCCACGACGACGCCCACGGCCACCAGAAACAGAATCGGCGCCTCGCCGTTGATCGGTTCCCAGGATGTCACCCAGATGCCGGCGCCCCACACGGAGAGAAACGACAGGAGAAAGACCATCCAAAACCGGGACCAGGGACCTGACGAGCGGACCAGCCATCGCGCCGTCCAAACGACGATCAAGGCCGCCACCAGAGCTACAAGAATTTTGAGCGGGACCACCATTCTGTGCTCACCCCACTGTATCGAACCATCCCTCCGAACTGCACACGCCTCCACAGTATGAGGCGTGAATCGAGTCGCCTAAGTCAATCCCGGTCGCAGCAGTGCGCAAGCGCCCATGAAACAATTCAATGTTCAAATATTGAATGGTGAATGTGAACACGCGATGCGGACACAACGCTGGCGGCCGAACAGCCGGCTAGGGATTGGCCTAGTGGTCAATCGGGACGTCCTACACGCTTAATGACATCACCGTCCGATGGACCGCTCATCATGGGGGATGACCTGCCCGTCCAACGGAACCCATGCGGGGGCATTGGTGAGATGAACGCGACATCGGACTCTCTGCACGGAGCCGAACCGCTCCGTATCGGCATTTCGGGATCGTACGGCGGCTTGAATTTGGGCGATGAAGCCATCCTCCAATCCATCATCACGCAACTGCGACGGGACCTCACCGTCGACATCACGGTCTTTTCGCACAATCCCGAAGATACGCTGTCGCGGCATCAAGTGGAACGCGCCGTCTCGCTGGACAGACTCGCGGACGAACTCCGCGCGGAAGTCGAAGGCTTGGACCTGGTCATCATCGGCGGGGGCGGCATCTTGTTCGACAGCTACGTCCAAGTCAATCTTCGAGCCGCCACCTTGGCTCAGGAGATGGGCAAACCGGTCATGATGTATGCCGTGGGCGCCGGGCCGCTCGAGGACCCGGCCGATCAACAACTCGTCCGGGAGTGTTTGAACCGCTGCGACTGCATCACGGTGCGCACGGTGGATTCGCGAAAGCTGCTGGAACAGATCGGCGTGCAGCAATCCATCGAAGTGACGGCGGATCCCGCGTTGCTGCTGGAACCGGAGCCGCTGCCGCACGATGCGCTGCTCCGCGAGGGACTCGAACTCAATCGACACCGGCCGCTGGTGGGCATGTCGGTCCGAGAGCCGGGACGGGCGGCGCCCGATCTCACGCAGACGCAATACCACAAGCTGCTCGCCAATGCTGCCGATTTCATGATCGACCGGTATGACATCGATATCGTCTTCGTACCGATGGAGCGGCAGGTGCTCGACATTCAACAAGCGCACGCCGTGTTGGCCCAAATGGCCTTCGCCGATCGAGCCATGGTGTTGAAAGGCCACTACACGTCCGGACAAATACTTTCGTTGATGGACCACTTCACGTTTGCGGTGGGCATGCGGCTGCACTTTCTCATCTTTGCAGCGTTGCGCGGGACTCCGTTCGTGGCCCTACCCTACGCCGGCAAGGTGGCTTCCCTCCTGGAAGATCTGCAAATCCCGATGCCGCCCATCAAGGTCGTGAACGATGGCCGGCTGATCGCCCACATCGACCGGGCCTGGGACAACCGCCGGGATTTCCAGAAACGGATTCAGGACTCGCTTCCGACCTTGCAACAGCGAGCCCGGCGCACGCATGAATTGCTCATTTCCCTCCTATCCGAGAAGGCCTGTGCCGCCACCCCCAGCCGGCAGGCTGCCGAGGCCTAACCCTCATGCCTCCGCTCATGCCGCCCTCCGAGCGTGTGAGCATCGCGTTGCCGGCCCGTCAGGGCACCGTGGCGGCGGACGCCGACGTCCTGGTGGTCGGC
>CAYQDJ010000157.1:0-4002 GCA_964416255.1 uncultured Nitrospira sp. | reverse complement strand
GTGACGACGCCGGAGCCGACGGTCTTACCGCCCTCGCGCACCGCGAACCGCAGGCCCTGATCCATCGCAATCGGGCTGATCAATTCCGCCGTCACACTCACGTTGTCGCCCGGCATGACCATCTCGACGCCGGGGTTCAACTGCACCACCCCCGTCACATCGGTCGTCCGGAAGTAGAACTGCGGCCGGTAGCCGTTGAAAAACGGCGTGTGCCGCCCGCCTTCTTCCTTCGTCAACACATAGATCTCCGCCTTAAACTTCGTATGCGGGGTAATGCTCTTGGGCTTCGCCAGCACCATCCCCCGCTCCACCTCTTCCTTCTTGGTCCCGCGCAGCAGCACCCCGATGTTGTCCCCCGCCTGCCCTTCGTCCAACACCTTGCGGAACATCTCCACCCCGGTCACCACGGTCGCCTGCGTCGGCTTCAACCCCACAATTTCAATTTCATCGCCCACTTTCACAATGCCCCGCTCACAGCGCCCCGTCACCACCGTCCCGCGCCCGCTGATCGTAAACACGTCTTCGATCGGCATCAAAAACGGCTTGTCGATCGGCCGTTGCGGCGTCGGAATATACGTATCCACCGATTCCAACAGCTTCAGAATCGACGGCACCCCCAACGGCCCCTGATCGCCCTCCATCGCCTTGAGGGCGCTGCCTTGAATAATCGGCGTCTTGTCCCCCGGAAACCCGTACTTGCTCAATAGCTCCCGCACTTCCAGTTCCACCAATTCCAGCAACTCTTTGTCGTCCACCTTATCCGACTTGTTCAGAAACACGACGATGTACGGCACCCCCACCTGGCGCGCCAGCAATATATGTTCGCGCGTCTGCGGCATCGGGCCGTCCGCCGCACTCACCACCAAAATGGCGCCGTCCATCTGCGCCGCCCCGGTGATCATGTTCTTGACGTAATCCGCGTGGCCCGGGCAATCGACGTGGGCGTAGTGCCGGTTGGCCGTTTCGTACTCTACGTGGCTGATGGCGATGGTCATGATCTTCGTCGCATCCCGCCGCCCCTGGCTCTCGCTGGCCTTCGCCACTTCGTCGTAGCTCACAAACTTCGCCATCCCCTTGTCCGCGCAGACCTTCGTCAACGCCGCGGTCAGCGTCGTCTTCCCGTGGTCCACGTGCCCGATCGTCCCAATGTTCACATGCGGCTTCTTCCGCTCAAATTTCGCCTTCGCCATTACATCCTCCTAGACCATGATGAGTGAGGGGTGATCAGTGATGGATCGGCAACCGCCGGATCACATCACTCGTCACTCATCACTCCGCGTGATGGAGCCCACGACGCGGATCGAACGCGTGACCTCGTCCTTACCAAGGACGTGCTCTACCAACTGAGCTACGTGGGCTGGGTGACCGATGGGCTCATTGGGCGACGGGCTGATGGCGCACCGATTCAAACGCATGACCACCTGCCAGCTTGTTCCTGCCGGCCCTTTATTGCGCTCTTCCGCATATCCGCAGTGCTCAGACTCTTCCCCTTCACCGGACGACGCCTTGCCTCCGTCCCTCCACTCCTCGGCTTCCATGAGTCACCCGAGAGGCCTCTGCCGTCATTCGTGGAACCAGCCGATTTGGAGCGGGCGGTGGGAGTTGAACCCACGACAGCCAGCTTGGAAGGCTGGGACTCTACCGCTGAGCTACGCCCGCCTCGGCACGTTCGTCTCGCACACAGCACTACGACTCCTGCACTCGCTCCCGCCCCACCTATTCACGCTCGAGCCCTGTCTGGTGGTGGGCAGGCAAGGATTCGAACCTTGGAAGACATAAGCCAGCAGATTTACAGTCTGCCCCCTTTGGCCGCTTGGGTACCTGCCCGCACTGCGAGTTGGCGTTCATTGAATACCGTACAGATGTCGAAGGCTTGTCTTCGATCCCACTGCGAGAAAGAAGAGTAAGCCTCTCCGCGCACAGCTTTCTCTCCTCCGAAGAGGATACGGCTGATGTGCTCGGACAGGCTATTTTAGGAAACGCTGGATTCTATTGATGAAGTTATACCTTGTCAAGAGGCAATACGGACCTTCGGAATATTTTTCCCTCAGCGTGGAGTCTCCTGGCAATCTGTGTCGGCTTGAAAGAATGAGGCGAGCCCAGGTCTCGATTGAATGGTGTTAATTATTTGTTCTGGGAATCCAAGGATTTGAGTCATCAATGCTGAGGCTTCCGGGCCGGAAATTTGAAACTCCCTGGCCAGAAACCGTTTGTGCGTCACCCGCAGTTCATCCGGATCCTCAGGGACATAATATCCTCTCAGGTCTCCCCGTCGCACGGCCTTTTCCAGTCGGTCTCCCCATTGTTGTGGCAGCGTGCGTGACTGCCGCTGCGGTCCGTCGCCGCCGGATTTCTTCTGCATCTCGAGTTGATTCCAAATGGCCCATCCCACAAAAACCGCCCACGTCTCATTGAGTGCCTCCCATGACTCGGATTCGGTCAGGTATCGCACCTCCGTTTCCTCCGGTCTCTGGACCACCGGCGTGATCGCAACGTCTCCATATCGGCACCGTTGGTAGCGACGGGCCATGATCAGTAGCGGCGGCAGGGGCTCACCGGCCCGAGGGGGCTGCTCATATCGCACCGTGAGGTAATCCATGTAGGCATGGAACAACTCATGGTAGAGCACTTCCAGCTCTTTGTGGGTCAGCTTGCTCAGCGGCCTGAGCGTCCCACCGGCCGCATTAAACGAGAGGGAGCGATTCAAGACCAACCGATGATCGGACGGATGGTACTCTGCCGCGTAACTTCGGAGGTCGTCAAACTCGAAGCGGACAAACTCCGGCGGCATCACGGCCAAAAATCCGGTGGGCAGTTGAAGCCGGGCGGCGTCCGCGACAAGCTGTTTCCACATGCGTGCCGAGCTTGGCTCGTCGGGTTCAGCCCACACCGGAATCACCGGTGCGGACATGACGCCGAGAGACACGATCATTGCGAGAACGCTTACAACTCGCACAGAGCACATTCCCTCCTCACGCATGGTGCTGAGACGAATGCCGGAAGCATTGTGGGCGAAAACCCCTACTCGAAATAGGGCTCCCGCGTGACGCCCCACTCTCCTCGTCCGGCATCCTCCACGAGGGCCAGGGTGTCCAACAGATTCGAGGAGACGTGGTCGAGGAACCGGGACGGCTTAGACAGCAGCATTCCGCTGGTTTTATCGAACACATTGATCGGGTAGGTCAGAAACAGGTGCCGTTTGGCTCTGGTCACGGAGACGTAAAACAGGCGGCGTTCCTCCTCCAGTTCCTCGTCGGTGACAAACGAGTACATCGACGGAAATTTGCCGTCAACAACCCAGATGACAAACACACATTGCCATTCCAACCCCTTCGCCGAGTGGATGGTGGAGAGCACCAGCCGTTCATCATCCCGATCCAGCCCTTCGACATCGACGGCGCTGCCGTCCGGCGGCTCCAAGGCCAAATCCGCAAGAAAGGCATCCACCTCCGGATAGCCTTCCGCAATCGAGTGCAGATGATCCAAATCCCGCGTCCGCTTGGGATAGTCGTCGTAGTGCTCTTTCAGGATCGGCAGATAGTACTCGTACAGGTGATGCACCTGTTCCGCCGTACTGCCGTCCGTCGCGGACCCGACGCTCTCCAGTGTATCGGCGAGTGCCCGCAGCCCTTGCCCCGAACGCCCCTTCACCCCGCGGAGCACATCAAACGGCCGTTCGACGCTGACGAGCGCCGACAACAGATCCTGGGCCTTCTTCGGCCCCACTCCTTCCACCAACATGAGGATGCGATGCCAACTGACGGTATCGAGCGGGTTCGCTACCACTCGAAGGTGCGCGAGGAGGTCTTTGACGTGCGCGGTCTCAATAAATTTGACACCGCCCCGCTTGAGGAACGGCAACCCCCGCCGTGCCAGCTCGATCTCCAAGTCGAACGAGTGAAAACTGGACCGAAACAACACGGCCACTTCGCTCAGCGGGACCCCTTCTTCCCGAAGTTCGAGGATCTTTTGGGCGATGAAGCGGGATTGTGCATGTTCTCC
>CAYQDJ010000156.1:0-4047 GCA_964416255.1 uncultured Nitrospira sp. | reverse complement strand
ATGTTACCTGGGAGCCGGATTACGAGCCTTACTATTTCGAGCAGTTGCGGAAGCGGAGTCGAACATGGTTTTTGTTCCGTGATGAGTATCTTTTCCTTTGGCCGAACGCGCTGATCGCTGAAGTTCCGGAGGCGGGCCATGCAACGTATCTCTTCGCCAAGCCGGACAATATGGACGGATTTCTGACCAAGTATTCCACGGTTACTCGAGCGGACATCCGGCGTAACCGTGATGGCTTGGCCAGTCAGCTCGGCTTTGTCGGTCGTGTCGTCCGCGGCCGCAGAAGGAAACGCTGGCTTGCGGATGTCCTGAAGTACGCCGGCGAAAAAGCCGAGTACGTGGAGGCGCTTTGGCGTCTCTACTCGCGCGGGGGTGCGACGGTCAGAGCTTCTCTTTGAGACGCCGGGCGCGGTGGGGCGTTGTTCGCCTGGTCTGTGTTCACCTGCCTTTTGGCGGCGGTGGTTATGATTCGGGTTGTGCGGGGGTGGAGGGTTGCTCGCTTCCGTTGCTGTTCCCTGGTTTGAGGAGGGGCCAGGCGATTCCGGCGCGTCACTGAAACGCCAACTCGGCGACGACGGCGCCATGGTCTGACGGCCACAATCTCGACGGCGTGGTTTTGTCGGCAATGCTCTCTCCAAGCACCCGTGCCTTTGACTTGTCGGGGAACTGGGCGGAGAAGATGAGATCGATCCGTTTGTCCAGCGTCGAGAGGTGGTTCTGCAAATCGGCCGCCTGGCAGCAGGTGAAACCCGACACCTTGCCCGGCATGACCGTCCATGCGTCCAAGAATCCCGCCGTGACGAATTGCAGATACGGCGGCACGATCGGCGCCGGTCCCAGCACCGCCTGGTCCTGGGATGACGAGTTCATGTCCCCCGCGATCACGAGGGTTCTTCCCACCGGCGTGGTTGCGGTCAACACCTGGATCAATTCGAATGCTTGCGCGGCTTGCACGGCCCGCGAGAGCGGATTCCCGGGCACGGGCTCTTCGACCTCGAGGTGCGTGTTGACGAACCGGAAGTTCTTTCCGCCGACGGTCGTGTCAACGCCCACGAAACCCCGCGGAACGAATGCCATCGTCCGGTAGTTGCAGCCCGGCCCGCCGTCCGATGAGGGAACGACACAGACCCCGGAGAATGGCACCGCCGTGGTGGATGCGGCGACATCCGACCTCGCCAGGATCACGTCGCGATCGGTGACTCCGACGGTCACGTCGGGAACGAGGTCGCCGGTGATGTCCACGGGGACCAAAAGGTCGGCGTTCTGGACGCTCGCGGCCACGACGTACGATGCTCCCAGGGCTGCGAGCGCGGTCATCGTATCCGTCAGATGGTCACGGAAGGGCGGCGGGCCGTTCTGCCCGTTCAACCTGAAGTTGAGCACTTCCTGCAGCGCCACGAGATGCGGCCGCCGCTCCGCGATCTCCTCAGCGAGCTTCAGGGCCCGCTCGGGAAAATTGTTCGCCGCGACCTGCGACAGGATCGAAAGCGCTGCGTCATTTAAGGCGCCGGGGTCCGGCGCGGTAAGGAGCCCGCTCAGATCGGCGCCGAGGTACTGGTTCTGCGTCAGCACCACGATCTCACTCTTCGGACCGGCAAATGCACCAGTGCCGCAGATGAGGACCATCGCCATCGTCTCGACAAGACCTCGCATGATCAACCTCCGCTCAAAACGCGTGGCCGCCTCGTACGGCTTGCCATCGCTCCCAAGTGTACTCTGATGCGCGTCCTGCGCGTGGGTCTCACCGCGCCTCCGTTGGGGCTGGGCGTTATGCCTTGGGGCTCCGCGGGGGCGGCGTCCGTCGGGTCTTGGGGCCGTTACGCGGTGGGCTCTATGGACACCGGTTCGGCAGGGTGCCGGGACCGCCTTCGAGACAGGGAATCGAGCGCAGATACTCGTAGATCGCCTCGAGGAACCGATCCGTTGCGTGGCGATACGCGGACCACGGCATCACCTGAAGCAAGCCGGGGTCTCCGGGGACGTGGGGCGGAATGGCCTTAAGATGGCGGGCGGGAGGATGGTTAGTCGGTGAGGGTTTCGGGGATGAAGACGCGGCTATTACCGTGGCTCGGGAGATCCTGATTTCAGCGGTAGTCAACATCGTTAAGTGTTACCGGTTGACCCGCCTTAACGTCCCTTTTGGCCTTCATACGTAGCCTGCTCTTCTCGGCTGCGAGCGCTGCCAGGAGGTGTATGTTATGGCTGGCGGCATCCACCGGAATTGAAGCGATGTAGCCCATGATTGCTCCCCGAACAATTCGTGCAAACCAGCCCAGTCCTGGTGTTAATACTTCTTTGCCATCAGTTGAATGCTTGAAGTAACTTGAGCCTGCGCCGTCAGCGAGCAGGGATGCGTATGATACTTCTTTTCCCCCATGCACGAATGCAGACCGGTGAGAATAGTAAACCGTTTTCAAAAGATTGTTTAGAAGCCCCTCATCTCTTTCGTCATCACCTCGTTCCGTCGCTGGCAGGTAGCGACGGACGAATAAGCAGAACCGTTCACACTTAGAATCTGCATCGAGCTCCGAGAACGGTATGATGCCTCTTTGACTGGACAGGCATTCGACGGCAACCACGAGGAGAAAGAATGCGAACGTCGGTTCTGAAGGGATTAGGTCGATGGCGGATGAGTAGGCACGACACGAGCGCGCAAGCTGCCTGGCGAGATCGATGGGCAGACACAGAATGCGATCGAGATTCGCTTCTATGCCCTCCGTCACAAGATGGCCACGGTATCGTGCATACGTGGTCGCTTCAGTCGGCGGGATATTAATATGGTTCAGTCGAAGACCGCTTCGCTTAACGCGCGTCTCAAGTAGCAGTGACAACAGAACGCAAAGAATACTGGCTTCTTCTTCCGGGTGACTACCTCCTTCGACCGGCGATTCATACGCGTCATCGAAGACTAGTATCGCTTCCGTTTCGCCGGGACGGATCGGCGGTAAGGGTTTGAGCGTATAGCGTCCAAGTGCAAGGTCACTTTCGCCGGGGCGAAACGACTTCGACAACGTGAGCCGTGTTTCAACTGTTAAGGATTTGCTCATGGTTTCTGTTCTGTGCGCGAAGTACCGCAGCAGTTTCATCGTATGCCGGCGGTGGCGTGAAGGCAAGGGTGGTGGGAAAAAGAAGACTCGCGCGGGAGCGCGAGTGCTCTGTGCCGCCCCCGGGCCGACCTCTGGGCTCGGGGCCTCGGGATTCTTTGCCGTCCGAGGCGACAGGTAATGCTACACCGGGCCTTTCGATCGTGCAAGGGGTGTGCCCGGGTCGGTATGGGTCGTTTAGGCCGGTACAAAAAATAACGCCGCGGGGAGCGGCGTCGGTATATATATGGAAGGCGCTCCGGTATTACGAGGCAGCCTGGGTCTTGGAGGTTTCCCGGAAATTCCGCCAGATGTTGCGGAATCCGAGGCCCTGGTCGCCCACCATCACGGCGCGGATGCGGGCGCGGTCGTATCGGGCGTAGAGCGCCGTTCCGCAAATGGCGTCAACGACTCTCAGGGTGTGGCCGCTGCCATTGCGGAGCCAGTGCGCGAAGTGAATGGGAGCCATGAAGCGGAAGCGGCGGCATGCTTGTACAAAGGTTCAAGGTGATTTTCTCCTTCGGTGACTTTGGAGAGATCAGTCACAGATCCTGCTTGTGACGGACCTCAGAGGGTCACCGAAGGGGCCTGGCAGTGTAGCATGGCGGCGGGGGTTTGGGAAGGGTGCGATTGAGTGGGAGGGGCAGGAGCTTGGCCGGCATGTTCTGGAGGCTTGAGGATCTGTGGCAATCCCCTACTGGGGACGTCAGCCACGCGTCAAACTTCCGGCCGGCCGTGCGCTGCCACCTCCCGTCCAAGAGTATAGCGCCGGTGTGGGGGGACGTAGCGGGGTGGATTGGTCGACGAGAACGTCAGGCCGGGAGTAGGCTGGTCCAGAGCTTCATGCGCTCGGCGATAGCATCGCCCGTCACTCCAAGGACGGCGCCGGAGCCCTCCAGGTGCAACGCGGCGCGCATCTGATGCTTCACCCACTCGGGGCTGGCGACAAGCTGGTTCAGCTTCT
>CAYQDJ010000155.1:0-4050 GCA_964416255.1 uncultured Nitrospira sp. | reverse complement strand
CGAACCGGCAGCCTGCAGCTCTGGAAAACCCCTGCTGCCGGCGGTGCACTTGAACCGTTGACTCAAGAGTCTGGCGGCTTCACCAAGCCGTTCACGGAATCCGCGGATGGCAGGCTGCTTTACTACGCTCTGCCCGGAAGCGTGTGGGAGGTGCCCGTCGACGGGGGGGCCGCACGCGAGGTTTTTCGATTCGACGGGCGCCTCAACGGGCCTGCGTTACAAGCCAGCCGGCTGGGGATCTACTTCATCAACGGTGGCACCCCAATGAAACCCGGCGCCTTGATGTTTTACCGGTTTTCGGACAGATGGCTTGCCAGGATCGCCGGCGTGGAAAGCCCTTCGTACTATGGTCTCTCGGTATCCCCGGACGGGCGCTCGCTCCTATACGCGAAGTTTACGTCCACCGGCTCGGACTTGATGCTTGTCGAGAACTTCCGTTGAAGCTGCCGCCTAATCGGGACAGGAGACTCACTTCTTGCGGCTCAGCAGGAAGCCGTGGAGCACGGAGAAGTCGCCAAATGGCGACGGCGCGCAGCCGCTCGGTGTATCGCAGTAGAATCCCACGATATCGCCCGCTGGGTTGATCCCGACCGCGCTTGTGATGATCGCGCCAGGAACATGGACCTCGGTGAAGGAGCCGTCGCGGGTTCGTACGTAGCCGCGCGAACTGCCGTCGGGTGCAAAATACCGGCCAACGAATTCGCCCTGAGGGTTGATTCCTTGGTGCACGAAGGTCGTGACCGCGCCCGGAAAATCGACGGTCGTGAAGACGCCGCCACTGAACAGAAATCCGTGAGACACGTTGTTCGCATCCGTGTACCACCCCACGATTTCGCCATTCGGGTTGATCCCTTGCGCCCACGTGAAAATGGCGCCGGGGAAATCGAAGGGCACAAAACCGTCCTTGGATAGGAGGTAGCCGTGAGTCCGGCCGCCGCTGTCCGTGTAACGGCCAACAATCTCTCCCTTGGAGTTGATCCCATTGGCGAATGTGGAAATGGCGCCCGGGAAATCGATCGCCGTGAAACTGCCCATACTCAACAGGAACCCGTGCGACGTGCCGTCGGCGCTCTGATAGCGCCCCACGATTTCACCCTGCGGGTTGATGCCGCGAGCCTCGGTCCTTATGGCTCCGGGGACATCGATGGAGACGAACTGATCGCGGCTCATCAGAAAACCGTGGAAGGTGCCTTCGGGCGTTCTATAGTGACCCACAACGTCGCCCTGAGGGTTGATCATCGTTGGTGTCGTCGCGACGGCGCCCGGGAAATTGATCGTGGTGAACACCGGCTCGTGCGAGGCCGCGGACATGAGCCCCGACAGCAGACCAAACAGTGCAAGAACAAGGACGCTGCACGCGCTCGTCGGCGACCCAGTTGTTCGACTGTTCATGTGACCTCCTCTGATGCTGTGTGCATCGCTTATATTCCGGGAACGGGCGCCAAAAAGGGTCACGACTGCTCGGGTTTTGTGCTAAAAGTCTTGGGGAATGACGGTTGAAGCGCAGGGAGACATCAGTGGGCTGCTGGCCGCCTGGAGCGGCGGCGACGAAAGGGCCCTCGGCGTCCTGATACCTATGATCTACCCGGAATTGCGGCGAATCGCCAGGCGGCACTTGAACCGCCGCTCCGGTTGTGGCACCCTGGAGTCGGCCGCTTTGGTCAACGAGGCTTACCTCAGGCTGATCCGCGCGGGGGGCATCCGCTGCGACAGCCGCGTTCACTTCTTTGCCCTATGCGCGCAAGTCATCCGCCGCATTCTGGTGGATTACGCGCGCAACCGTGGGTATGCCAAACGAGGGGGGGCTGTTGTGCAGGTCCCCCTGGATCAAGCAGTGGTTGGCGCCCAGCCGCGGAGCGCTGAAGTGCTGGCCCTCGATGAGGCGCTGGCCTCGCTGTCCAATACCGATGCCCGCAAAGGCCAGATCGTGGAATTACTATATTTCGGCGGACTAAGCATTGAGGAGACTGCGGAGGTGCTGGGAGTTTCGCCGAAGACGGTCAAACGGGACTGGAAAATGGCTAAAGCCTGGTTGTTTCGCCGGCTCCGGGCACGATGACAGCAACCTGAGGGGACTGGACCACAGTAGTGCACGGCCGATCACGAAGGGATGTGGCACTGGCCTCACCCCCATGATGCAGATCGGCGCCCGACCGAGCTTGCCTGAGGAGATGACTCAGTGCGCGCGAGACCTCGTGCGAGCAGGAGGCGACCAGGAGGAAAGATGGGCCGGCTATGGCATCGGAAAGTCGGCGAAGGTTGGGCGAAAACCCTCCTGCTCGCCCGCTCCAACCAGGAGGTCGCGAACACTGAGGGCCGATTCGCCGCTCCGCTCATTTGCGCCGACGGTTTTCTCGTTTCCTGCCCCGCCAGCCGCGCCAGGAGCGGCCAGGATTTGCGCGACGGCGGTTCGCCTGCCGAAGCCTCGTGCTCCTTGGGTCTCGCGCCGTCGCCCAATAGAGTTTCCGAATGCTAGAGTCGGCCCACTTTTCCTCCTGGTCGCCTCCTGCTCGCACGAGCCCCGTGCGGCAGCGAGTTCGGGTCGCAGCGCTCGCATCCGTGTTCGGCCGGGCCGATTGGCGCCACCCGTGCACTCTCGGCCAAGCGCAAAGGGAGGCCGCCGGGAGAAGAAGTGCGAGAAGCGACGGGCATGGCCTTGCCCGGTCCAGCGCCCTGGCAGTAGAATTAACGCCATGCTCCGGCCAGTCGTGTTGCTGTGGACTCTCCTGCTGATTGCCGCGCTGGCCTTCGGCCAGTCCGGGACGAAGCGGTATCTCTACCTCAGCATGCCCGATGCGGCGCAAAAGGAAGGCCGCTCCGATCCGCCGGGTATTTTGGTTTTCGATATCGACAATGGGCACAAGTTCGTCCGGCGGATTCCCATTCCCAGCTTCTCCGAGGGCCTGCGAGGTTTTTGTGGAAACCTGAAGACGCATTGCGCGTACTTTTCCACCACCAATCGACGATTGGGGGCGTTCGACCTCGAGGCTGAGAAGGTCGTCTGGGAAAAGACGTACGAGGCGGGCTGTGACCGGTCCTCGGTCACACTGGACGGCGAGAAAATTTACGTGCCGACCGGTTGGTGGTATTCGGGCGACGACAGCGGAATGCTCGTCGTGAACGCGGCGAACGGCGAACTGATCAAGAGACTCAACGTCGGGCCGCAAGCGCACAACAGCATAGTGAGCCTGGACGGGCGGCGCCTGTACCTGGGAACCAGGACCACATTGTCGATCTTCGACACCGCCACTGACGCGATGATTCGGCAGATCCCCGATGTGGGTGAGCGGGGGATCTTCCCTTTCACCATGGACAGCCGCCAACGCATCGGCTATATCTGCCTCGGCAATCACGTAGGCTTTGACGTGGTGGACCTCGAAGCCGGCAAAGCCCTACACCGCGTGTTCGCCGGAGATAAGCCGATTGCCCATCGGACGCATGGGGCCGGCCTCACGCCCGACGAATCGGAACTGTGGATCAGCGACCAGGTCGGTAAGAAGCTGTTCATCTTCGATGCCACGAAAATGCCGCCTGCGCCGAAGGGCGAGGTCGAGCTATCGGACGGCGGTCATGGGTGGGTGATGTTCAGCCTCGACGGCAAGTACGCGTGGTCGCATACACCCGACGTGTTTGAAGTCAAAACCAAGGAGTTGGTCGCGACCCTCAAGGACGAAAACGGCAGGCCCGTGAGCGGCTCAAAATTTATCGAGGTGCATTTCCGGAACGGGAAAGCGTGGCCGACCTCCTGCATGCAGCAGGCGAGCAGGAGGGCTTTCTCCTAATCTTCGCCGGCTTGTTGGCCGGACGACATCGCCCAAAGGGTTTGCGGCCGTCGAGCGAGCAGTCTGTCTGGCCACCGGCCTCGTGTCGGCCGACGCGAATGGCGGCGGATGCGGCGGATAGGAGCGAGGCGCGCGGCGTTTCGAATCCGCCACGCTCCCCGCTTCTTTCCTCCTGGTCGCCTCCTGCACACAGGTGGTCGAAGTCTGCGCGTCCGGCTATGGTACGTAAGGTTTCGGCGGTAGCCCGGAAGAGAATGCCGTAGACCAC
>CAYQDJ010000154.1:0-4077 GCA_964416255.1 uncultured Nitrospira sp. | reverse complement strand
CACCACAACATCACCGTCTTCGGGGAAGATCACCATGCGGGTCTCGGCCAAGAACGCGGGCACTGCCGAAGCCAAGAAGTACTCGCCCTTGCCCACTCCGGCCACCAGCGGGTGGCAGGTCATGATTAAGAACGGCACCGGTCCGGACTTCCGCGAATTCGTGCTGATGTATCACGAAGTGGGCGACGAGGCGTTTCGTCCTCTCAACAAGAAGGGCGATTTCCTTCCGCAACGGGATCCGCTCACCGATTCCTATCGGCCCGGCGGACGCGCGATCAATTATCGCAGCGAGCCGTTCGGCATCAACAATATGCACGTGCAGCACGAATATTTCGGCTTCGAAGATGAGTCGATGGGATACAGTTCCTATACCTTCGGTGATGCCTCCCCGACCATTCCTCGTTCCTACATGGGCGACCCAGCGAAGTTCCGCCTGGTCCACGGCGGTTCGGAAGTGTTTCATAGCCACCACCCGCACGGCGGCACGATTCGATGGCCCCGCAGTCCGCGGGCGATCGACGACATGAACCTGTGGGCCACCGCCACGAACGGGCCGGTCAAGTATCCCGTCATTCGCCACAAGACCGACCGTGTCGACGTCGAGGTCATCGGTCCGTCCGAAGCGCTCGATCTTGAAACGGAGTGCGGATCCGGTCTCTGTCAGCAACTGGCCGGCGATTTCCTGTTCCACTGCCACGTCGCGCACCATTATGTGGCCGGCATGTGGGGATATTGGCGCGTGTATAACACCCTGCAGCAGGGAGACATGCGGAACGACGTGATGCCGGATCTTCGGGAGTTGCCTGATCGCAAGGGCCGCATGAAGGCTCCGATTTCCTCCGACAAGCTCGTCGGTCAAACGGTGGATTGGTTCGGCAAGAAATTCAAGATCGTCGACAAAGGCAAAAGTAATTGGAAATCCAACCCCGCCACGATCACGATCAAGGATTGGGTGGAGATGCAGTTGCCGACGCCAGGCAAGCCCGGTCATAAGGACGACGAAAAGGGCCAGATCATTTCGTACGATGCCACCGTGTTGGACTGGATCTGGAACGGCAACGTCGCCATGAGCGAAAAAGAGAGCACGATCGATAATCCGAAGTACAAGTCCACCCATCCAGGGAAGCGGCATCCGATCATGTTCGAACCGCTGACGGGGAAGGTGGCGTGGCCGCATTTGACGCCGCACTTCGGGAAGCGGGTCATGTTCTCACCGAACCACGTGGGCGCTCCCTGGCTGGAGATGATCCGCCGGGATGCGGATGGCCAGGAAAGCGTGGATCAAGCGTTGCCGGGTGAAAACGGCAACTGGAGCCTCTGTCCGGAGAACGCGGGACGGAAGCATTACAATGTGCACTTCATCAAGCTCCCGATCAAGATCGCCAAGGCGCAAGGTAAAGAACCACCCGTGATCGATCCGAACGGATTGATCTATGTGCTTCATGAAGAGGAAGCGGCGATCCGGGCCAACGACGATCTCAAGTATCCGTTGGTCGTCCGCGGCAACATCTATGATTGTGTAGACTGGACATTGACCAGCGAATGGGACGACGACGATTACACCAACTTCCAATCGTCAAAAATCAACACCCATTGGCACTTCCTGCAGTTCGACAATCAGGCATCGGACGGCGTGATCACCGGGTTCTCATACGAACAGTCGGTTCGACCGTTCACGATGCTGGAGAAGAAAAACAAGAAAGGGCTACCGGCCCCGATGAACACGGTATTGACGGCGGCCGCCAAGAAAGGCGCCACCACCATCACCGTAAAGAATGCTGGGCAGTACCATGTCGGGACGCTGATTCTCGTCGGTGCCGACAACGTCAAAGGCAATGAAATTTCTCGGATCAAGACGATCAAAGGCAATCAGATCACGTTGGCCAAGGGCTTGCAGCACGATCACCCCGCCAAGGACATCGTGACCGTGGAGTTCGTCCGCCAGCGGTTCTGGGTTGATGCGGACGTCGGGACCGTCTTCTGGCACGACCACGCCTTCGGTGCGACCACCTGGCCGCATGGCGGCTTCGGCACCTTCATCGCCGAGCCGGTCGGGTCGACCTACCATGATCCGAAGACCGGGAAGCCGATCCGCAGCGGACCGATCGCCGATATTCATACCAACGAGCCGGTCGGCCATGGTGTGAACAACAGCTTCCGTGAATTAATGGTGCAAGTGCACGACACCGTGCCGCACACCGTGAACATTGTGACCGCCGGCAATCCCCCAGGGCAGCCGATCGAAGTCGCGCTCGAGGCGGGCAAAACAGTCTCGTTCATGATGCCGGAAAAAATCTACATGACGCCGATGCCGTTCTTGAACGGTGGGACTCACACCACCGGGAGCGGCTTGAATTTCAGAGCGGGGCCCATCGCACAACGGTTGGCCACGAACCCTGATGTCTCGCAGGCGTTCAACAGCCAGGTGCACGGTGACCCCTATACGCCGACTCTCCGGGCGTATGTGGGAGACACCATGGTCTTTCGTCTGCTGCATACACTGATGAATGAATCGATGGTCTGGACGTTGTCCGGACATACGTTCTGGACCGAGCGGTATGCCTCCGATGCGAATCGGAAAAACTCCATTCACATCGGGATCGCAGAGCGATACGACCTGGTGGTGCCTCAAGCGGGTGGGTCGCGGCATCAAGCCGGCGACTATATCCATTTCAACGGCCGCTCTTCAAAATTCTCTGAGGGAGGCTGGGGGATCATCCGTGTCTATGATAAGGACCAGGCGGATCTGAAGAAGCTGCCCGCGGGCTTCTCGGACAAGGGCGAAATGCCAAAGGCTCTGCCGGTGTGTCCGGAAGATGCCCCGGTGAAGACGTTCAACGTGGTCGCGTTGGATTATCCGTCCATGAAGTTCAACCCGAAGGCCCCGGAGTCTATCGAGGTGGACTTTGAGCGGACGATTCAAATCACTAATCCTGACGCCAAGATCTATGCCTTGGAAGAGGATGCGGCCAAAGTGTCGGGAGGCATGCAGCCTATGCCTCTCACGCTTCGGGTCAACGTCGGGGATTGCGTGAAGGTGAATCTCAAGAACAAGATGAAGAGCAGCAAGGCTTCCTTCTCGGCGATCGGGTTGTCCTTCGATCCGAAGGACTCCTTGGGGGCCAACGTCGGGAACAATCCTGGTGATCAGACGATTGCCCCGGGCGCCGAACGGACCTACACCTACTTTGCGGATCCGTTCAACGGTGAGACGACCTCGCTGGTTTGGGACTGGGGGAATGTCATGATGAATCCTCGGAACGGCCTGTTCGGTGCGGTCGTCGTGGGTCCGAAGGGGTCCAAGTATCGAGACCCGAAGACCGGTGCCGATCTTTCGAACAAGAATGCCTGGGCCGCCGATGTGATCATCGATCGTTCGATCCCCGGCAACGAAGCCAGGGCCAACTACCGGGACGTGGCGTTGTTCTTCCAGGATGAGGACAATATCATCGGGACGAGTTTTATGCCCTATGTGCAAAATGTGGCGGGCTTGACCGGGGTCAATTACCGGTCGGAACCGTACAAGTATCGTGAAGAGCAAGGGTGCTCGCTTGGCAAGGTGTTCCAGCCGTGTCAGGCGGACAAGCCGGAAGATCCTGCGACGCCGATCATCGAGTCGCACGTGGGCGATCCGGTGCGGATCCATGTCATCGGTGCCAGCAACGAGCAAAATGGCATGTTCAGTGTGGAGAAGCATGAGTGGCCGATCGAGCCGTTCATGCGCGGAGCCGATCAAATCAGCGTGGTGGAGTATTCAGGCTCCGAGGTCTTGGACGCCTTCTTGCCGTCGGCCGGCGGTCCCTATCGCTTGCCCGGTGATTATGTGTACAGCAACCAGCGGTTGCCCTACTCCCAGTCGGGTCAGTGGGGGTATCTGCGTGTGTTGCCGGCCGGGGACCAGCGGTTGCTGCCGCTTTCCGGCGCAGGGGCAGGGATGAAGAGTGCGTCGGTTGAACAGCCGGCGCAAGTACTTCCCGTCGCCGCCAAATAGTCCGCCCTCTCACAGAGGGAGTGTTCATGAGAGGAAGGGGGAAGCCAGTCGGCTTCCCCCTTTTTCTTTCTGCAAGGCATTTGTTA
>CAYQDJ010000153.1:0-4198 GCA_964416255.1 uncultured Nitrospira sp. | reverse complement strand
TGACGGGGTGGTGGTGCGCAACAGTTTCACGCAGCGCTGTGACATCCGAGGTCATTCGCTACGTTTAATCTGGCAGCTCAGGGTGAAGGCTTACCTAGTTCTTCTCAAGAAATCAATGCGTCGTCCCCTGGCAAGGCGGCCAGGGGCAAACGCACCCTTGGGCATCTGCTTCTCGAAAACTATGCACTCCTCAAATGCGCTGGTCCCAGATAAGCACCACTCATGCCCCCTCCGTCTCAGAATCCCTTCACCGCTGGACAGAAACGGGCGGGCTGGCTCGAATGCCCTGCTCAAAAGGCCGCTAATCGCGCTGTGGAGCCCTCTCTTGGCGGGCATCGCATCTGCAACGGGACAGCCCCGTATACATCCATCGGACGGCGAGGTCTTCACGATGGTGGCACGGCAATCCCAGCGGTTTCCGGCCTTGTTTCCCGGTTCGCTCGTCTGCCAGAACCGCACCCATCCGGTGAAATTGTCCGACATCTCCCGCAACGGCTGCCGGCTGCAAAGCTCCCTTCGCCCAGTCTCGGGGATGATGGTGGGGCTGTTGCTTTATATTCCCGGCGAGGACGTTCCCCTCCTCATTCAACAGGCCACGGTCCGCTGGGCCGGCACCCAAGGCATCGGCATCGAATTCGAGCCGTTGCCGTGGCATCACCGGAAGCGCCTCGACGCCGTCGTGAAACAATTGGAAATCACGTTCTCGAACTGATCGCCCGCTGGGTCGCGGCCCGGAACGGCACCGAACACATGCCATGGATCAGTCCGAAGCTGGTTAGGGAAGATGAGATTCCCGGCTGGATTGGCGTCGTCTCGCCACTGAGCGTTGCGTCACACGGCTCACGGCACAAAAAAGGCGCGGAAGGCACATCGCCTCCGCGCCCTGGTCGTGACCCTATAACCCGCCGTTATTTCTCCCCCGCGAACGGCGGCAGGTTGATGCCGATGCGCTCCAGACCCATGATGACGGTGAGGGCCGCGGGCGAATGTTGGACGATTTCTTTCTGCACTTCGATCCGCCGGAGATCGACGAATTCGGGTGCCGTCAAGCCGAGCGATTCCCGATAGGCCCGGTCGGCGATGCCCCGCTGCCGTTCCGCGGCCTCACGCGCCTCTTCGGCTTTTTGAAATTCCACCATCGTGATCTTGCGCTGCTCTTGCACGATCGTCTGCGTGGTCTGTTCCACCACGCCTTTCGGCGGAAGAATGCTCCCCACGACGACGCGATTCAACCGCACGGGGATCCCCTGTTTTTCAACCAGCTTGGTTTGCACCTCCCGGGCGATGGCGTCCTGCAGTTTCGCACGGGTCGTCGGATCCGTCGTCAGCTGAAACAGGGGATACTTTTGCACTTCCTCCCGCACAAACGTGCGAAACGCTTCCTTCACGTTGTGCAGATACCAATGCGGGCCGTACTTGGCGATCAGTTCGGGCGTCCGGCCTTCGACGACGTTGGCGATCAGAAAGGCATCGAAGGACACGGGCGCGTTTTCGGCGGAGATGATGTCAAAGTGTTCCGAATATTGAATGGGCCGGACATCGACATCGATCACTTTGGTCGTCGGCGCGACGATCACGCGGCCGGTCTTGGCGGGCACCGGATCGACGCCGCCGTGACCGAAGAAGAACGGCTGCTGCACCAACACGCCTTCATGCCCCGCGTCAATCGCCACGCATCCGAAACTCGCCAGCAGCACCGACAGGGCTCCCACCATGGTTGTCACTCGACCAGGTCGCATGTCCATACCCCTCTCCTCTCTCCTCGCGCCCCTTGTCCGCAGGGGCCGTAAGGTTGACCAGCCGGCGCCAGGAGCGGACTCCTGCATGTCTCACCATACGAAGCAGTGTCAGTGAAGTCAAACCGTGGGAAACACGCCCCGGTGTGGGGCCGGCGGCCGGCGCATAGAGAGGAACGCGGCTCAGAAAATGCCGGCTTGTTTCTGGAGCCATCGGACGTAGCGGGTGATCTCGTCGACGTCGTCCGGGGTTACCCCCTCGATTTTCGGCATGTTGCCGAACTGCCAATGGTGGGCGCGGACGCCTCCGGCGACGGCACGTTGAAAGGCGGGGTCGCCATGATGATTCGGTTCATAGATTTTGTGCACCAGCGGCGGCCCCTGGCTCGTCCCCGTCCCTTCCTGCCCGTGGCAGGCGGCGCAATTCATTTTGAACTTGGCTTCGCCGGCTTGAAATTCGGCGGGCACCGCCGAGGCGGCCCGCTTGGGCGCGGGGTCGTCTTGGCTACAGGCGGGGGTCGCTCCCCACAGGGCGAGGCAGAACCCGATCGCGGCCAGCCGGGACAGCGGCGTCATGTTATTTCTTCGCCTCCGCCTGCTTGCCCCCGCCGTCTCCCTCGCCGAATTGCTCCCGCAGCATGGCCTTCGCCCGCCGCAACGTCATGCGCCGATAGAGCCGGGCGCCGATCGGGGCGAGCACGATGAGCCCGATGGTGAGATACATGAAGAATTCTTCCGGCGACATGGTCTGGTTCCGTTGGTGGTCGATCGTGCGTATTCGGTTCCGCGTGATGTCCGTCAGGGTATCGCATACGCGACGGGATCTACAACACCCGCTTGGTCGAATCCCTGTCGGCGGATCAGACAGCTGTCGCACCGCCCGCAGGCGAGCGCGCCGATCGGATCATAACAACTATGTGTCAGCTGAAACGGCACGTGCAGTTCCATCCCCAGCCGAATGATCTCGGCCTTGGTCAAGGCCAACAGCGGCGCCCGCACCTCAATATGCGCGCCTTCCGCCCCGGCTTTGGTGCCGGCCCGCACCGCCGCCTCGAACGCGTGAATGAACTCCGGCCGGCAATCGGGATACCCGGAGTAATCGACGACATTGGCGCCGAAATAGATGGTGGACGCACCGACCACTTCCGCGTGCGCCGCGGCCAGCGCTAACAAGATCAGATTGCGTGCCGGAACGTAAGTGACCGGAATGCCCTCCGCCCGCGCACCCGTCGTTCGATCTTTGGGCACCGCCACCGCGGCCGTCAACGCCGAGCCGCCGACGGCCCGCAGATTGACGTCCACAATCAGATGCTGCGCACCCAGCGCCGCGGCCACCTGGCCGGCGCGCTCGATTTCGATCGCATGCCGCTGGCCGTACGCCACGGTCAAGAGATGCAGGTGAAACCCTTCGCGTCGCGCCACCGCGGCCGCCACGGTGGAATCCAATCCGCCGCTGGCCAGCACGACGGCGCGGGGGGCGAGGTTGTGGTTCATGCGAGGGACCTTGTCGGACGCGACGATGGTGCGGACCGACGCGGGGAGCCCAGACGGGGCTCGGTGAAGGGGTCGGGTGACGGGGTGTGCGCGGCTGACGCGGAGCCTCCGCTCCGCACCGATCAATCGCGGTCTTCTTCCCTTTCGATCTTCTCCAGCAACTCCGTCCGCGCCTGGCATTCGACGCACAGCTTGGCGAACGGCACGGCTTGCAAGCGCTTCTCGCTGATTTCGATGCCGCATTCGGCGCACATGCCGTACGTGCCTTCCTGCAGTCGGATCAGCGCTTCGTCGATCGATTGCCGGCGGCGGTTGCGCATCTCCATGAGGGAAATGCCCAGTTCGCGCTCCAGGTCCATCAGCGCCTGATCGCCGACATCGCGTGCCGATTCCAGCCGCCGTTGCTGATCCTCGGTCAACGACTGCCCGAGGCTGCCTTCGATTTCTTTGATGATCTCCTGCCGTTTGGCCGACAGCATCCTATGAAGCGCGTCGTGACGATGCTCCCGGGCTTCCCGCTCCTTCTGGGTTTCTTTCGGACGGACCGGTCCGGCCACCGCATCAAGAATGGGTTTGTCCTGCGCGGCATCGGTGAGGGATTTGCTTCTCTGTGGTGTCGCAGCGGTCGTTTTTGGTTTGGTCATAGGCTTCTTTTTGGTTTGGGTTTTCAGGGTCATGCCGGTCCACTCCTTTGATAGAAGGTCGGCGGCAAAAAAGTGGGGACTCTATATCACGGGCCAATCCGGTTTGACAAGCGGTGGTAGAAATCGCGGGGACTGGCCCTAGGGATAGAGGATGGTTGAATGAACGTCGTATCCGGCCAGTTTCTCCCGCCCGGCGAGGCTTTTGAGCTCAACCAGAAAGTCGAGCCCGACGATCTCCCCGCCCAGTTGCCGAATCAGATTGACGGTCGCCTCGGCGGTCCCCCCGGTGGCCAACAGATCGTCGACGATGAGCACCCGCTCGCC
>CAYQDJ010000152.1:0-4293 GCA_964416255.1 uncultured Nitrospira sp. | reverse complement strand
CGCTGGCCGCGCCTCTTCGGGGCCGGGGCGGAAGGCTCGCGCGGGCTGCTTTCGGCCATCGCCGGCTCGATGATCACAGTGGCCGGCGTCACCTTTTCGATCACGGTCGTCACCCTTACCCTGGCGTCAAGTCAGTACACGTCGCGGATTTTGCGGAACTTCATGCGGGACCGGGCCAACCAGGCGGTCCTCGGCGTCTTCCTGGGCGTCTTCGCCTATTGCCTCGTCGTGCTGCGGACGATCCGCAGCGGTGACGAAGGCGCATTCGTCCCGGGGCTGGCGGTGCTTGTCGCCGTGCTGCTGGCCTTCGTGGCCATCGGGTTCCTCATCTTCTTCATTCATCACATCGCCGCCTCGCTCCAGGCGACGAGCATCATCGAGTCGGTGGCCACGGAGACGCTCGAGGCCGTCGATCGTTTGTTCCCCGCCCAGATTGGTGAAGCCGCCGTCGGGCGCGCGGGCGAGGAGCTGGAGGGCGCACTCGCGTCCCAGACATGGGCGACCATCCCGGCCCGGAAAACCGGGTATATTCAGGGGATTGACGCCGATGCCTTGTTCAACTTGGCGAGGGAACAGGGCGTGGTCGTGCGGATGGAGAAAGGAATCGGCGAGTTCGTCATCGAAGCCTGCCCGCTCGCGTCGGTGTCCGGCAAGCCACCGGACGACGAGACGATTCGGAATCTGAACGTGGCCTACTCCGTGGGCCGACACCGGACGGTGTACCAGGACGCGGGCTACGGCATCCGGCAGATTGTGGACGTCGCGCTCAAGGCGCTGTCGCCGAGCATCAACGACAGCACGACCGCGATCAATTGCGTTGACTACCTTGCATCGATCCTCGCCCGGCTCGCCGCCCGCCGGATCGAATCGCCTTTTCGCTCCGAGGGGGGACAGTTACGTGTCATCAGCCGCGGGCCGACATTCCCGGGCCTGTTGGCCGACGCCTTCGACCAAATCCGCCAGAACGCCGAAGGCAACGTCGCCGTCCTGGCGCGCCTCCATCAGGTTCTTGCGACCGTCGCCGGGCGGACCTCCGATGAACAGCGGCGTAACGCGCTCCGCCAACAGGCCGTCCTGGTCGCCGAGACAGCCGAGCGCAGCGTCCCCTCGGCCCACGATCGCGCGACGATTCAGGCGGCCCAGGCGGGGTACGCCGAACCAGGCGCTGCACCTGACCGCGGCGGCATCAGCTGGTTCTCGGGTTCAAGCTCCCCGAGCCGCGGCGGCAGGTGAGCTTGAACGTTACGTTGCCTGAAATAGGAATCGCTGAGTTGGTCGGTCAACATTTCGATGGAATGCTGGTTCTGGGCGTGAGGGGATCTCAGACGATCCGATACAGGAACCGGGGGTCGTAGCAAAGTGTGTCGGCAAGGACTAGGCGCGATGAATGCTCCTGCCGATCAGCGCAATTATGTTTGCCACGGGCAGAGCACGACGAGAGCATGAAGCAGTCGGAATCAGTCTGCTGGGAACAAGTAATGAAAATTCGATTCCGACCTCAAACGGGGAATCGCCGGACCGTCGCAAGACTTATCAGACCGCTCGCGGCGTTGTGGGCCTGTATGGTGCTGTTCGCGCCGGGAACTATGGTGTCGGCGGCGACAGTAGAATACGACCTTACCATTGCCCGGCAGGAGGTGAACTTGACCGGCTCGCCCGTCCAGGCGATGACCGTCAATGGCCAATTGCCGGGACCGACGCTCCGTTTTACCGAGGGCGACCGCGCAGTGATTCGCGTCCACAACCAGATGGATGTAGAAACATCGGTTCACTGGCACGGGCTTCTGCTACCCAACGCGATGGACGGCGTCCCGTTTGTGACCCAACCGCCCATTGCGCCGGGCGAAACATTCACTTACGAATTCGACCTGAGGCAATCCGGCACCTATTGGTATCACAGCCACACGGCGCTACAGGAGCAGCGCGGACTGTTTGGCGCATTCGTCATCACTCCGAAATCTGCCGGTGAATATGACGGACTTCGCGAGCACGTCGTGGTGTTGTCCGATTGGACCGATGAGGATGCGGACGCGGTCCTGCAGACGCTCAAGCGCGGCAGCGAATGGTATAGCATCCGCAAGGGCAGCGGACAAAGCATCCTCGGCGCGGCGAGGGTGGGCAAGCTGGGCGCGTACTTTTCCCGCGAACTTCAGCGCATGCCACCCATGGACATCGCCGATGTTTACTATGACCGTTTTCTGCTCAATGGCGCTCCGCAGCAGGCCCTCGCGGCGGAACCGGGCGAAAGGATACGGCTGCGCATCATCGATGGATCGGCCTCCACGTTCTTCTATTTGGAATACGCCGGTGGGCCGATGCAGGTTATCTCGGCCGACGGACTACCGGTTCAACCCTTTGATGAAAAACGCTTGCTGATCGGCATCGCAGAAACCTATGATGTGATCGTTACGGTGCCGCCCGACGGCAGCTACGAGTTTCGCGCCACCGCCCATGATTCCTCCGGCCACTCCTCGCTGTGGATCGGCAGCGGCCCGCCCCACCCCGCGCCGGACGTCCCGCATCCCGATCTCTACGACACCATGGGCGGCCTTTCGCTCAACCGCGTGTTCGCGCTCACGCCAGCCGGGGCGATGGGCATGCCCGACCGCAAAGTGCGTGCCGGCGCATTCGACCAGCCAGGCACGCACGGGATGGAGGACATGGATCATGCTCAAATGGACCACGGCAGCACAGCCCGGAGCCAGTCATCGGCCGAACCCGCAATGGACCATGGTGACCATGACCTCGGCGCGATGCCGGCGCAGGATCAGCCAATGGATTCCCGCGCACCGAAGAGCACCTGGTTCGGCCTGCTCGCTGATGATGTGAGCTCGCGTGCCGCGCTGGCCACGGACGGCATGAGCGCCGAACGTCCGCCCGCCCCTTACGACACGCTGCGTGCCCTGCGACCCACTGTATTCGATTCCTCAAAACCCGTCCGCGAAATTCGCCTCACCCTCGACGGCGACATGGCGCGCTACGTCTGGCTCTTGAATAACAAGCCGCTGTCGGAATCCGACTCCATCAAAATCAAGCGCGGTGAGATCATGCGGTTCATCATGATCAACCGGACCATGATGCACCATCCCATGCATTTGCACGGGCATTTCTTCCGCGTGATCAACGCTCAGGGAGACTACGCTCCGCTCAAGCACACCGTGGATGTCGCGCCCATGACGACCACCGTGATCGAGTTTGCGGCGGACGAGTTCGGCGACTGGTTCTTTCACTGTCACCAGCTCTATCACATGATGAGCGGCATGGCGCGGGTGGTGCATTACGAGGGCTTCACGCCCGACCCGGCCACAGCCGCCGTCAGCGATCGCCTCCACCACGACCCGTTTTTTCTTTACGGCCACGTCGATGTGCTCACCCAGATGGCGCAGGGCTCGCTGATTTACGCCAACATCCGGCATATCCTCTCCGCCGAGTGGAAGGCCGGATGGCAGCGCGTGGACGACGTGGAGTGGGAAATCACGCCTACCTACGATTATTACTTTAACCGCTTTGCCAGCGTTTTTGCCGGCGTGAACCTTGAGGGCGCGGGCGATCGCTTGGACAAGCACGAGGGTATCCTGGGCCTGCGCTACCTGCTGCCGTTGAATTTCTCCTCCCGCGTGTGGGTGGATACGGCCGGCGACTTCCAGTTTGCTGTCGGCAAACACCTGGAGCTTACGCCGCGCATCACGATTTTCGGAGAAGCCGAGTATGACACCAAGGAAAAGCGGGAAACCCGTGCGGGCGCCAGCCACCTGTTAACGAAGCATTTTTCCCTGATCGGCCAATGGCACTCCGACTTCGGCTGGGGCGGAAGTTTGCGTTGGGAGTTTTGAGGAACTTCTCAAAGGCACACAGGAGCGATCAATATCCACCCATGGATAGCCGAACTTTTTCGAGGTCCATCGGAAGCGGACCGACATACTAACCCAGGAGGGCGATCGTGAAACTCCAGCGGTTGGGTGTTCTCTCTCTCTCTCTCTCTATTTTCCGTGTTAGTCACGCAGACGACAAGGGTCTTTCCGGCCACACTGGAAAGGCTTTGGAGTGTGTGCGTGGTCGTCTACGCATCCCCCCCTATCGGTCCTGGAGCCGTAGCCCTCCGCGAATTACAGCAACGTAAACGGCGCAAACCTTTTCGCTGCTGGACTGTGCAAAAAAACGCCTTTGAAGGTTGGCAGGGACGTGCTTACAACGTAGCTAACCTGGCACCCTCGACGGAAAGGATCCAAGAGATGAGATCGAAAGTAGCCGAAGAACTCTTACGTAGTGTTTCGTGATCGTCGTTCAACCAAG
>CAYQDJ010000151.1:0-4374 GCA_964416255.1 uncultured Nitrospira sp. | reverse complement strand
TTGGCGCGCGGAGCAGTGAGGGAGGGAGGCATACTTGAATATAGATATAGTATGTGGGCCGACCGAGCGGCGAGCCCACCTGCCTGGGGGGCCGTGACGGCGCATCCACGATTGCAGGAGTAGCGCATGCGTGATTTTCGTGATGGCTCAAATAAGCCGACTGCTGAAATCAGTGCAACCAATTCGCGTTTATCCACAGGTAAAATCGCATCTAAATCATGGGCGTCTGCATCCGAATCAATCCACGGTGCATGCTTTTAGATGCGAGCGCGTTCGTTCCGCCCAGAGAAGATCGTCTCGCGCGGTGATTGCCAAACACCGCTGCTGGACTGTCGATTCTCGCCGTACGTGCCATCGAGAGCCGCGCTCATTTATTTTGGCCCTGTGCTTGCACACATATTTGGCAGTGTTTCACAGCGGATCGTACCACCACAGCCTGATTGCACGTAAAGGAGAGCGTTATGGATTACGGCACTATTCTCCTCGTCAGCAACGCGCTCATGGCTCTCTTCCTCTACATCCTCGTCAAAGTGATCTGGCATTCCTGAAGAGAGGCGTATCCAACCGGACATGACGACACGGACTGCGCTGTCGGAGGAGGCCGGAGCTTGCATGTAAGGCTGTCCGAGAGAGGGGTGACAGGGCGGGGCAGCGGCTCGCGCTGCTGCTCATCTTCACCGTACTCCTTGCCGGGTGTACGTTGAGGCTGATCAGTGACTATGACGAAGTGCTGGACCGGCAGACGAGCCCATCCTCCACATGCGAGTTGAGAGATTTCCTGCGCCAGTCGCACAAGGGACCCGGCGAAGGGTTGGGCCTCCTCACAGTGGAGGAGGCGATCAACCCCGCGCTCGCCAACTTCACCTCCATGCCATCTCCCGCTGTTCCATCGCTGTTCCTACCGCCGCGATCAGACGCTCGCCTTTCACTGGTTTCACCAAATAGTCGACCACGCCCTCACGCATCAGCGCGATGGCCATTTCCGGATCGGGATACCCAGTCAACACGATCAGTGGCACGTGGGGATAGGCCCGGCGGAAATAGGCAATGGCGTCGAGTCCATTAATCTTCGGCATGCGGAGGTCACAAATTACCGCATCAAGGACGAGCCGATTCTCACCGGTATTGACGGTCGCGATCGCGGTGTCGCCGCTGTCGGCTTCCACGACCTCATAGCCTGCCTTCTCGAGCACCCTCCGGACGATGGTCCGAATCGACGGCTCATCATCGACGACAAGGATGCGTCCGTTCCCCGTATAGCTGCCAAAAAATAAATCTGATCTGTAGTCCATGATGGTTTTCTCCTTATGCCATTAGTTTGTGTACTGCATTCAGACCGCCAGCCAGGATGATTTGTGCCGACCGCCCCTACTGAACCTCATGCATGCCAAAGCAAGTGCATCACCGCGAACGATCCACCAACGCTGAGTACAAGAAACATGAGCATGATGAGATCCATTTCGACATCCTCCTATCTTCATCGCCGTCCACGGATGCTGGACACATCAGCAACACCCATACCAGCTGTGACTCGAACAACCGTTTCGCAACAGCGTGTGAAGAACTTCCGTATTGTGAAGGCGTTTGCTCATCTGTCTGGGGGATTCATGTTTCAGGTGTCCGATCCACCACAACAGCTTGGGAAGGATGAACTGGATCGAAAATGATTCGCGATGAATGTATTCCGATATCATCTTGCACTCTGAGTGCCTATTCCCTTGATGCCCGGCGGTGCCGTCTGCCGGCAGCTTCTCGGTCCGAAGAATGAGCGAGCCGAGGTGAAAAGAGAGATCTGCGAGGTAGTATTCGGAGTCGATGCGCCCGGGGGTTTCCAGCGAGAGCTCCTTCCCTCGTAGCGGGGCTCGATCCCCGTGAAGCAGACGGCGAACTCATCTATATCAAGCCGGCGTTCTGCGAAGAGGAACCCTCGGATATCTACAACATGCCCAGCGAAACCCGGGATTTCCCATGAGCCGACGAGTGATCAGTGGTTCAGCGAATCACAATTCGAAAGCTACCGCATGCTCGGCTCTCACATCCTGGATCATATGTGCGGGTCGGACTGGCACGTCGAACTGGAAAAGGTCAAAGCAAGATCGCGAGCGGACAAGTCTCTCGTCTAGCTTTCTTCAGCTCTCAAGTCGATCGCTACTGAAGAAGACCAAGGTACCCGTTGGTGAATCGCCGATCAACGGTGATGGCGTTGCCGGTGGCGGATGGGGAACCGGCCGAGCGAGTCTCACGATCAGAATCACGGCCGGGTCCAATGGAAAGACCATGAGTTTCCCGAGCCTTGGATTGAACGTTTGATGAGGACCTATCTTTCATCTACGTATAAGGACCCGCAGGAATGCCGCCGCGCGGTAATCGACGCGCCGCGCAATAGCGTGAAGGAACGCATAAAGCGGGAAGCACTTTCACCAGGCCCATTGAGTTAATCGTTGAGCGAGTACTGTCGCCGGATCGTCTGGATCATATCCGATTCAATGAGCATTGTTTTGGGTACGCTCGATCTCATTCCATAGGGCCGTTCGATGGGTCATTGGATTGCCGTCCGTTTGGCCATTTTCTTTCGTAGTTCAATCATTTCACGCCCCATGACCCGCGAGGTTTCTTGGTCATGGCGAGTGGCCTGTGCCTTGCAGAAGTGCCGTGCAGGGCAGCTGAATAAAATAGGAAAGGGGGGCGCCATGGACTTCGGCTTCATTCTTCTCATCAGCAACACCCTCATGGCCGTTTTCCTCTATGTGCTCGTGAAGCTGATTTGGCAAGAGTAGTCACAACGCTGGCGCGGCAAGAGCCGACACATGATGACGGCTGTTCAGCCGGGATCCACGGTCATGGAACACTGCCCATCCAAGACCCGACAGTCGCCTCGACGCCGATGCCATGGGAGCCGTGCTTCATCCATCACTGAAGCCACGGCTCCCTCAAACAGCCAACCCGGTCTTGTTGACGGTCTTTCCTCAGGGGGCAACACACGCACATGAGGCACATATCCGACGAACGGTCGAGGCGGTTCGACTCCCTCAAGCCGCGGTTGCTTCGCCAAACGGACTCTCACGCGGCGACCGACGGAGTCCGCCGACGAGCCGGGAAGCGGGTTCACTTCCTGGGACGTGCTCTACGGACGACACGAGCTTCTTGGACCTCGTGGATAGAGCCTAACGGCCATACACGGAAGGTTCAGTAAGAAGACAGGCCGTCCATCGGAGTGGACCTCGGAAAGCCGAGATCGACGCGCCAGAACGGGTGGTTCGCTTGGCCCGCGATCCCGCACCCTCCATGCCTCCAAGGAGGTATTGCGGGAACGGGGGAAGGAGATTAGTACGGGCTGCCAGCTACCAGTCATCGACTACTTACTGAGACGCAAGCAAGGACGAGTGAGTATCTGACCAGATTAACATCGTGAGGACCTTGACGCGGCAAGGCTATCTTCTCCTTTCGATCGCACTGGCGTTGGGAGGGTGCGCCTCGATGGATCCCAACGAATTGTCGTCCTGCATCACCTATGCGTGGGAGGGGTTTCGTCCCGTCGCCGGCGACCGCACGGAGCGGTTTCTCGGGAAGGTGCAGGAAGACACCGCGCGCTGCCGCGGCGGAGACAAGGCCGTGGACCGGCGCGACTCCCCCTGGGTGGATTGGCGCAATTATTGGGCGGCGGGCGACGCCGGCACCCGGGTGACGGGCATTCCGGCGCTGTTCGGGCGTCTCGGAGCCAACGGACGCGGCGTCCGGGGGGCTCTGCTCGATCTCGAATACCAGCGGATGGAAATGATCAAGTTCAACCTGTTCGACAACAGCGGAACCTATGAAGGATATGTCAAAGGGCTCCGGGACACGGCCGGCGCCCTCACGATCACGTGGGACAGCATGAGAGTCCCGCGCGAACATCCCGACTATGCAGGACTCCTCCGCGATGGCTTACGCGTGAACCAGGATGGGTCGCAGGAATGCACGGGCACCTTGATCCGATTCCGGAATATTCAAGGCTATTGCAACGACATCCGCAATCCGCTGATGGGCTCCACCGATCAACCCCTGGCCCGGAATGTCCAGTTCGAGGCCACAACGTTCCTCGATCACGAGCCACGAAGCGGAGAAACCAGAAATCGTCACGGCACCAGGCTCACCCTGCACCAGCCCGATCCGCAAGTGCTCAGCCGGAAGTTGTTGAGCCGCACGTCGCACCGGGCAGTCGAATGCCGCGACGGCCATGGAGCTCCCGCCTTCTCCCCGGCCGCCAACTGCCCCTATGAAGAAGCCAGCTTTTTTAACGTCCTCGCCGCATTCTGGATCCAGTTCATGACCCACGACTGGTTCTCCCACCTCGACGACGGGCACAACGCGCCCGACTCGATGGCGACTGGCTGT
>CAYQDJ010000150.1:0-4694 GCA_964416255.1 uncultured Nitrospira sp. | reverse complement strand
GTACTGCGGCACAGCGACGCGGATCGGGTCACCGTCGTCGCGGCGGGCGTGACGCAACAGCTTCACGAGCGAGGTATGTCCGTCCGGATCGTGGATCTGTATTCGGTGAAGCCTCTCGACCGCGACGGGCTCCTCGCCGCGGCCCAGGCGACCGGCGGGCATCTCATCACCGTGGAGGACCACTACGCCGAAGGTGGACTGGGCGATGCCGTCCTCGCCGCGGTGGCGACCGAAGGGATTCGGGTCTACAAGCTCGCCGTGCGCGAGCTGCCCCGCAGTGGCGATAGCCGGGCCTTGTTAGACCACCATGGGATCAGTGCGGATCACATTGTAAAGACGATTCTGGAGATGATTGGTACGAGCGGCCAGCCGGAAGCCTAAAGACGTAGACACGGGAGGTATTGGAACATGGCATCCACCGCGGCTGACATGCTGATCGACACTATCCACGACTGGGGCGTAGAGGTCGTGTTCGGTCTCCCCGGCGATGGGATCAACGGGATCATGGAGGCCCTACGCAAGCGACAGGGCAGAATCCGCTTCGTGCAGGTGCGTCACGAGGAATCCGCCGCATTTATGGCTTGTGGATATGCGAAGTATACCGGAAAGCTCGGGGTCTGCCTGGCCACCTCCGGACCGGGAGGCATCCATCTGCTCAACGGCCTGTACGACGCCAAGGCTGACGGCCAGCCCGTTCTCGCCCTGACGGGCCTCACCTACCACGATCTTATCGGTACACACACACAGCAGGACGTGGAATTGGACCGGCTCTTTACCGATGTCGCAATATACAACGCGCGAATTATGGGGCCGGCTCATGTGGAACACGTGACCGACCTGGCCTGTCGCACTGCGCTGGGCTACCGCGGCGTGGCCCACATCACATTTCCTGTAGATTTTCAAAGCATGCCCGCTGCCCGAAAAGGAAGCAAGCGGAACGTTCCTCACCACACGTCGAGTTTCCTGGCCCGCGGCGCCGGCCTGCCCGAGGCAGCCGATCTGGATCGCGCGGCCGAAGTCCTCAACGCAGGCAAAAAAATCGTCATTCTGGCAGGCCGTGGCGCCCTCGGCGCGACCGACGAACTTGAGCAGGTTGCGGAAACCCTGGGGGCGCCGATCGTGAAGGCGCTTTTGGGGAAGGCGGCCGGCCCTGACGACAGCCCGTACACAACGGGCGGGATCGGGCTGTTGGGAACCCGGCCCTCACAGGAGGCGTTGGAGGGATGCGACACACTCATGATGGTGGGGACATCCTTTCCGTACATAGAGTTTTTGCCCAAGCCGGGCCAAGCCCGAGCCGTCCAGATTGACCTCGACCCGATGCGGGTGGGCCTGCGTTATCCCGTCGAGGTGGGACTCGTCGGTGACTGCCGCCGCACGCTCAAGGCGCTTTTGCCTTTGCTGAGGCGGAACCAGGACCGCAGCTTTTTAGAACAGGCCCAGTCCGGGATGAAATCATGGTGGAAACTTATGGAGGAGCGCGGCACGCGACAGGACAAGCCGATGAAGCCGCAGGTCGTGGCGTGGGAGCTTGGCAAACGTCTGAGCAGCACGGCCATCGTCTCGGCCGACTCGGGCACCATTACCACCTGGTGGGCCCGCCATATTCCGGTCAGGCGAGGGCAAATGCATTCCGTCTCGGGCAATATGGCTTCCATGGCCAACGCCCTCCCCTATGCGATCGCCGCGCAGATCGCCTATCCCGACCGGGAGTGTGTCGCCTTTGTCGGCGATGGCGGCATGTCCATGATCATGGCGGAGTTCGCCACATGCGTCAAATACCAGCTTCCGGTCAAAGTCGTCATCATCAAAAACAATACCCTCGGGCAGATCAAATGAGAACAGATGGTCTTTCTCGGCAATCCGGAGTATGGCTGTGAGCTCCATCCGATCGACTTTGCCGCCTTCGCGCGGGCCTGCGGGGGGATAGGATTCACCGTCGAGGATCCCACCGACTGCGGTCCGGTCCTCGACCAGGTCCTCACTACTCCCGGTCCGGTCCTCGTCGAGGCGGTCGTCGATCCATTCGAGCCTCCGCTGCCGCCAAAGATTACATTGGATCAGGCCACCAAGTTTGCGCAGTCGCTGATTCGGGGCGAGCCTAATCGGGAGAAGATCGCCCTCACGGTGCTCGGCGATCGTGTGCGGGAACTGATCTAGCCAAAGTGGGCTATACGAAATTTTTGAGATAGCGTTCTTGATCTCGCAACATTCTTGACTGGCCGGAACATAGCATGCGTTGGTCGTCCTGCACCGACAACTTACGCGACGGGGGCCGAGCGGATGTCCAAAAGCAAGCACATTCTTCTGGCTATCGATGATTCGGAAGCATCGATGCGAGCGGTCCGGTATGTGGCTGGTGTGCTCGGCGGAAAGCGGGATATCCGGATTCGTTTGTTTCATGTCGCCCCCTTTCCCCCGAAAATGTTGGAATTTGGCGGCACCGAGGATCCTAAGCACGAGCGGCAACTCAAAGAGCAATTGGACTTGGTTCAGGACCGATGGAGCGGCAAGGTCGAGCAAGCGATGCAGCCCGTTTTTGAGCGCGCGACGTCGATACTGCGTCGGGGGCGGATACCCGCGGCGGCAATCGAGACCGAACTTGCGATGGCGAGTCCCGAAGAGGGTGTGGCACCCAAGATTCTCGATACCGCCCGCAGGCACCGATGTGGGACCATTGTAGTAGGTCAGGAGTCCATTTCCTGGCTTCAGAAATTCTTCGAATACCAAGTAACCGATGAACTCATCCCTCACGCCCAATCGCTCGCACTCTGGGTGGTGCAATGAGCCCGAGGACATTTGCCAAAGAAAGGAGGAAATTATGTCAAAAGAGGAATTGATTCGTGGGCTCAATGACGACCTGGCCGCCGAGTGGGGAACAATCATCCGGTACACCTATCAGGCCGGCAAGGCTTTTGGGCTCCGCGGGCGGAACTACGAGAAATCCTGCAGCGTGAGGTGCAGGATGAGATCGGTCATGCGACGTTTCTCACGGACGTGATCGTGGACCTCGGGGGAGAGCCAATCACGACGCCCAAAGAATTCAGCAAGACGGAAGACCTGAAGGCCATGGTGGAGCACGACCTCGACATGGAGCTACAGGACGTAGAGAACTATACGAAGCATGCCAGGTTTGCCGAAGAGTTAGATGATATCGAACTCAAGGTGAAACTCGAGGAGATTGCCGCCGACGAAAGCCGTCATGCCCGCGAGCTGCGGCGCCTCCTGAAAGGATTGTGATATGCCCCTAGGCACGACCCAAAAGGAGGTAAACACCCATGACCATGACAGGACTGGAAGTCTTCGACACCACCATCCACAAGACCAACATCTGGCTCAAAGAGATCTTGGAGGAACTGCACTGGGATGACCGGCAAAAAGCCTATCTGGCGCTGCGAGCGGTCCTGCACGTGCTCCGGGACCGCCTGATAGTCGAAGAAGCGGCCGATTTGGGCGCCCAATTGCCCATGCTGATTCGGGGCATCTATTATGAAGGGTGGAAGCCGGCGGGAAAGCCGGTAAAAATGAAACGGAAAGAGGACTTTCTTGCCGCCGTGAGGGAGTATTTTATGAGGAGCGATCCCACTATCAATCCCGAGCGGGTGGTGCAGGCCGTCTTCAAAGTGCTGGACCGGCGGATTTCCGACGGGGAGATTCAGGACATCAAACAGGTGTTGCCCGAAGAGATGGCGGAGCTTTGGCCCAAGGCCGCCTGAGACCAGCTTCTGGGTGGTGGACAATCTCGCCAAACGGAGCAGCCGACTCGACGTCACATCAGGGAGCGCCTGGAACGGCACGACGGGAGGAAGGCGGCGGGTCCCGGCAAAAGGAGGGCGTCCATGCAGGATAAGCCGGAACATCTTCCGACCACGCAGTTCGACGGGCAATCACTGAAGCCGATCACAACGGTCATACTCGACCGCCGTGCCACGATGGGCTTCACGGCGGACGACGTGCCGGACGATTTCCTCCGCGCGATCCTCAGGCTCGGTGCCCAGGCTCCGTCCGGCTACAACCTCCAACCCTGGCGTTTCATCGTGGTGCGGGACCCGGACAAACGAAAGCGATTGCAAAAGGCGGCCTTTGATCAGGCCAAGGTCGGCGAAGCCCCCGTGGTCCTCATCGCCATCGGGATGAAAGAAGAATCGAAGAAACTCGTGGACGAAGTTTTCCGCGAGGGCGTCGAGCGCGGCATCGGCACCTCGAAGGCGGCGGAACAGCAAAAGGGAGCCGCACTCGAGTTTCTCTCGAATGTGTCGATGGATGTTTGGGTGACCCGTCATACGATAATCGCCTTGACGATAATGATGCTGGTGGCGGAGGCGTATGGCTTTGACACGGCACCCATGGAAGGTTTTGATCCGGCCGCCGTCAAGCGCGAATTCGGGATTCCCGAGGAGGCCGAAGTTGTCGCGCTTCTCGCCATCGGGCATGCGAAGGAACGGGACAAGCCGTACCCGGGCCGCTTTTCGCTGGACCGGATCACGTTCAGCGAGCGCTTCGGCGAGCCGTGGCAGGGAGAGGCGCGATGAAGGACGGCGACACGAAAGCTCCTCGTCGAGCCCGGGGAGGTGAGCATACCAGATCTCGATGGGTTGGAGACGAGTGATCTCGGACGACACTCGCGGCCAATGAAGACACTATTGAGTCTTGAATAAGTAATGTCCTATCTGAGGCGTAAAAAAAGAGGGCTT
>CAYQDJ010000149.1:0-4967 GCA_964416255.1 uncultured Nitrospira sp. | reverse complement strand
TGGCGCTTGCTCTGTTCGCGGTCGCTCGGCTCGCCGCCGAACGTCGCAAGCTGGCGCGCGCGCTGACCGTCGCAGCAGCCGCTCCCCTCATCGGGACGGCGCTCTCGTCGGTCGCCGTCATGCCAGGCCTCGAACTCACGATGCAGTCGGTGCGCACGTCGGTCGATGCATTGACGCGGACGGAGGGCACACTTCCGCTGAGCGCACTGGCGACGCTCGTGCGGCCGGACCACTACGGCGTCCTCACCTCGCCGGGCGCGTATCGCGGGCCGTCGGACATCACCCAGTTCTACTTCTATGCCGGCTTCGCGCTGGTGCCGCTGGCCGCGCTCGGCCTCACCCGCCGTGCGGTCCGGCTGACGGGACTCCTGCTGCTCATTCCAACCGTCTGGTACGCCGCAGGTCACGCTGCCGGGTTGTACCCGCTCATCGCGCGACTGCCAGGCTTCAGCAGCGTGCGGGCGCCGGTGAATATCTGGTTCGTGCCGGCTTTGGGCCTCGCACTTCTGGCCGGGGCGGGACTGGCCAACATCGCCGAACGCCGGCGCCTCATGTGGGTGGTGCCGCTCCTCGTGCTGTTGACCGCCGGGGATCTGTTCTACAGGAACTCCGCCACCAATCCACTGGCGTACGGGCGCGTCAGCTATACCGAGCGATACTGGTCCGCCGAGGACACATTCCGGTCGGTCGTGGCCTCCCGTCTGCCGCCGCTGACGCGGTTCGATGCACCGGCCGGCCTCACCGCGTTCGGCCCCCTGAACCATCCGCTCAACGTACGCGCGGAGACGACCTACGGCTACACGCCGCTGGTCCTGACGAGGTATCAGGACTACGTGGACGCGATGCGACTGAATTCCAGGCTGCGCAACGGACTGAATGTGAGCCTGTGGCTCGATCCCGGGTCCGGCACGCTGCGCGAAAACACCGACGCCCTGCCGCGGGCGCACTTCCCGGCGCAGCTCGTCAGGGTGTCGTCGATCGACGAAGGGCGCGCGCGCCTGTCCACGCTGGAAGATGAATTGGAGGCCAAACAGCGAGATCTGCACGCGTTGAAAACCCGCTGGGAATCGGAAAAAGTCTCCGTGTCCCGATTACGAAAAATCCGGGAGTCCATTGAAGAGATCAAACTCAAGATCGAGCAGGCCGAACGCGCCTATGACCTCAACCGGGTGGCCGAATTGCGCTACGGCGAATTGCCCAAGCTGGAGCGCGAGCTGGCGCTGGAACAGGACGATCTCGGCAAGAAACAGGACGGCACCCGCTTGCTCAAGGAAGAAGTGGACGAAGACGAAATCGCCGCGGTCGTCAGCCGGTGGACCGGCATTCCGGTCTCGCGCCTGTTGGAAGGCGAAAGCGACAAGCTGCTGAAGCTCGAAGATTTGCTGCACGAGCGTGTCGTCGGGCAGGACGAGGGTGTGCGGGCCGTGGCCGACGCGGTGTTGCGCGCACGGTCCGGCATCAAAGACCCCAATCGCCCGATCGGGTCCTTCTTGTTCTTGGGACCCACCGGCGTCGGGAAGACGGAGCTGGCCCGGGCGCTCGCGGCCGTGCTGTTCGACGACGAGAACAACATGGTCCGGATCGACATGTCGGAATACATGGAAAAGCACACGGTCGCCCGTCTGATCGGCGCGCCCCCGGGGTACGTCGGCTACGAGGAAGGCGGCCAATTGACCGAGGCGGTGCGGCGCCGCCCCTTCTCCGTCATTCTCTTCGATGAAATCGAAAAGGCGCACCACGATGTCTTCAACGTGCTCCTCCAAGTGCTGGACGACGGCCGCCTCACCGATTCGCAAGGCCGAACGGTCGACTTCAAGAACACCGTGGTGATCATGACGTCCAACATCGGAAGCCCGCACATCTTAGAAGCGCAGCAACAGGGGGCCGCCTACGAAGAAGTCCGCCGCGTGGTTCTGAGCGAGCTGCGTGAGCATTTCCGTCCGGAGTTCTTGAATCGCGTCGACGAAGTGGTGGTCTTCCATCCGCTCGGCACAGACCATCTGGTGAAGATCGTCGAAATCCAGCTCGAGCGGTTGCGGGCCAGGCTGGCGGAGCGCCGGATTCCCCTGTCGCTGACTCCGGCCGCGCTCCGGCACTTGGGCGAGCGGGGCTACGACCCCGTGTACGGCGCCAGACCGCTCAAGCGGCTCATCCAACAGGAGTTGGAAACGCCGCTTGCCCGGATGTTGGTCAAAGGGGAGTTGCGGGACGGGGATACTGCGTCGGTCGATGTGAAGGACGGCACCATCGTCGTGGTGCCGACGGTGGCGGGCGACCGCTAACCGATCACGACGGCGCCGCCCTTGACGTCCTGATCGAGGCCGCTTTTTTGCTGCTTATCGACCTTCCACTCTTTGGCCGACACCTGCAGCAGGTGTCCTTTGACGGTATGGAATTCTCCCTTGGAGAACCTGACCACGTTCGGGGACTTGAGGTCCATCTGCAGGAGAACCTTGCCTGAGGCCGCTTCCTTGAGGGTCACATGGCTCGGAGTCTTCGCCACCTCATACGCCCGGCGCTCGTTGAACATGATCGTGCTGTCGACCAGCTTGGCCAACATGCGGCCGTTGGTGTCGAACAACGCGAAATTGACGAGCAGCGCCCCAGAGGAGGGATGCTGCGTCACTTGAATTTGCGGCACACCCTCGATTTCAATCGTCCCGTCCGAGTTCCGGTACAAATTCGAGCCGACTTCCACGTCCATAAGATCCGTCACCTTCCTTGCCTCTGAGGGGCGCCGGCCTGAGCCAGGCACCCCGCTTCCTCACGATTTTTTGATGCGATCCAGAATCAGCGCGATGCAGCCGCCCAGCAAGCCGCCGCCCATCGTCGTCGTCAGCAGCTCCACCAATTTCAGCTCCCAGACCGAGCCCTGACTCTGCATGATGTCGCGGATCCCGCCCTGCAACATGATGACGGCCAGCGCCATCGTGGCGCCGACCACGAACCACCAGAGGAACACTTTGACCGACGACACCGCGTCCTCCTCACCCCTCAGCTTGACGGTCGAAGGCCCGATACTGAATCGCTTCCCCGACATGGGCGGCCTCAATCTTATCAGAGTCGGCCAAATCGGCAATGGTGCGGGCGACGCGCACGATTCGCCCATGCGCGCGGGCCGACAGCTTCAGCCGCGTCATGGCCTGCTCCAATAAGTCCTGCGCCGGCTGATCGAGCCCACAATACCGCTTCACGTGACGCGGCTTCAACTGCGCATTGGTGTAGATCCCCTCCTGACGATAGCGCGCCTGCTGGCGCGCCCGGGCCGCGAGCACACGCTGTCTCATCGCCGACGAGCCTTCCGACGGCGGCAGCTCAGTCCGCAGTTCCCGCACCGGCACGGGGGGAACGTCCAAATGGATGTCCAGACGATCGAGCAGCGGCCCGGACAGTTTGGCCCGGTACCGCCGAATTTGCAGGACGCTGCAGACGCAGGGTCGAAACCGATCGCCGTAGTAGCCGCAAGGGCAGGGATTCATCGCCGCCACCAGCATGAATCTAGCCGGATAGCGCAAGGAGCCGCTCGCCCGCGTCAACGTGACGTGCCCGTCTTCCAGCGGCTGCCGTAGCCCTTCGAGCACCGGCCGTTTGAATTCCGGCGATTCGTCGAGGAACAGCACGCCGTTGTGCGCCAACGACACTTCACCCGGCCTGGGCACCACCCCGCCTCCCACCAATCCCGCATCGGAGATGCTGTGATGCGGCGCCCGGAACGGTCGCAGAGTGAGCAGCGGCCGGGCCGGATCCAACTGCCCGGCCACACTGTGGATGCGTGTGGTTTCAATCGCTTCGTCCAATTCAAGCAGGGGCAAAATGGTGGGAATCCGCCGCGCGAGCATGGTCTTACCCGAACCCGGCGGGCCGACCATGAGGAGATTATGGCCGCCGGCCGCCGCCACTTCGATGGCACGTTTGGCGTGGTCCTGCCCGCGCACGTCGGCATAGTCCTCCTCGTCCGCCGGCCTTGCCGCTTCGAGATTGCTGCGATTGGAGGGGCTCGGCTCAAGCCCTTGCCGCCCGCACAAGAACTCGACCGCTTCGGGCAGGGTGTGAATGGGATAGGTGGCGACGCCCTCGACCAGCGCCGCCTCGGGGCTATTCTCCGCCGGCAGCAGCAGATCGTAGCCGCGGCGGCAGGCCAACCCGAACGACAGGGCGCCCGTGACCGGCTTCACCCGTCCGTCCAACGACAACTCTCCAATCACCACACGATGGTCGAGCAGCGCTTGCGGGATTACGTCTTCGGCCACGAGAATGCCGATGGCAATGGCCAGATCCAGCCCCGATCCCTCTTTTTTGATGCCGGCTGGAGCCAGATTGACGGTGATACGTTTGGCGGGGAAATGAAAGCCGGTATTCTTCAGGGCCGCGCGAACCCGATCACGGCTTTCCTTCACCGTGGCATCGGGCAGTCCCACCACGGAAAACTGCGGGAGGCCGCCGGCAATATCGACTTCGACGTCGACCAAATGAGCATCGAGACCGACCAGCGCCGCGCTCATCACCTTGGCGAGCATGAAGTGCCACTGCCTTTCTGCGCCCGGAGCGCGAAAGGGGTGGATTATAGGAAGTATTCCTCAGTAGTTTCAATAGCGGGTTTTTTCGCCCCGAAGACACCGATAGCCGCCACCCCGGCGAGGCGGTATAATCGGCTCCTTTGTCGCACCCGTCCACCAGAGCAAGTGGGATCGATCATGATCAATGTCTCGTGTGCGCTCCGACGCCCAGGCTTCCTGCCGAGCCTCATCACCCTGCTGACCATCCCGCTGTTCGCCCTGCCCGCACTCGAGCCGGCGTGGGGCCGGGACGTTCAATCGCCGCGGAGAGCCGCCGCCCCGCCGCAAGTCGGGTCCGCGATGGCGGTGCTGGCGACGTTTTCCAGTGGGACCACCCGGTTGGTCAATGTGCCGCAGGCGCGGACGAAGGAAACCGACCGCATCCGCTGCATGGCGGCGGAACTAGCGAAG
>CAYQDJ010000148.1:0-4988 GCA_964416255.1 uncultured Nitrospira sp. | reverse complement strand
TCGGCATCATCCCCGGCCTGCATTCACCGACGGCGGACCTCTCCGCGACGGCGGCCTTGGCCGTGGTCGTGTTTGGCTCGGTGCCCTGGTTCGGCATTCGGATGGAAGGGCTTCGTGGATACGTGCGCCACTATCTGGCCCCCTCGCCGATCATGTTGCCCTTTCACCTGATCAGCGAATTGACCAGGACGCTCGCGCTGGCGATGCGCCTGTTCGGCAACATCATGAGCTTGGAAATGGCGCTGTTTCTGGTTTTGATCGTCGCCGGGTTCCTCGTGCCGGTGCCCATTTTGGCCCTCCATATCATCGAGGGACTCATCCAGGCCTTCATTTTTGGCATGTTGACCCTGATCTACATTGGGGGGGCCATTCAGACTCAACATGCGCGAGCTCAACACGAACGAAAGGAGAGCCCATAACCCATGCGAGACATGACCTGGTTTGCGCTTGCCTCAACCGTGGCCGCGGCGCTGGCGATCGCCGCGGGGACGATGTTCCCGGCCCTGGCCATGGGCCGGGCGATCAGCCAGGCCCTCGAATCCTTGGCTCGTCAGCCCGAATCCGAGCGATCCGTGATGCGGATTCTGTTGATCGGACTGGCCATGATCGAGTCGCTGGCGATTTATTGCTTGGTGGTCGTCTTGATCATCCTGTTCCGGAATCCGTTGATCGAATATCTCTTGAAGTGATCCATGACGTCATGAGCCGGGGACTATCGAGATGATCGAACTGGACTGGTCGACGTTTTTTCTGCAGATACTGAATTTCCTCGTCCTGCTCTGGCTGCTGCATTGGCTGCTGTATAAGCCGGTGTTCGCGGTCATCGAGCGGCGCAAGGCGGAGCTGGTCCGTGTGCAGGCGGAGTCCGAGCGGCTGCGGGGGGAAGGGCAGGCGCTCGTTGACCGGTATGAACATCGGCTCGCTGAATGGGAACAGGAAAAAGCGGCGGCCCGAGCCCGGCTTGCCGACGAAATTGAGGCGGAGCGGGCACGGTTGCTGACCGGCGTCGGTGTGGCGGTGGCTGCGGAACGTGAAAAAGCCCGAGTGTTGGAGGAACGCCGGCAGCGTGACGAACGGCGCCATCTCGAAGAGATCGCGTTAGCGCAGGGCACCCGGTTTGTGTCGCGCCTCCTCGAACGGCTGGCCGGCCATCATCTGGAATCCCGACTCGTGGCCCTCGCCCTTGAGGACCTGCGCGAGCTTTCCGCTCCTCGGCGGGAGGCCATCAGGCAGGCATGTGGCCAGGGGGGTATCGTGGCGGTCGCCAGCAGCGCGTTTCCTCTGGAGACTGAGCAGCGAGCGGCGGTGACGCAGCAGGTGGAGTCGGTGATCGGTCGGCCGCTCGATTGGAAATGGGCAGAGGACCGCTCCTTGCTCTCCGGATTGCGCATTACCATTGGGCCATGGGTCCTGGCGGCCAACGTCCGGGATGAACTCACCTCTTTTGCTGAGGCCGGTCATGGCGAACACCCAGCCGTCGCGCACTGAGACCTTGCTCGCCCGTCGGCAGGCGAAGCTCGACGCCTATCGCTTTGGCTTACGCATGACCGAGCGGGGCGTTGTCCGCTCGGTCGGCGACGGAATCGCCTGGATCGAAGGGCTGCCCTCAGCTGCCATCGACGACGTGGTCTATTTGGAGGATGGGAGCACCGCGCTGGTGTTTCACCTTCTCCAGGACCTCTGCGGCGTCATTCTCTTGCATCGGGGTCCCGCCTTGAAATCGGAAATCACTGCGGTCTTGTCCGGGACCGGCCTGAGCCTCCCGGTGACCGACGCGTGGTTGGGGCGGGTGATCGATCCGTTGGGAACCCCGATGGATGGTTTGCCGGCACCGGAGCCGGCCAGTCGACGTTTCCTGTTCGGCCCGTCGCCCCCGATTCCTGCACGGGATTTTGTCCATCAACCGCTGTACACCGGCACGAAGATCGTTGACACGTTGCTGCCGGTCGCCAAAGGCCAGCGCCAACTGATCATCGGGGATAACGGAGTTGGGAAAAGTGCCCTCGCCCTGGATGCGGTCATCAATCAGCGCGGCACGGGCGTTCAGTGCGTCTATGTGCTCATCGGCCAAAAACGGTCCAGCGCCGTGCAGGTCATCGAGACGTTGCGCGCGCATGGGGCGATGGACCACACGACCATTATCGTCGCCGATGCGACCGAGTTGCCGGGCCTCAAATATCTGGCGCCCTTTGCCGGCTGCACCCTGGCGGAGTGGTGGATGGAGCAGGGCCGGGACACCTTGGTCGTGTATGACGATCTCACGACCCATGCGCAGACCTACCGGGAGCTGTCGCTCTTGCTGCGGAGGCCGCCGGGCCGCGAGGCCTATCCGGCCGATATTTTCTTCCTGCATGCCAGCTTACTGGAACGGTCCACCTGTTTGGCCTCGGCGGGGGGCGGCGGAAGCATGACGGCGCTCCCGATCGTGGAGACGGCGCAAGGGGACATCGCCTCCTACATTCCGACCAATCTGATCTCGATCACCGACGGTCAGGTCTACCTGGATGCGCGGCTGTTTTCGGCGGGGACGTTTCCGGCGATCGATGTGTCCCGCTCCGTGTCGCGCATTGGCGGAAAAGGTCAGCACAAGCGGATCAAACAACAGGCGGGACGCATGAAACTCGACTATCTCCAGTTCCTGGAGTTGGAGGTATTCACCAGATTCGGGGCGCGCCTCGATCCGGCCATTGAAGCCAAGATTCAGCGCGGGCGCGTCCTCAGGATGATCCTCAAACAGGGCCGGCTCGCCCCGCTGCCCATTGAGTGCCAGATGGCCTGGCTGGTGGCGTTCAACCGGGGCCTCTTTGATCCGATGCCGGTCGCGGACCTTCCCGCAGCCATGGACCGGCTATTCGCAGCCGTTCGGAAGGCCGGCGTGACGCTCGATGACGAACTCGGCCGGTGGGAGACGCTCGTATCCACCGTGCTGGCGCCGGAGCGGTCCGATGAGTAAACGGCACGAGGTGCAGGCGCATTTGCAATCCCTGACCGACATGCGTGGCATTCTCAACGCGATGAAGAATCTCGCCTTGATGGAAATCCATAAACTATCCCGCTTTCTCTCCGCCCAACGGCAGGCGGTTGCGGGCACGCAGAAGGTCGGGGCGGACTTTTTTGCGTTTCACCCGGCGCTCCTTCCGCGAGAAAGGCTGGATTCCCGGGTGTATGTGGCCGTGGGCTCGGAACGAGGTTTTTGCGGCGACTTTAATGAGGGTGTTGTGACCGCGCTGAAGGAAGCTCTCCGCGCGCACCCGTGCTCTGCGCGCGTGATCGGGATCGGCCGGAAACTCGCCGAGAAGCTCGGGACTCTCGGCGATTGCGTTGTGGGTCAGCTTGCCGGACCAAGCGTCGCGGAAGAAGTACCCTCGACGCTCATCCGGCTCATGAATACCTTACGGGACCTGCAGGCGAAAGAGGATGCCCAGCAGCCGTTGGATCTGACGATCATTGCCCATACGCAGGAAGATAATCAGGCGTCTGTGCGCTCGCTTGAGCCGTTCCGGCAGTTCGGCCGCGAACCGGTGAGTTACGGCTCTCCGCCGCTGCTCTACCTGGATCCGGTCACCTTTTTGACGGGGCTGATGCATGAGTATCTGTTCGCCTATCTCCATGAAATCTTCTATGGTTCCCTGATGGCCGAGAGCCGGCGCCGCTTTGAGCACATGGAGCAAGCTTTGCAACGCCTGGATACACAGACGGACGAGCTCTCGCTGAAGCGTCAAATCCTTCGTCAGGAAGAGATCACGCAAGAGATCGCGGTCATTCTGTTGGGCGTCGAGGCGATGGGGGGGCATCGCTGATGATCACACGCCCGACACGGCCCATCGCCGGAAACCCTTTGAGCCCTCTGGGTGAGCATGATGACCACTGACTCCGGAACCCGCCTGCTTCCAAAGTCGTTGATGCAGCAGCTGCTCGACGTGCTGCATCAGAAGGGGTATCGCGTGATGGGGCCTGTGCCGCGTGAGGGCGCGGTGGTGTGGGACACGATCCGGCGTGTGTCGGATTTGCCGGTCGGGTGGCGTGATACGCAAGAGCCCGGCCGGTATCGGTTGGAGCAGGCCGGCACCGGAGAGATCTTTGGCGTCGTGCATGGCTCCCAGTCGGTCAAGCCGCTCACGTTTGCGCCGACGGAGCCGTTGCTGCAGATCGAACGGAGCCGGGAGGGATGGACCACGCGCCCCACGCTCCCGTCGCACGAACAGATCGCCGTGCTCGGGGCTCGTCCCTGTGATCTTGCCGGGCTCGCCGTGCAGGATCGCATTTTTCTCAACGATGTCTACCGGGATCCTTACTATGAAGCCCGCCGTGCCGGTCTGTTGTTGATTGGAGTGAACTGCACCCGCGCACTGTCGACCTGTTTCTGCGCCTCGATGGAGACCGGTCCGCGCGCCCAGCGCGGATTCGATCTGCTCTTGACCGAATTGGATGAGGCGGTGCTCTTCGAGTCCGGCAGCCCGGCTGGTCTGGAGGTGATGACCGATCTCCCACTCCACCCGGCGTCCGCCGGCGCGGTGCAAGACGCGGCCGCCCGTTTCGAGGCCTGTGCCACCAGCCAAGTTCGTCGGCTGGACCGTGCGAATCTCCCGCAACAGTTGTACGATGCGCAGGAACATCCCCGATGGGACGATGTGGCGGGACGATGTCTGGCCTGCGGAAATTGCACGATGGTCTGTCCGACCTGCTTTTGTCATCGGGTGGAGGACTCGCCGGATCTGACTCGGCAACAGACGACCCATAGCCGGCTCTGGGACTCGTGTTTCACACCGGATCACGGTTACATTCACGGGAAGAACGTGCGCCCGACCATCAAAGATCGATATCGCATGTGGCTCACGCATAAGCTCGCGTCCTGGATCGATCAGTTCGGCACTTCCGGCTGCGTGGGCTGCGGACGGTGCATCACCTGGTGCCCCGTGGGCATCGACTTGACGGAAGAATTGGCGGAGTTGGCGCAAGCACAAACACCAAAGGCCCCAGCATGATCG
>CAYQDJ010000147.1:0-5130 GCA_964416255.1 uncultured Nitrospira sp. | reverse complement strand
GCGCAGGCGGGCATTGCAATTGCAGCACGGAGGTAAGATGCTGGCGCGGTTGCTGCCAACGCCGATGTGGGTTATGCTGGGGAAGGAAATAAATATTCATCTTTCCCGTCAAAATCATGGGAGTCGGCCTCATGGAGGACCACCAGCTGGTGGAGCGTTCCCGCGCGGGCGATGTGGCTGCCTTCGAAGAGCTGGTCAAGCGGCACCAGGCGCGAGCCTATGCAATCGCGTTTCGCCTGCTGGGGCGCAGGGAGGACGCACAGGAAGTGGCCCAGGAAGCTTTTTCCCGCGCCTACTTTCGCCTCGCCGAGTTTCGTGGGACAGCCCAGTTTCGGACCTGGCTCTACCGGATCTTGGTGAACCTGGCCACGGATTTTCTCCGGCGACGGAAGCCGGAGGTGTCTGAAAACAAGGCTCTGTTCCAGATAGTGGACACCCGCGGCAACCCCAGTGAGCACTTGCACCGCCAAGAGTTGAGGCAGAGCATTGAAGAGGCCATCAACGCCCTTCCCGCAGATCTCAGGACGGTCATTCTGCTCCGGGAAATGGAGGGACTCAGCTATGCGGATATCGCGCTGGTGATCCGCCGGCCGGTGGGAACGGTCATGTCCCGGCTCTTCCACGCCCGGCGCCGGCTGCAGCAGAGCTTGTCCGCCTACTGGAAAGAAGCGAACCCCGATGGCTAAGGATTGCAGGCAAGGACAGTCACTCAACGCGTATGTCGACGGAGAGCTGAAAACCGCTCCGGCATATCGGCTCGAGGAGCATCTGCGTGCGTGCGGCGAATGCCGTCTGGAGCTCGAGAGCCTTCAAAAACTGCAGGGGCTGCTGCGCCAAGGGCTTCAGGAACATAGGGTTCCGGCGCCGCTGTGGTCTGGGGTCCGGGCCCGGATCGAGCAAGGTCATCCCCCCGGGCTCCTGACGTCCTGGATTCGTCAAATTTGGGAGGCGGGCTGGGAACGGCCCCGCCGCTCCTTTGCGCATGCGGTCCTTGCGGCCCTCTTTCTTCTTTCAATTGTGTACCTGCTTTGGGAATCCCCCGCTGGTCGGCCGCCGGCGGAGACTCTCTCGGTTGCGCCGGGGCCAGGGGAGGTGGTGGTCGAGGCCCTAGAGCCCGAGCCAGGATTTCGGGCGATGGTATTGACCACGTCCGAGCAGGGTCTCAAGGTGATATGGGTGGTGACGCGAGAGGACTTGTGAAGCGGCGCCTTTTGACGGTTTGTGTGGTCCTCCTTTTGCCTGCTGCCCTGGCGTTTGCCCAATCGGTTCCGATTGAGGTGCTCGTGCTTGTGGCCTCTCGGGAACCCGCAACGGGACTGGATCCCGCCATCCATTCGTTGGTCCGAGAACTGCAGCGCGACTTCGCGTACACCAATTACCGGTTAGTGGAAACCCACCGGGGGCAGGTGAGCCCGGAGCGTCCCTGGCGCACCGCCATTGCTGGAGGCCCGGATCTCAGTGTCGTTCTGATCAAGGCCGACCAGAGGCGCGTTGAGCTCAAGATCACCACAACCGGGGTGGACACGCGGGTGGGCCTCTCGCGCGGGGGCTCGCCGATTCTCCTTGGCGGGCCACCGCATCAGGGCGGGGTCCTCATCATCGCCATCTCCGCCCGCTAATCTCTCGCATTCTCCTGTCTCACGAACACATTCTGCTCACTGCTTGGCCCTAAGGATATGAACCCCGCCATGATCTATACCCGCGATTCGAACCGTGGCGACAGAGGTGTGTACAGCCCGGCCTTGGTTCGGACCGGCGGTAGCCGTGGCCTGAATAATTTGAAAGTCCATGCGGTGTTTGTCGTGATCGATGTCGTTGAAAGTATCTTGCGAGGGGTTGGGAATGCTTATACCATTCGCCAGGAGTCAAAGCATCCTTAGTCGGTATAGGCTGACCAATCTACTCGATAGTTATGCACATACCCACGAGAGGAGCGCTTTACTCGTGAATATGGCCGTTCTCGGCTGTGGGTCGTTGGTTTGGGATGCAAGGCCCGAGTTTGAGCGGGTTTTCCACAGACTCATTAGGGAACGATCGGGACGCAGTGTGTGAACGAGGATGTACCGCCGATGACCGAGCGAATTATTTACGGTGTAACGATTGAGTGCTTACAAGGGGACATCGCCACTCAACCCGGCATGGATGCCGTCGTCAACGCAGCCAACGCCGAGTTGCGCATCGGCGGCGGCGTGGCCGGCGCGATCCACCGGGCTGCCGGACCGGGCCTCGAAGCGGAGTGCCGTCAGTTCGCGCCGATTCGACCCGGCCAGGCGGTCATTACCGGCGCCCATAACCTGCCCAACCGCTACGTGATCCACTGTCTCGGACCGGTCTACGGTTCCGACGAGCCGGCCGATGAGCTGCTTGCTTCTTGCTACCGCAACGCGCTCCGTCTGGCCGAGCGCAACAACATCAAGTCCATGGCGTTTCCGGCCATCTCGACCGGTGCGTTCGGCTATCCGATGGAACCGGCGGCCCGTATCGCCTTCACGACAATTCTCGACGAGGTGCCAAAGCTCTCGTCGGTCAAGCACATACGCTTTGTGTTATTCCGTGCGGCAGACCGGCAAGTGCACGCACAGGTCCTGCAGGCCCTTCCGGAACTCGCGCGTGAACGATGACGGCGAGGGCACGGGAAACACCGGATCCGACATCATCGGTGATAACTGAGGAGCAACGGCAACAACACCCATGCACATGAACACCCATGATCCAAAAGAGTGGTTCCCCGTGGAAGGTGCGGCGCAGGACGAGCTCGGTCTGTTCACCGATCTCTACGAGCTGACGATGATGCAGGCCTATCTGGAAGAGGACATGATGGCGGATGCGGTGTTCAGCCTGTTCGTACGCCGTCTGCCATCACGTCGCAATTTCCTGTTGGCCTGCGGGCTCGATACCGTCCTCGACTACCTCGAGAACCTCCGCTTCACGGGCGAGGCGATCGCCTATCTCGCATCGCTCGGGAAGTTTTCCGATCGCTTTCTGACCTGGCTTCGCCGTTTTCGATTCACGGGAGATATGTATGCCGTTCCCGAGGGCACGCCGGTCTTCGCCAACGAACCCATTCTCGAAGTGGTCGCGCCGCTGCCGGAGGCGCAACTGGCCGAAACCTTTATCATGAATCAGATCCACGTCCAGACCGTGCTGGCCTCGAAGGCGCAACGCGTGGTGACGGCGGCCGCGGGTCGTCCCGTGGTCGACTTCGGCCCGCGCCGCATGCATGGGATCGACGCCGCGCTCAAGGCGGCCCGGGCGTTTTACATCGGTGGAGTGGCCGCCACCTCCAATGTCCTGTCGGGCAAGCGCTACGGTGTCCCGGTTGCCGGAACCATGGCGCATAGTTACATTCAGGCACACGACGACGAGATGGCCGCCTTTCGCGCGTTCGCGCGGCTCTATCCCGAGACCGTGTTGCTGGTGGACACCTATGACACGCTGGCGGGGGTCCGCAAGGTCATCGACCTGGCCCGTGAACTCGGCGAAGACTTCAGGGTCAAGGCGGTGCGGCTCGACTCAGGCGATCTTCTGGCGCTGTCTCGACAGGCTCGCCGGTTGCTCGATGAAGGCGGCCTCGACACGGTTGAGATCTTCGCCAGCGGTGGTCTCGATGAGGACGCGATTGCGGTGCTCGTGTCGTCCGGCGCGCCGATCGACGGCTTTGGTGTCGGCACCAGCATGGGCGTCTCCGAAGATGCGCCGACGCTCGATATTGCCTATAAGCTTTGCGAGTACGCGGGAGAAGGGCGATTGAAGCTCTCGACGGGCAAGCCGGTGCTGCCCGGCCGTAAGCAGGTGTTTCGTGTCGCGGAAGGTAGTCAGGACGTGCGCGATGTGATTGCACGGGCCGGCGAGGACCTGCCCGGCCGGCCGCTCCTCGCGCTGGTGATGCATAAGGGCAAGCGCCTGCCCTCGGGAATCGTGGACCTGGAAACGGCGCGGAGATATGCGCAGGAGCAGATCGCCCGCCTGCCCGCACCGGTCAGAGCCGTGGCGGAGGCCGATCCCCCCTATCCGGTGGAGGTGAGCCCGGCCCTTTCCGACTTTCACGCTAAGGTTACGGCAAGGATTGGTGGCTAACCTTGTGTCCCAGCGCCAACCGGTCTTCACCTCACGCAAGTGGCGCCGTGTTAGGCATAGGAGTTGCAATGACGGCGGCGGTCCGTGGCCGAAGGTTCTGTTGGCGCTAGGGAATAAGACGACGATCGGCATGAGAACCCCGCACGTTTCAATCATCGCGTGAGAAAGAAGAATACCCTGTGACCTCCTGGCCACGCACCGATCTCCGATTGCTTTCCTTTGGGTTCCTGCTCACGTTTTTTTCAAGCTTTGGCCAGACCTTCTTTATCGGGCTCTTCAGCGACGAGCTGCGCGCGACCACCGGCTTGAATCATGGCGCGTTTGGCACGGTGTACTCGGCGGCGACGCTGGCGAGTGCGGTGTGCATGTTCTGGGCAGGGGCGCTGATCGACCGGACCGCGCTCCGGTCCTATGTGACAGCGGCCGCTCTTCTTCTTGGCTCAGGGTGCATTCTGCTGATCATTGCCGAGAATGTTCTCTGGCTCGCTGCCGCATTCTTTCTGCTGCGCTTCGCCGGTCAAGGCTTGTTGACGCATACCGCCGTGACGAGCGCTGTCCGCTTCTTCGAGCGCGCTCGAGGCAAGGCACTCGCGATCGTCCTGCTGGGGCATCCGGCTGGCGAAGCTGTCTTGCCGCTTATGGCTGTGCTGATCGCTGCTGCGGCCGGATGGCGCTCAGTCTGGATGGGGGCGGCCGCTGTTCTCGTTGTTGCGATTCCCGGCTTCGCGCATTTCTGCGTGCGTTCGGTCTCCGGCCCGGGGAAAGGGATCGCGGGAAGTTCGACGGGACATGTGACAAGGACGCAACCGGTCGATGCTTCCAGAGGGGAAGTATTGAGGGACCGGCGGTTCCATTTCCTCCTCCCCACGCTGCTGTTACCAGGGTTCGTGCTCACCGGCGTTTTCATTCATCAACGGCACTTGGTGGATGAAAAGGGCTGGGAGTTGTCGTGGTTTGCGGCATCGTTCATGGCCTTCGCGGGCGCTCAGGTCGTGGGAACGTTGTCTGCAGGCCCGCTCATCGACCGGTTTACCGCCAGGCGTTTGGCGCCGT
>CAYQDJ010000146.1:0-5178 GCA_964416255.1 uncultured Nitrospira sp. | reverse complement strand
CGCTTCATGACCTGCGAGACCTTGAGATCCATGCGGTTCTCGAACCGGAGATCCCGATTGGTGAGAATTCCGACCAGTTTTCCTTGCTTGGTCACCGGGATTCCCGAGATCCGGTACTTCGCCATCAGCTGGTGCGCATCGCGAATCGTCTGATCGGGGGCGATCGTCACGGGATCCAAGATCATCCCGCTCTCCGATTTCTTCACCTTGTCGATTTCCGTCGCTTGATCGGTCGGCGACAAGACGCGATGGATAATGCCGATCCCGCCTTCACGAGCCATCGCAATGGCCAGGCGGGATTCCGTGACGGTATCCATGGCCGCACTGATCAACGGAATGTGAATCTTGATACGCCTGGAGACAAACGTCCTCGTGTCCACTTCGTTCGGCACCACCTGGGACTTCGACGGCACCAGGACGACGTCGTCGTAAGTCAATCCGAGTCTGGGTTCTTTGTCGAGCATATCCGGTTGGTCCCGTCTGCGTGCCGGCGTTAGGCTTGTTGTTGCGCCTTTTCGATTTCCGCCATCGCCTCGGCATCTTCCTGCAGCCGCTCGCTGCCTTCCTCAGCCGGCATGAACTGCTGGACTCTCGTATTCCCGCTGTCGACCACAAACACGCTGCCTCTCGCATCGACGGCGAGGCCGTACGGGAAATTGAATTGGCCGTCGCCGTTCCCGAAGCCTCCCCACTGGGTGATGAAGCTGCCTTCACGATCGAACTTTTCGACCCGGTGATTGCCGGTATCCGTCACATAGACGTCTCCCGCCCCATCAACGGCGATGCCCCACGGCGACCGCAATTGCCCCGCTTCCTGAGCCAGCGGGCTGCTGGCATGACCGGCTTCGGCGCTGCCGCCCCATTTGGCAAGCAGCTGCGGCAGCACGTTCGTGCTGGTATCGAATTTCTGGATGCGATGATTGCCCATGTCCACGACGTACACGGAGCCGTCGTTCTGGTCGACGGCGACGCCGCGGGGGAAATAGAACTGGCCGTCGCCGTTCCCGAAACTGCCCCAGGCCATGATGAATTCCCCGGCCATATCGAACTTCTGCACACGGAAATTCGCACTGTCGACGACGTACACGAACCCGCGCACGCGATCGACCGCGATGCCCCACGGGGCGTTGAACTGGCCTTCCCCGTTGCCGCGTGATCCGAACTTCATCAGATAGCCGCCCAGCTTGCCGTCGAACTTCTGGACGCGGTGGTTGTTGGTATCCACCACCCACACGTCGCCTTTGCCGTCGCAGGCGATGCCCGTGGGATTGTGAAAATTGGCGTTCGCCGAGCCGAAGTTTCCCCAGAGGATGATGAAGTTGCCGGCGTGGTCGAATTTCTGGATGCGATTGTTGCCGTTATCCACGACGAAGAGCGAGCCTTGTTGATCGACGCACAAGCCGTACATCGGCGCCATGAATTCGCCGCCGTGTAAGAGCGAGGCGCCGCGGCCCGGTTTGCCCCATGTCGACACGCAGAGATAGCCGGAGGTGTTGACGAGAATCGTGGCGCTGGCCGGCGTCGACACGTTGTTGCCCACGTCTTTGAACCATACATAGATCGTCTTCTGTCCGTCGGCGGGCGAGAGAATGAAAGGAATCGTGGCGCCGAACTTCACCGCCGGCGTGACGTCCACCCACCCCGGGGTGCCGGCCATCGGGGTCAGCGGGCTTTCCGAGACAAAGTACGCCCCCACCCCCGTATCCAAATCCGTGGCCGAAATGGTCACGACCACTTCGGGGGAGTTGGTCATAAACGCGCCGTGGTTGATCACCGCATAGGGATTCTGCGGGGCCGTGATGTCGATCAGCACCGGCATGGCCGTGACCTCCTCTGACAACCCGCTCTCCGTCCCGTCTTCGAACGAGGCGGTCAGCGCATAGAAATACGGCGTGTCGTTGGTCAATCCCGTATGGGTATAGGGATTCGTCACTCCTTCAATCTTGGTCGCTCCCTGCAGCGTGAGGCCGGGGACCGTCCCAAAGTACAGGTTGTATGAAACGGCGTTCGGCACTTCCATCCAGCTCAAGAACACTTCCGTGTCCCCGGCCTTCACCGCCACGCTCCGCGGAGGTTGCACGCCCCCAGCTTCCGCGGCCTGAGCCGGCTTGTCCTTGCCCCGGCTGATCTCTTCTTCCGTCGGCACGTACTTGAGCACCCGATTGTTCCCGCTGTCGACTACGAAGACAGAGCCTTCCTTGTCCACGGCGATGCCGTACGGAAAGTTGAGTTGCCCTTCCGTTTTGCCGCGATTGCCGAAGGAACACAAAAACGTGCCGTTCCCGTCGAACTTCTGGATCCGGTGGTTGCCGCTGTCGACGACATAGACGTGGCCCAAGGCGTCGCAGGCAATGCCCCACGGAGACTTGAACTGTCCCGGCCCGCCGCCTTCCCGTCCCCACTTGGTCAAAAAACTGCCGCGGGCGTCGAATTTTTGAATGCGATTGTTGCTCTCATCGGCGACATAAATGTTGCCGACAAAGTCCACGGCCACACCGCGGGGGAAGAAAAAGGCGCCGTCGAAACTGCCGTCCCGCCCCCATTTAAGGAGCGGCTGTCCATCCGACTGGAACTTCTGGATCCGGGCGTTACTCGTGTCCGAGACATACACATTGCCGTCCTGGTCGGTCGTAAGGCCCCATGGCACGTCAAACCGACCCATGTCGGCCCCGCGCCAGGCGAAGCCAAACTTGCCCCAGGCCTTTTGCACGTTCCCTTCAAGATCAAATTTCTGCACGCGGTTATTGCCGCTGTCGGCGACGTAGACGACGTCCTCGGGTCCCACGGCGAGTCCGCGCGGATAATAGAACTGCCCTTCTTGAGAACTTGGCTCACCACCCCAGCGGGCCAGGAACTTTCCGGTCTTGTCGAATTTCTGAATGGAATGATTGTCCGTGTCGGCCACGTAGATATTGCCGTCTTTATCGAGCGTGATGCCGGTCGGCGAACTGAACTCGCCGTCGTCGACGCCCTCCTGACCGATGCTCATGGTCAAGAGGTAGGGAGAGGGAATAGCCATGACCTCTTGGGATTCAAGGCTCTCCCCTTTCGCCGTGACGACCGTCACGACATAGTGGTAGCAGGTCCCGTTGGCTAGATCGTCGTGCACGTACGGGGAGGTTGCACCCTCCAAGCAGGTGGCCTTCTCTTTCTTGACCCCAATCACCGTCTTGAAATCGTCAGCGCTGGCGATCGGTCGCGTCAGCTCGGAAAACTTGATCTGCACCCCCTTGGTGGTTTGAAAATACAGGTTGTAATACATCGCGTCGGGCACCGGATCCCACGTGATCGTGACGCGCCCATTGCCGGGCTTGGCCTCGACGTTCTGCGGAGTCGGAGGGAGTTCTTCCTCCTCCGCCACCGAATCGCCGGCGCCCCATTCTCCTTGATTAGCGTCGACGGCGAGGATCAAACGATTGAATCGAAACATTTCATCGAGAAGCCATGCTTTGATCATAGGAGGTGCCTCGTGTTGCTAGAGCCTTCGAACGCCAAGAACCAAACGTCTTTCAAGCACTTAGATTTGGATTGGCGAGTCTAACAAAGCGTCGGAAAGAGAGTCAAGGCGACGGGACATCCCTAGAGGCTTTCACGCAACGGAGCAGGCGCGGCAAACCGCGGTCGAGGCGCCGGCCATGCTGGATTCCAGACAGGTTTGTGAGTTTAGCGCTGCTCGACCGGTTCCTCTATCAGATCCGCATCGCTGTGGTCATTCGCGGCCAACTCTGTCGAACTATCAGTAATTTCATTGGGAAAGGCCGGGTCTTCCGCTGGATCGCATGCCTCGCCCTGAAGTCCAATTGAACCATTCCCCAAACCATTCCCATTATGTTCGGAACATCCGTCGCCATGCTCGTCCTGAGCGAACCCTGTTGACTCCGGCTGCCCATCCACTAAAGCCCCGTCTTCCATGGGCAGCAACGCCTGTTCGGCATCACCCAGTTCTTTGAACTCGCGAAGCGGCGGAAGTTGAGTCAGATCCTTCAAGCCAAAATGCTCGAGAAAATACTTGGTCGTGCCATACATGATCGGGCGGCCCGGTACCTCTTTGCGCCCGACGATGCGCACCAATTTCCGTTCGAGGAGCGTTCTCACCACTCCCGACGTTTCCACGCCGCGGATCTCTTCGATTTCCGACCGAACAATCGGCTGCTTATAGGCAATGATGGCAAGCGATTCCAGCGCCGACCGGGAGAGTTTGGCCGTCGACTTCGCTTTGTCCAGCCGCTTGATCCATGGGGCATACTCCGCTTTCGTGACGAGACGATAGCCCCCGGCAATCTCGGTCAGACTCACTCCGCGCCCCTCCTGCTCCAATTCTTCCCGGAGCGCCCGCAAGGCCTGCTCCACTTCCGCCTTCGACACGCCCCCGAGCGCAGCCACCAAGCGTGTGACGGAGAGCGGCTCCGACGAAACAAACAGCATGGCCTCGAGAATCGCCTGTAATTCCCGCTCGGCAATCGACTGCGCTGAACTGGACGCAGCCTGGTCCTCCCGGCCGTGTTCCGGTTCCACCGGTGCGGCGTCGGTTGGCTCCGCATGGGTGTGTATCGGTTCAACCATCGATGTGTCTTCATGGATCTCTGCCGAGATTGGAGTCATGTCCCCCTCCATTCCGAATCTGAGTCGTCCAATTCCGCCGGATCCGGCACCAAGGAAAACGTGCGTGAGACGAGGATCGGCCCGAACGTCTCCGCCTGGAAGACCCGCGCGACTCTCAGCCGAATTAGCTCCAGCATCGCGAGAAAGGTCACAATGACCACCAAGCGATGACACGATGCGTCGAACAACGACACAAACGACACCGATTCCTTGCCTTCCAACAGTTCCAAAATCACATTCATTCGTTCGCGCACCGTGAGATTGTCCGGAACAATTTCGATAAGTTGTTTCCCCGGGCTCCGATCCATGATGCCTTGCAACGCGTCGACGAGATCGAACAACGTCACATGCTCCAACAATGCCTCATCGGACGCGACGGGCTCCGGAGTCCCCGGCTCTCGGGTGAAGATCTCCCGCCAGAGCTTTTCCTGGCCGTCAAGCTGCCGGGCCGCTTCCTTGTACGTCTTGTATTCCAGCAGGCGACGGACCAATTCTTCCCGGGGATCCGGGCCATCGTCCTCGTCCTCCGCGGCCTCCTCTACCGGCAACAACATCTTCGATTTAATCTGGAGCAGC
>CAYQDJ010000145.1:0-5293 GCA_964416255.1 uncultured Nitrospira sp. | reverse complement strand
CCAACGAGTTGTGCAACAAGATGAATAATGCGCCTTCCCCCGGCGCCGACGGCAGTTCCTTGGCCGCACCGCCGACGTCACCTTCCACACCGCCCTCGGTGACGATGATCGAATGCGGCAGGCCTTCCGGTCCCGCCCCCGTGCGGCCCAGCGCATCGTCGGTTTTCGTCCCGCCGGTGCGCGATGTGGCGATCCGCTGCAGCTGTAGCTTGAGTTTTTCCTTGGGCAGTTTGCCGCCCTTCAAGCGGTGGCACGCGTCCACGACTTCTTCGATGTACAGTTCGAAAATGTTTCGTCGCCGATATTCGTCGGCCGCCCGCTCGCGTCGACGAAGGAACAGCCCCAGCCGCCGGCCGCATTCCCGCAAGGCCAAGGTGATCTCCTTCTGAATCTCGTCGTAGTCGGCGATCGCCTCTTTGGACTCGCTCGTAAAGGGCACCCAGACGGAAGCCATGTGGACGAAGATGACCATCGGCCCGGCCGGCAGCGCGCCGCGGGATTGCGAGACGCCGTAATTCTTCCATGTAGTGTTGAGCACGGCTTTGAATGTCGCACAGGCGGATTGTTGATACAGCAGCGGCACCCGATTGGCGTAACGAATCACCCGTGCGAGCTCGGACTCTTGGTCGTCCCCCTCGCCTTCCGCTTTCGGGAGGGCCGGACGCTCCGGCTTCGCCTGGCCGTCCGGGTGATGGCCGTAGGCCAGCCCCGCCTCGATGATGAAGGGATTGCCGCGATACACGGCCGGCGGCCGGCTGACGGCCGTGTAGAATTCTCCTTTGATTTGCTTGTAGAGCCCGGCGAGAATCGCCTTTTCCCCGATGGGCGAGAGGCAATTCGTGGGAGGCGCCATCAGCTTGGTCTGTTGAATCGTCTGGTACAAAGTCTCGGCAGGGTGCCCTTTCAGGTCGCGTGGTTTCATCCCGGGCGACAGCTTCGCCGCCTTGCAAAGATCGTGGCCCAGTTGGGGAGACATGCGGCAAAAATCGCCGGCCAGAAATCCGGCCAACGTCGTACTCTTGGTGTCCTGCAGCATCTTGAGCCACATGCCGAACTCGATCCCGTAGGGATGCGGCTTAATTTCGCGTGGCGCCGGCGGCAATTCGTGATACGTGCGCGGATAGTCTTTGACCTCCCCGTCCGCCGACCGATAGACCAGGCGCACGTGCGGATTGGCGATGGAGGTCTGCTCGAGATACTCGTCGACGGACGCGCGACCTTTTTGATACCGGCCTTCGACGTCGATCGACACTTGCGTGCCGCGCGGTTCGTCCCACTCAATTTGCTTGTTGTCATGGACGAGCGGTTCGTTCTTCTTCGTGTCGATTTGCACTTCGAAGTAATGGGCCGCGGCCTTGGGACCGGTGCGGGAAATGATCGTAACCGGTTTTCCCGTCGTGAGCTGCCCGTACATGCCGGCGGCCGAAATGCCGATGCCCTGTTGGCCGCGGCTCATGCGCAACCGGTGAAATTTGGAGCCATAGAGCAGTTTGGCAAAAATGCGCGGGATGTGCTGCCGGACGATGCCCGGCCCGTTATCCCTGACCGTGACTCGAAACCGCGTGGCCTGGCTCGCCGCCGGGGTCGTCCCGCCGGTCGGCACCACGTCGAGTTGCACGGTGACGTCCGGAAGAATGCCCGCTTCCTCGCAGGCGTCGAGCGCATTGTCCACCGCTTCCTTCACGCAGGTGAGCAAGGCTTTGCGAGGATTGTCGAATCCCAGGAGATGCCGGTTTTTGGTGAAAAATTCCGACACCGAAATCTCGCGTTGCCGGGCACCCATTTCCACCGCTGTAACCTGTGGCACTTCTGCGGCGGTTTTGGCGGAGGCGGCTGCAGCGGTCGACGAGGTGGATGATGCACCGACGATTTTAGAGCGGGGCGAGACGTTCTTACCCATTCATCCTCTCAACAATGGCGACGTGTGCTGCCCTTGGTATCACAAATCGGTACGGCGGGCAACGAACCGCCGATGATGCTCATGAGGCCGCGGCGTTCGGACGAGTCGATCCGCCGGCGCCGAGACGGGAAATGAACTGTGTGGAGAACGGCGATCGCGGGAGTCAGGCGGCGGCTCACATCACAGTACATGCATGGGTTCACGCGGTTTTGCCCGTCCCGCTGCGGGGCGGGTCCACAGGAACCGTTGGCCGGAGACTAGTCATTCGGCGGCGAGCTGTCAAGGACCCTTTGGACCTTTGAATTTGATGGACCTTTGGATTTGTGCCGGTGGCCGGATGGTTTGAGTGGGAGGAGCACGCACCTACCGAGGATCAGCAGGTACGGCGGAGATCGTGGGAGGACTTTAGGCTTCCCAGTGCGAGCTGGGCATGCACACCATCCTCAGCGCTTGATCCCCTGATGAACCATATTCCCTCGGGGCGTTAACTCCCCCCACCCCGTCACCATATGCCCGAGGCGCCACTCAGTCAAGAGAACCGGCCCGTGTTAAAAAAAATAAATGTGCCGCAAGGCCGCCGGATCGTGCGGACACGGATGTGATCCCTTGCGATCACGTGGCATGCTCCAGCAGCAGTCTGGCCGCCGCATGGAGACCGAGGCCCACCAGGCCGCCCACGAGAGTGCCGTTGATTCGAATGAACTGCAGATCCTTCCCCACTTCCCGCTCGATCGTGTCCACCATATGGGTGACCGACCACTCTCGAATTGTCTTGGCGACCAACTCGCCGATCTTGTCGCTATGACGCGCTGCGAGGTTCTCGACCAAACCCTGCACCCCGCCATGGAGCACCGCCTGTAATTCGGCGTCCGTTTGGAGGGTGCGGCCGAGGTCCGCGAGCGCAGCGTCCAGATAGGTCCGGATCTCCGATCGGTCCTGCTGCTGCACATCATCCAAGATCCACTGCTTCAATTCATGCCAGGATTCGTCGAAGAACTCCCGCAAGGTTTCGTAGGCCAACACCTTCTCTTTGAAGGCGTCTTCTTTGGCCGACGCGTCATCGGCTTCGATGAGCCACCGAGCCAACCGCTCCACACGCTCGATGGCGTGGACCCGCATCGCATCATGTGGATCGTCCTTCATGGTGGACAAGGCCGCCAGCAGGGCATCCAACACTTTGTTGGCCACATGGTCGTCCAACTTGATGAGACTCAACAGCCTGGCCAGCGGCAGTTTCTCCGCAATCAAGCCGCACAAGTGCGTTCGATTCGCCTCCACCGCGTCTCCGAGCGCCGACAACGCGTCGCTCACCAACCGGTCGCGCCGGCTGCTGCGGAGAAAGGCCGACAACAGCCGCCCGGCAAGCGGGGCCAGGGAGACGCCGCGCAGGAGCTTTGCGGCGAGTTCGCGAAGGACACGCTGCATCGCGGCATCCTCACACGCGTCGAGCAGGCGGACGAGCAGGCGCACGCCTTCCTCGACCACGGTCCGCCGCCGCTTCTCATCGAGCAGCGCCTCCGTCAGTTCCTCAGGGATGCGCCAGGAGCCGATGAGCATGGCGAGACTCGCCGGCGTCATGAGCTGTCGTTGGGTCAGACTGCCGATCCTGGCGGCGATCCCGTCCTTGTTGGCAGGAATGATGGCGGTATGGGGAATCGGAAGTCCCATCGGCCGCCGAAAGAGCGCCGTCACGGCATACCAGTCGGCCAACGCTCCGACCATGGCCGCCTCGGCAAACGCCCGGAGCCAGGAAAGTTGGGGGTACGCGCTCTCCTCGATGACCGCCACCAGGAAGAGGAGCGCCATCAAGCCGAACAATCCAGTCGCCAGTACCCGCGCACGCGCAGATGGGTGAGGCTCGACCGGCCGAATGGTGGGGCTACTGCTCATGCGGCTCCTCCTCTACGTGGTTGGCTCCCGCGTTCCCAGCCCTCCGCGCGCTGGCACAAAACTGCTCGGTCCCCATCTTCTGTGGATAACTCTGTGAACAAGTTTGGCTCCGCACCAGCGGCGGCCTGATTTCAGGGGGGCATCTTGCAAACTGCCTATTTATTAGGCATTGGTAGATCCACTAGTTGACCACTATATGTTGTGGCCTGTTTGGCCTAACCAACTTTTTTCCACATTACCTGTCATTGCGTCTTGACAACTTTGAAAGGCCTCTCTGGACGTGGCGGGCGTGCGAAGGTGGTCCCGAAATATCCACAGCTGATGGCAGTATGTGAGGATTAGCTCCTCGCAATGACCGTTTCAGAGCGTCGTAACCGTCGATCCCGAGGGGCCTCCGTTTGATTACTTCTTGCGGTACACGTTCAGCCCGATTTTCTCCGTCCGATCCGGGATGGTCACGTTCCCTTCGGTTGAGGCGATGATGATGGTTTTACCGGAAGCGGATGGGCCGAATTCTTTCGAGAGATCCACCCGGATTGTCAGTATCGCGCCGTCCATGTTCATCTCGACGTTCTTCATAGCCCCTCCTTTTGGTCGTGCATACCCGTCTCAGCGTTACCAGGCATAGGCTTCTGGTGCAGTTCCACCGGGTCCCGGAAAGATCGTGTCAATCCGCTTGAGTGTGTCGCGGTCGAGTGACAGCTTCAGTGCCCGCAGGGACCCCTCCAACTGGTTCTTGGTTCGAGGCCCGATGATCACCGAGGTGACGGCCGGTTGATGAAGCAGCCATGCCACCGCGACATCCGCGGGTTGCGCTCCCAGCTCCCGGCACAAGTCCTCATAGGCTTCCAACCGGGGTCGATGAGTGTCCACCGCCTTTTTCAGATCGGGATCGGCCCGCCGCCCGACCTGAGCCGGCATCAGTGCACCGGCGAGTAACCCGCGGGCCAACGGACTCCAGGGGATCAACCCGATCCCATAGGCCTCGCAGGCGGGGATCACTTCCAGTTCGATCATCCGATCGGTCAGATTGTAGAGGCTCTGTTCGGAAACGAGCCCGAGAAAATGCCGGCGGCGGGCCGATTCCTGTGCCTGGACCAAGTGCCACCCGGCGAAGTTGCTGCTGCCGACATACAGGATTTTTCCTTCCCGGACCAATTGTTCCATCGCCTGCCACACTTCATCCCAGGTGGTGCTCCGGTCGATATGGTGCATCTGATACAGATCAATGTGGTCCGTTTGTAAGCGCCGCAGGCTTTCTTCGCAGGCCTGTCTGATGTGCAGCGCCGAGAGACGCGCCTGATTCGGTCCCTCGCCCATCCGGCCGTAGACTTTCGTCGCCAAGACGACGCGGTCTCGCCGGCCGCCGCCTTGAGCGAACCACCGGCCGAGAATGCGTTCGGTCCAACCTTCGCCCACTTTCCATCCATAGACATTCGCCGTGTCAAAAAAATTGACACCCAACTCGAGGGCCCGGTCCATGATGGCCCCGCTTTCCTCTTC
>CAYQDJ010000144.1:0-5347 GCA_964416255.1 uncultured Nitrospira sp. | reverse complement strand
GCACCCTGCAACCGCGAGGGCACGCTCCTCAGTCGGATGGTGCACGGAGGCCGGACGTGCCGTCTGACGCGCCGTTGCTCCACCCGTCACCGCCTTCCGATGCGCCGCATCGACATCAGTGCGACGTCCCACCGGCGGTGATCCGCGTGCTGCTGGTGGACGACCACGCGATGATGCGGCAGGGATTGCGGAGCGTATTGGAAACCTATACCGACGTGCAAGTCGTGGGCGAAGCGTCCAACGGAGAAGAAGCGGTCGTGCACGTGGAGCGGCTGAGCCCCTCCGTGGTCGTGATGGACATCAACATGCCCAGGATGAGCGGGATCGAAGCCACCGCATGGATCAAGACCCGCTACCCCGACACCGTGGTGATCGGGCTGTCGGTCAATTCCGAGGGGGGCAACCAAGACGCCATGAAGGCCGCCGGCGCGTCCATGCTGCTCACGAAGGAATCGGCGGTGGACCAGCTCTACCGCTGTATCCACGCCTCGATCAGGCAGCAGCTCGTCTGACCGCCCGCCGTCCATCCACGCAGTCCGGCGCCCCGCAAGAACCAGTTGCACAAGCGGACCTGTGAACCTATAAGGGAGAAAGGCATCGATCACGGAGATGTCTGGAATGGGACGGGACGCCGCCGATGACTCGACAACCGCACGCCATTGACTGGAGCCGCTTTCACGCGGTGCTGTTCGACCTCGACGGAGTGCTCACCAAAACGGCGGTCGTTCATGCGCATGCCTGGAGGCAACTGTTCGATGCGTACCTGACCGGCTACACCGCCCGCACGGGGACGGCAGTCAAGCCGTTCGACCTCGATCACGACTATCGCACCTATGTGGACGGCAAACCGCGTTACGAAGGAGTCAAAAGTTTTCTGGAATCCCGCGGCCTCGATCTGCCCTGGGGGGCCGAGGACGACGGTCCCGACCAGGAGACGATTTATGGATTGGGCAACAAGAAGGACCGGTATTTCGAAACGCAGTTGCGGGAACAGGGCGTGATCGTCTTCGACAGCAGCGTGACGTTCCTCCGGTTCGTCCGCGCGCGCCGGATGACCACGGCGGTCGTGTCCTCCAGCAAGCATTGCAAGGAAGTCCTGAAGATCGCGGGGCTCACGTCGTTGTTCGAGACGCGTGTCGACGGCGTCGAGATCCAGCGTCTGCGACTCCGGGGCAAGCCGGCTCCGGATCCCTTTGTGGAAGCGGCTCGCCGGCTCGGCGTGACCCCCGCGCAGGCGATGGTCATTGAGGATTCCCAAGTCGGGGTTGAATCCGGCCGAGCCGGCGGCTTCGGGCTGGTCATCGCGCTCGACCGCCATCGCCAGGCCGAGACGTTGCGCCGGCAGGGGGCCGACCTCGTCGTGGACGATTTGACAGAACTGCTTCCCGAGGATTTCTCACCCGTTGATCCGAGCGCGTCATGATCCATCGACCCCGTTTTGAGCCGGCCCCCCACATCTATCCTGCCGACGAGTGGCACATCATCGAAAAGCGGTTCATGCCCGATCTCTTAGAACAAGGGGAAACCATGTTTGCGATCGGGAACGGCTATCTCGGCATGCGCGGATGTTTTGAAGAGGGCGGTCCGATCGGCCAGCAGGGCACCTTCATCAACGGCTTCTTTGAAACCTGGGACATCCTCTACCCCGAAGAGGCCTATGGGCTGGCCACGACGGGACAGACGATCCTCAATGTGACGGATACGAAAATCATCAAGTTGTACGTCGACGACGAGCCCTTCTGGCTTCCGCATGCCCATGTGCTGAGTTTCGACCGCCGCCTGAACATGAAATCCGGCACGCTGGATCGGGAAGTGTTGTGGGAAACGGCGGCCGGGAAACAAGTGCAGATCAAGTCCCGCCGTCTCGTCTCCTTCGTCCACCGGCATGTGGCCGCGATGTTCTACCAGGTGACGCTGCTGAACGCCGAGGCCCCGGTGGTCCTCTCATCGGAAATGATCGCGAACGAGCTGGGCCCCAGGCGTGTCCGCCATGATCCGCGGCAGTCGACGGTCTTCACCGGCAAGGTTTTGCGCCCCCGCAAGAGTTACGCGCGGGATCAGCGCATCGTCCTGTGCCATGCCACGGAGAAGAGCGGGATGACGCTGTCCTGTGCCATCGACCACCGGTTGGAGACGGACGGCCAGGTCTCCTGGCACACCCAGCACGGCGATGATTCTGGGAGCGTGGTCGCGAGCCTCACGGCGAAACCGGGCCAAACCATCACGCTCGTGAAATTCATCGGCTATCACACGAGCCACACGGCTCCGCCGGATGAAATGTGCGCCCGCGTGGAACGGACGGTCGACCGTGCCGTCGAACAAGGATTTGAGGAGATCTTGCAGTGCCAGGAGCGGTACATGCAGGATTTTTGGGACCGCAGCGACGTCGAAATCACGACCGATTCGGAGAACACGCCGCGCTCGACCGCGGAGGTGCAACAGGCCATCCGCTTCAATCTCTTTCATGTCCTGCAGGCGTCGGCGCGCGCCGATATCACCGGTGTCCCGGCCAAGGGGCTGACCGGCCAAGCCTATGAAGGTCATTATTTTTGGGATACGGAGATTTATCTCCTGCCCTTCCTCATCTACACGGCCCCGCGGGTGGCCAAGAATCTGCTGCGCTTTCGGTACGGCTTGCTGGATCAGGCGCGGGAACGGGCCCGCGAACTCAATGTCCAAGGCGTGATGTTTCCGTGGCGGACGATCAACGGAGAAGAAGCCTCCGCCTACTACGCGGCAGGCACCGCGCAATACCACATCAATGCCGACATCATGTATGCCTTGAAGAAATACGTGCAAGCCACTGGGGATGAAGAATTTCTTTATCATGAGGGAGCGGAGATGCTGGTGGAGACCGCTCGATTATGGGCCGACCTGGGGTTTTACTCGTCCCGGCGTGACGGCAAATTCTGCATCCACGGCGTCACCGGTCCCGACGAGTACAATACCGTGGTCGACAACAACGCCTATACCAATCTCATGGCACGGGAAAATCTTCGCTTCGCCGCGCACACGGTCAACACCTTGCGCGATCGCCGCCCCGAATTGTATACGGCGCTGGTGCATACCACTCGGTTGCGCCCCAGCGAAGTCGCCGAATGGGAACGGGCAGCGGAAGGGATGTACGTTCCCTATGACACCAGGTTTCGCATTACCGCGCAGGACGATGAGTTTCTGGAGCAGGAGCGTTGGGATCTCAGCCGTACTCCGCCGGACAAGTTTCCCTTGCTGTTGTATTACCATCCGCTGACGATTTACCGGCACCAGGTCATCAAGCAGGCGGACGTGGTCCTCGCGATGCTGCTCCTGCCCCATGAATTCTCGGCCGACCTGAAGAAACGAAACTTTGAGTTTTACGATCCACTGACCACCGGCGACTCCTCGTTGTCGGCATGCATTCAGAGCATCATTGCAGCCGAAGTGGGCGACATGGACAAGGCCGTCGAATACGCCCGTGTGGCTGCGCTGATGGATTTGGGCGATGTCGCGGGAAACGTGCGGGATGGATGCCACATTGCCGCGATGGGCGGCGTGTGGATGATCTTCGTGTACGGGTTCGCGGGACTTCAGGACTACACGGGCCGCTTACGGTTTCGGCCGCGAATCCCCCGCGTCCTGGAGCGGCTCCGCTTTCAACTGATCTTCTACGGTCAGGTGCTCGAGGTGGATGCGAACCGCGCCACCACCCGATATGCGCTCCTCAAGGGCGACGGCCTCACCCTGCACCACGAAGACGACGAGGTGTCGCTCACGCGAGACCAACCGGTGGCGGAGAAGTCGAATCGGACGCCGGAAGCCGGCCCCGGTACCTAATTCGGTATGTAATGTAGACCTGCCGTGCGAGGTCTCTCGAGTAAGAAGCACCTATCGCGAGCTGAGACGCCAGCCCACGAGAAGCGGAATGGCCAGGAAGGCCGCCAGGCCGGCGGTGATGCGCGAACGAGAGGAATCCTGTCTCCACCCACCGCTCACACCGGTCCACTCGTACAGTGGCTCAAAGACATTGCCCATGGTCTCCGGGGCCGGGGTGTGTCGGGGCAAATGCTGCTGGTCGAATTGTCGGGCGATGCGCCGTTCGGTTGATCTCGGCGCCAGCAGGCTTTGCCAGTTCAACGCTCTGCACCCGGGCCAATTCCCTGGCCTTTTCCCCGAACAGATCGATCCGGGCAGCGGCCTCTTTCTGGGGAACTATCCCCAAGCACTGAGTCACATCGGTCTGATCGCTACCAGTACCAATTTCACCCGCTTGCTGCGTCAAGAGTTCGCCGAGCAATAAAACTCAGAGTGTCATGATGAGCATTGAGCCCCGAGCATTGTGACGTTTCAGTATTCACGAACTCTCCTCAATCCGGTTCCGAGTTTTCGTAAATCGTGAGATCCCGAGAGTCTCGCGCTGGAGTTGCTGCGAGGAATGGCTTGAAATCATGAGGAGTTGCTCGTGATCGTTCCGCGGCACGCCTCTTGAGATACCCGCGAGCAGATTGCGCGCATGGGGCGCGCGACACATCGAAGGAGGAGCCACCATGACCACGCAGACCACCGTCAGATTGAATGGATTGGACACGCAACAGATGGGTGCGACCATCGACGCGATCAAGAGCCAGCCCTCGCTGGGCCGGTTCCAATTTCGCACGCAGAACACGTGGGTCGACGGAGGGGTGAATCGATCGACCATCAAGAGTTTCTATGGGGCCGGACGCGAGGATGATTCGCGTCCGGAGCCGTTCGAGTTCGTCAACGGGGAGCCGCCGGTCCTCCTGGGCAACAATGAAGGGGCCAATCCGGTCGAGTTTCTCCTCCATGCGTTGGCGGGGTGCGTCACAACGACTTTCGTGCTCCATGCCGCGGCTCGCGGCATTCGCATCGAGGAGTTGTCGACCGACCTCGACGGCGACATCGACGTCCGTGGGCTGATCGGACTTGACGAGACCATTACGCCGGGTTATGAGGCCATCCGCATCAAGCTGCACGTCAAGGCGGATTGCACCGAGCGGGAATTGGACGATCTCCTCGCCTATGCGCAGGCTCGTTCCCCTGTGTGCAATACGGTCTGCCGTCCCGTGCCGGTCACGATTGAGAGGGTGAAGGTCTAACTACTCCCAGCCATGCCGATCGAACGCTGCTGAGCGGATCCCGTGAGGGATCCGCTCCACGCGAGGCGGAGGCGGGGCAATTCGCATGGAGAGTCAGCGTCGCCTGGCTGTGCGTTCTTGTCTTACTTGCCGGTAAAGATGGGGGCCCGCTTTTCGAGAAAGGCGCGAATCCCTTCTTGGTAGTCTTGACTGGTGTACACGGCCCGCCGTAGGGCCTGAATCCGTTCGAAGGTGCTAGGCGATAAATCATGGGC
>CAYQDJ010000143.1:0-5469 GCA_964416255.1 uncultured Nitrospira sp. | reverse complement strand
GTCGCCGCGCGCCGATTGGGCGTTGGACCATAAGCAGGGCGAGGCTGACCTCGCCTTCTGAAAAAAAAGGACGGTGTCAAATGATGGATCCGCTTCTCAAATACTATTTAGTAATCCCCGTCAGTCTCACCTGGGCGCTGGTTTGGATTCATGGTGGAAGAAAGAATTGGAAGTGCCTGGCCGAGCCACCAGTGTGCCTTGAGGCGGTGAATTCTCATGCCCTCCTGAAAGCCCTGTTCGGACCCGCCGTCATCAAGAACTTGGCAGTTGCCACGGGGTGGATCGCGCTGGGAATCGCCTTCTACGTGATGTATTGCCTCTAAAGGCCGGATCAGGACCTGTCGAAGTCTGATCATTCAATCGGACCGATCTCAGGCGGCGTAGCCGCCGTCGATGGCCAGGCTGGCGCCGGTAAGGAAGCTCGCCCCTGGGCCGGCCAGATAGGCCACGAAGTCGGCAATCTCGTCCGGTTTGGCGTAGCGCTTGAGCGCCGTGTAGTCGCGAGCCACCTTCGCGAACTCTCCCGTCGCGGGTCATGTCGGTCTCCGTTGGGCCTGGTTGCACATTGTTGATCGTGATCCCGCGCGGGCCAAGGTCCCGTGCGAGCGCTTTGGTCAGTCTCGCCACCGCCGCCTTGGTAAGCGCATAGAGCGCGCCGCCGGCAGAGGGCACGTAGTGGCTGTTGATGCTGCCGATGTTCACGATGCGGCCGCCGTCGGTCATGTGTTGCACTGCCGCCTGGATGGCCACAAAGAGGCCCCGTACGTTGACCGCGTGCCGCTTTGCCGTTCAGCATGTGCGCCATGGCAGCCTCCTTGCCTGAGGACGTGAAAAGTCGGCTACCACAGTAGGGCTGACCCAGCAGGAAAGCAACCGTTGGCCGGCGCATCCAGGCTTGTCGCAGCGGCGAAGCCGAGATTGCAGCAGAAGCGCTCGTGAATCATGTGGGCTAGGCAGCTGCCTAGCGGGTGGCCGGACTGGTTTAGGTATATAGGTAATTGAGGGACCGGCCGTTGAGAGAGTCAGTCAATTGGCACCAGGCTTCGGGAATTGACAGAGCTAGGTCACCCAGTGAAGAAGAACGCATCGGCTGAAGAACACCTCATCTTGCATGGTGTGACCATCACGCATCCCGGCCGCGTGGTGTACGAAGAGGGACCCATCACTAAAGGAGATGTGGCTCGCTATTATGCGGCCGTCGCGCCGCTCCTCTTGCGGGACATACAGAGCCGCCCCATCACCGTGGTGCGATGTCCCAGCGGCATCAAGGCCGACTGCTTTTATCAGCGTAATGTCAGATTCGGTCTCGGCGCGGATGTCTACCCGTTTGCCTGGGATCATAAAGGCCGCAGCTACAAGTACATTTATGTGAAGGACATCAAGGGGATCATGGAGATGATCCAGATGGGCGTCATTGAGATTCACCCCTGGGGCGCCACCATTGGGAGCATCCATACGCCGGACCGCATGATCTTCGATCTCGACCCGGATCCCAGCGTGGCGTTCTCGGAGGTGAAGAACGCCGCGCGTGAAATCAGGAAGCGGCTCACGCAAGCAGGATTGGGCAGTTTTCTGAAATGCACCGGTGGCAAGGGCCTGCACGTCGTCGTGCCGCTGGCACCTATTAGTAGGTGGGAGGAGGTCAAAGGCTGGGCGTCCGCGTTTGCCCATCAGATGGTCGCCGAGGCGCCGGACACCTACGTGGCCACGATCATCAAGGCGAAGCGCAGAGGAAAAATCCTCATCGACTTTTTCCGGAACGATTACACCGCCACCGGTATCGCCGGCTATTCCCTGCGCGCACGGCCCGGAATGCCGGTGGCCGTGCCGCTTGAATGGCGCGAGCTCGCCAAATTAGAAAGCGCGGACCAATTCGACATGGCGACGGTGGAGAAACGAATCCAACGCCAGCCAACCCAGCAGGCCTGGCCGAAGCAGCGCCTGCCGAAGTCGATGCAAGAAAGGATTCGCAGCCATGGCGCGGAGCCCCAAGATCGTCCCGATGGAAGCGCGTCTCGTCGATCGGCTGCCTGAGGGACACGAGTGGCGGTATGAACCGAAGTGGGATGGCTTCCGCTGCCTGGGCGAGAAACAAGACGACAGGGTGACATTGCGGTCCAAGTCCGGCAAGCCGCTGGAGCGCTATTTCCCGGACATCGTAAACCATCTCAAGAACCTGGCCGCCAAGACGTTCGTCCTCGACGGAGAGTTATTGGTCGAAGGTGAGAGCGGCTATTCGTTTTCGGATCTCCAGATGCGCTTGCACCCGGCGGCAAGCCGGGTGAACATGCTGGCGCAGAAACAACCGGCGACCTTTGTGATCTTTGACATCCTTGAGACAGAACAAGGCCTGAATGTCATGTCGGTTCCGTTGTCTGAGCGCCGGGTGATGCTGGAGCAGTTCTGGAAGAGGTATTGTGCAAAAACCACCACCGTCAAACTGTCGCCACAAACGGATTCCCTGAAGGAAGCCATGGAATGGCTCCAGTCGTCCGGTTGGTATATCGATGGCATCGTGGCCAAAAAGAACACCGACCTGTATGTGCCGGGCGAACGGGTGATGCAGAAATATAAGGCCCTCCGGACCGCCGATTGCGTCGTGGGCGGGTTTCGGTACGGCACCAATTCACAAGAAGTGGGCTCCCTCCTGCTCGGCCTGTATGACACAAACGGGCGTCTGAACCATGTCGGGTTTACGTCCGGCATTGCCAAGGCCGAGAAACCCTCCCTGACCAAGACGCTTGAACAGCTGATCCAGGAGCCGGGGTTTACCGGGAATGCGCCGGGCGGGCCAAGCCGCTGGTCAACGGAGCGGTCTGCTCAATGGAAGCCGCTCGTGCCTAAACTCGTCGTGGAAGTCAGTTTCGACCATGTCACAGATGATCGCTTTCGCCATGGCACCAAGCTCATCAGATTTCGGCCGGACAAGTCACCGAAGCAATGCACGATGGAACAGCTCCATCGATAGCTCGTTGCGCCATCAGTCCGCCGTCAGGTACGCGATGATCATTCGGGCGTCGTCCATGGGATTGCTGGTGAAAGGTGCGCAGTCCCGGCGGGTAACGGAAGTGGTCAGGCGCTCGGCGGCCTGGCGGACTGAATGTGGCACGGACTCGTCCGTCTGAATCCGGCGGAGATGGCCCATCGCATCCAAGGATCCTGTTTGAATGGAGTGACGCGCCAGCCACGCCTCGTGCGCGAGCGCCACAGCCCGCCGCGCACAGACGCGCGCCTTGCCGTCATTGCCGATCTTCCACGCCGCCTCGGCCGCAGACAGTTCCTGTTCAACCAGGTCCGCATCGGCCATCGGCATTCTTTCTTCTCAGTTGGGAGATATCGCTACCGTATTGGTCCGGCGAGAGCGAAAGAGTCCAATGACCCAGACTCCCAACAGTAAATCGATGCTCATACAAAAGCCCGGCCACCAGGGCGGGAGACCGGGATTCTCAATGATGAAATGGTGGACTAGGTCAAAGAGGCCATGAGCGGCAATCCCGATTCCAACCAGCAACGGGAAACGCAGAGCGCCGAACAAGGCTACCGCTGAAAAGATAATGGCAATCGCCGTCTCACCGACCAGCGCGCTAGTGGAATCTCCGAGGATCGCGAAGAGAATGTAGTACGACGCAATGATGACGAGAATGGTCGAATAGAAACTGCGGTCCTGGTCGAATCGTGTGACTCTGCCCAGAGCGGCCACCGCCACAGCAAGCAGTACTCCCACGACATAGGGAGTCACTCGGACCTCCGGCCGTCTAGCATAAGAGCAGCATGGCGTAGCATCCGCTCAGCCAACGTGGTCATCGAACAGTCCATAGACCTGTGAGAGTCCAGCCGGACGCCCCATGTGCCATCAGAGCCATCGGCGCACCCGGGAGGCGTAGGTCCTGAACGCCTCGCCGAACAACGAGGCGAGCGCCCGTTCTTCGGGCTGGATTTGGAACCGGTTCATGTACCATACGTAGAGAGGAAGCACGAGGAAGGCCGCCGGATGCGACAGGTAGATCGCCCAGGCCAGCAGCGCGAGAAGAAAACCGAGGTACATCGGATTGCGCGTGAACGAATAGATCCCGGAGGCCACCAAGGTCGACGAAGACTCCGGCTTCATGGGATTGACCGTCGTCCCCACTTGCCGAAACGCCGCTACGCCCCACGCCGCCACAACGAATCCGGCCCCGGCCACAATCAGCGTCATCAGTCTGCGGTACGGCATGTCGAATCCGTATTCCGGCAGGACCCAGGCCATCAGCCACATGATCGCCCCGACAACGAGGACGACCGCCAAGGGAGGAATCTTCAAGTCGAGCATAACGGCTCAAGCCTACGCTTCGGATGCCGGTGAGGCAACCGGCGAATAGCCTGCTACCCAGCCAGGACGCCGGCGATGTATCCGGTAAGGAGGGTCGCGAGGGAGGCGGTCCAGAGCGCGCGCAATCCAAGCAACGACAGGTCTTTCGCCCGAGCCGGCATCAAGGCGGACAGCCCTCCGACGAAAATGCCCATGCTGGCCACGGGCACGAACCCGCATAAGGCATAGGTCACTGCCGTGAGGGAGCGGACCGAGAGCGCGGGCGGATTGGCCGACTGCACCGCGGCCAATTTGAAATAGGCCGCCACTTCGGTTTCAACAAAGCGCGCCCCCAGCAACTCCGAGCCGATCCGCCATTCATCCGGACGGAGGCCGAGCAGCACCGCGAAGGGCCAGGTGAGCCAGGCCAACATTCGCGTCACCGAAAGCGCCGTTCCGTCCGGCAGGGGCACCTGCCCCAGAGCGAGATCCACGAGCGCTTCCGATCCGAGAAACACAATCAGCAGCGCCCCGATCCCCACCGCCATCTTCACGCCCTGCCCTGCCCCGTCGATCAACGCCACAATGAGATTGGATGGCCTGGCGGCACGATCGCCGCCGATAGCCGCAGCGTCATGGACGGCTGATCCGGACGGAACGGCGCCCAACGTCGCAGGCTGGTCGTCTTCGGGCATGGATAATTTACTGATGAGCACCGCGCAGGGGATGGAAATCACAGAAGCCGAAATGAGATGGCCGGCAATCTGCGGTACGACAGACTGCAACGCCGCGACATAAATGCCCATGACGGTGCTGGCGACGGTGGCCATCATGCAGGTCAGGACCAGCAACAGCTCCGATCGCGGCATGGCCAAAAGGTAGGGTTGCACAATCAAGCCCGCCTCGAGCCGAGGAAGATGTTGGCCGCGCCCGACAGCGCTTCAGCGCCCGACAAGCCCATGGTCCGGCAGAACAATCGGGCGAACAGCCCCACAATGGCTTGCATGACACCGAGATAGTAGAGGCCCGCCATCAACGAGGCAAAGAACACCACAGCCGGCAAGGCCTGCATGGCAAGGATGAACCCGACCGACGAGTGCCGTCCGGCAGCGCCTGGCCGGGGCCCAGGGGCGAGCCCGTCCGATTGGACGCGGAACCCTGCGGCCAAGCTTGTCGGAGCG
>CAYQDJ010000142.1:0-5478 GCA_964416255.1 uncultured Nitrospira sp. | reverse complement strand
AGTTGTTCGCTGAGTGCGAGGACACATTTTTTGAAGACAGTTATCTCGACGACCTGTTCCCGCAGGGGCGCCCCCGTCCCGGTGGTCTGGAAACGAGGCTCATCCGCCTGTGTCAACGTTTGGCCCAAGACCTGACGCAGGAAGCTCTGTTGTTGGATCCCGCGCGTTCGGTGAAGTGGTGCCGTCAGCGAAAGACGCGGCGGTGGGTTGTCCCCGGGCTGCTCCGCGACCACTTTGAGCGGGCCGAAGAAGCCGGAACTGTGCCGATCGGAACATCAGGTGAGCGCTGTCTTCCTCCTCGCGAGGTGGCCGCCGGCCTGAAACGAACCGGCGGGAGAGTGCGGTTTGAAATTGAGGCGACGAGGATTGCGGTTTATGTTGGTGGGCTGCGCTCTCCTCTGTGGACGGACCGGAGCGGGACGGGCGAGTGGCTTTGGACTCGCGACGCCACGGCGGTTGCAGTGGAGACCGTCCGGGGGCCGGTGACGGTGGGGCCGACCTTGGTGTATGGCCGCGATCGGCAACCGAGCAGAGTCGTCGCGACGGCCCCGGTGCAGGTGGCACGAATCCGACGAGCATGGTCCACCATTCGGGAGGCCTGGCCGGCCGGCCAGGACGTGCTGGCTCTGCTGACCACAAGAATCATCCCGCTCAAAGCCAAAGGAGTCGTCAGCTTCAGCTATCGCCACCGTCCGGGGTTGTCTTTCCTCAATTGTTACCAGCGAGATGATTTGGACTTGATGGACGATTTAATGCATGAAAACAGCCACCATCATCTCAATCTGCTGCTGCGCAAGCACATCCTGTATCATGGTGATCACAATCAGCAGATATTCTACTCACCGTGGCGGCGGAGCCTGCGTCCCGTGCGCGGCATTCTGCACGCGACGTTTACGTTTACCGTGGGGGCCCTCCTGTTCGAACGCTTATCAGCCTGGGGGGGCGGCCAGGGCGGTGCAGGACGCTGGAAGCGAGCCAGGTTGACGATGCGGGATCTGCAGCGCGCCCGACTTCGCTGTCTCGAAGAAGTCGAGTCCGTTCGCTATTCACTCCAAGACTTACGTTATGCGGATCATCATCTCGGCTGGCTGACCGGCTCAGGCCGCCGAATGGTGGAGCAGTTGGAGGCGGCCATCGAGATGGTCGCGGATCGAAGCGCGACCTTCCGAGAGCATGTCCTCCCCTCCGCATTGGGGGCGGGGCTCCGTCGCCATGTGAAGGAACTTGAACAGGCTCGAAATCTGTATGGGCCGGTACGGTTGACACGAGTGTAACGGGGCTTTGCGGAGGCCAGGAGGTTGGACGCGGCGCTGCGAATGGTGGTTCGTGGCGGTCACGGCTCGACGGTGACGTTGACAAACGCCGGCAGACTGTCCGCCCCCTTCTTGTCGGTGACGCGCAGCTTGAATCGAAACAGTCGCGCTTCCGACACATGGGGGGCTTGAAACGAGGCTTCAGGTCCGTTGACGTCCAGCAGCGAGACTTTGCTCCCCCGCACTTGGCTCCAGCTATAGTATAACGCCTCGCCTTCGGGGTCGCGGCTTTTGAGGCCGCTGAGTTTGACCTTGGACCCGGCCTTTACCGTCCGGTTGGGTCCGGCGTCGGCTACCGGCGGTTCGTTCGGTTCGTCGTTCACATTCACATCGACATCGAGGAACGCGTGTTTGTCTTGATTAGTCACCTGTAAAATGGTCTTACCATTTCCGACGATCTGCAACATCCCGCCGCTCAAGACTCTGATGACATTGGGATCCGAGGAGTGGTAACTCGTTCCGGTGGAAGGAGAGTTCAAGGGGCGGACGATTCCGTCTTCATAATCGCCCACGACGGGAAGGTCAAAAATCTTGCCCATCGAGTCCACGTGCCCAAAGGCCGATGATTGGCCCGCACGGCCCAATTGAAGCGGCTTGTCTGTTTCAAAGTCGATGGTCTGCAAGGCAGCATCGGGCGCCACTCGGACGATGACTTCATCAAAGACCGTCCGGGTGCCCAGTCGGCCGCGTGATACCTCAGCGACCGCGAGGAGCCGCGTGGGACCGACGGCGGCCTTGGGAACGGGCAGGGCTCCCCCGAATGGCGGGGACTGATCGGATCCAGCCGATAAGGCGGCCACGGACACGACTGGTGCACCCGCGATACTGTCTCGCTGGAAAAACCGATCGTCGCCCAGGCGATCTTGCGGCGGCATGCTCGACGCCTCGGAGTCGTCCTGCTGGACCAACGTTTCGGCCAGCTCGGGATACCAGTAATACCGAACGTTCACGATTCCGCTGTCCGAGCCCAGATCGACTGAGGCCGTCACTGTCTGCCCCGAGCGAACCGTGCTGCCGTCGGCGGGCGTTACTATCTGAAAAGCCAGCCCGTGTGTCGACGGCCACAGCAGTCCCGATATGACGAGTATGAGGTGCAGAAAGAGCTGCGCCGGAATTATTCGATCGTTCATGGGCGCCTACCTCGTGAGATGGAACGGTACGTCGGTCAGCACCACGCGGTCCCTGAACAGTAAGGCAGCCTTCAAGAGCAAGGCCCGCTGGTTGTGGAGAATATTCTGCCACCATCGAGCCGGCAGGATTTCCGGAACCACGACGGTGATCCAACATTCGGGGTCCTTGTCCAGGTGCTCTTCAATGTATTGAAGCAACGCACCCAGAATGGATCGATAAGGCGAGGGAAGCACGATCAGCGGGACGCCGCAGCCCCACTGAGCCCATTTGATTTCCACCAGAGCCGTTTCTTCTTTATCGACATCCACCAAGATGGCCCGTACATCGCCCCCGCGGCTTCTCGCATAATCCACGGCACGCACCACGGCCCGATTGACCCCGCCGATCGGAATAATGACCACATTCCGTCGTGGGCGAGGGGGACGGGCGTCTCGCGAGAGCGAGACCTGTTCTGCCACGGCCTTATAATGGGAGCGAATGCTGCGGAACATCATAATCAAGATGGCGACGAGGAGAAAGACGATCCACGCCCCGTGAACGAATTTCGTGCTGGCGATGATGACCGTGGCAATGCCGGTGGTGACCGCGCCGATGCCATTCACGACCAGTTTCTTTCTCCAGTGCGGTCCCTTCTTTTGCAGCCACCGCAGCACCATGCCGGCTTGGGACAATGTAAAGGACACGAACACGCCGGTGGCATAGAGCGGGATCAGCGCATGGGTATCTCCATGAAAGATGACCAACAGGAGGCAGGCGAAGAATCCCAGAATGAGAATGCCGTTCGAAAAGACCAATCGATCGCCGAAGCTCGCCATCTGATGCGGCATGTACCCGTCACGCGCCAGAATCGAGGAGAGTTGGGGAAACCCGGCGAACGCGCTGTTGGCAGCAAGCACCAACAACATCATGGTGCCCATTTGCACCATGTAATACAGTGAACCGGTTCCAAACGTCAGGCGTGCGAGCTGCGACACGACGGTCTCATCCGCCTTGGGCAGGATCCCATAATGATAGGCCATCCAGCTGATGCCGATGAACAATGACGCCAAAATCATGGACATCCAGACCATTGTCACGGCGGCGTTTCGAGACTCGGGTCGGCGGAAGGACTTGACCCCGTTGGAGATCACTTCCATTCCGGTGACCGCCGCGCAGCCCGCGGCAAACGAGCGAAGAATCAAAAACAAAGTGAGTTCTTGGATTGGAACCACGCTTGCCAGAGGAGGCGTTGATCCACTCCCTCCGGACCCCGTGAGCGAGCGAATGGTCCCCACGATCACCACAAGGCTCAGGGCACCAATGGCCAAATAGGTGGGGCCGGCAAAAAACCGTCCGGACTCCCGAACCCCCCGCAAGTTCATGACGACAATGAAGGCGATGGCGAAGAGGCCCAGGGCCTCGCGGTGGGGAAACAGGACGGGGATGGCTGACGTGATGGCTGCAATCCCTGCCGCGACACTTACGGCGACCGTCAGGATATAGTCGATCATTAACGCCGCGGCTGCAATCAGTGCCGGGACTTCGCCAAGATTTGTGCGGGCGACGATGTAGGCTCCGCCGCCCTCAGGATACTCATAGATGATTTGTCGATAGGAAATAGTGAGCACGGCCACGAGAAACAGGATGGCCAGGCTGACGGGAATCGACCAGGCCACTGCTGCTGTACCGGCCAAGACAAGGACGAGGAGGATTTCCTCGGTCGCATAGGCGACGGACGAAATCGCGTTCGAGGAAAAAATCGCCAGCGCCAGTGTTTTCGAGAGTCGCTCGTGAGCCGCCTGCGCGGTCTTGAGTGGATCGCCGACCAACCAGCGTTTGAGCAGCATGGCGGGATTATCTCACAAACCGTCCAGGCGAGCGAACGCTATCACGGCTGCGCAGGCGGATGCCCGTGAAGTGCCGCGACAGCCCCTGCGGGACTCGGCGGAATTCATCGTGAGTCCTCATGAGCGGTATTTGCGGCTAGGATGGATCCGAGGGGTTGACAGACCCTCCGCCAGTTCAGTATCTTTGCCAATTCTTAATGACCCTCTCCCTTTGTTTGAATCACAAAAGGGACGAACATAGAGCACGTTTCATCGTTTTCATGTAGCCGTTTTGCTTTTGTTCCATTCATCACACCAAGGAGGCCGGTCCATGTTTTATCACAAGCCACGGGTTTGTGTTCCTACCCGCATGCTCGGCGCGCTGGCAGCTGCGGCCCTACTGTGGGCTCCGCTGGCATCCGCTGAAGCTCCGTCTCATGCGGGACATGCCACCACCCAATCGGTTGCCATGAATCATCAGCTCCCGGGCTGGGCGGAGCAGTTGAAGGGGCAGACCATCATCGAGGACACGATGGCAGGCAAGCCCGATCGGTCGGCGATGGTCGAACAGCAGCATCAACGCATTATGGATCACATGCAACATGATCCGCAGGTGCAGAGTATCAACACCGGCATGTACAACACGCAGTCGATGATGCACCAGTACGGGGCCGGTGGACAGGACATGTTGCTGGTCTCGGATCCTCGTGTCGAACCGGTGGCCCAGACGAGCGGCGGCAAGTGTCCCGCGACGGCTCCGGTCAGGCAGTACAACGTGTCCGCAATCAACGTGGAGATCACGCTCAATCAGTGGCTCGACTTCTATCCCGGCTACATGTACGTGCTGGACGAAAACCTGGATAAGGTTCGGGAGGAAGAAGGGAAGAATCGAGACGCGCGTGAGAAGGAAGGGTTTGATCCGGGAGCCGTGATCCCGGGGGTTCAAGCTCAGTGGATCCAGCCGCTGACGCTGCGAGCGAACCAGGGAGACTGTCTTAAAATCAAGCTCACCAATAAGTTGGAAGGCGGCGAAGAGGTCAGCCTTCACATTCACGGATCCGCCATGGTGGTCAGCACCACCGGGGCTGCGGCGACCACCACGAATCCGGATACGATTGTCGCCGAAGGCAAGAGCGGCGAATATGAGTGGTATATCCACCCGAATACCCAGGAAGGCGTCCGTCAATTCCATACGTTCAGCAATGATCGGGAGCTGACCGTCATGGGTC
>CAYQDJ010000141.1:0-5524 GCA_964416255.1 uncultured Nitrospira sp. | reverse complement strand
ACGGGTACCGATAGCGCCGGTTGTCGGCATCGCCCAGTTCGCGCAGACAGTCGGCACAGGGCGCCAAGTCCGGCGGAATCGTCACGTGCCTCGGTCCTCCCGAGCCGCCGTCCCGCACCTCGAAAGATTTGCCTCCTTCCGGAGGAATGACCTGAGAGACGATGTGGTCGATCCGGCACGATGGCGGGGTCTCACTCGTCAGCCTCTCAAGGAAGCGATCCGCGTGGCTCGCCGGGCCCTCCACTTCAACCGTCACTCCCTGCAGATCGTTGCCTACCCAGCCGGACACCCCCAGTTCGTCGGCCAGCCGCAGGACAAAAGGACGGAATCCCACGCCCTGGACCATACCGGTCACCGTCACACGCAGTCGGATGGAAGTCGCCTGCATCAGCCCTCCACGACCAGTTCATGCACGATGACTTCCGGACCTTCCTCTGGAGACGCCAGCTTCTGACCGCAAGAGGGACAAGGGGCATTCGGTGCACCAAGAGGAACGCGCCGCGCACACGATGCACACCAACCCTCGCCGGATGCCGATAGGATTTCCAGCACCGCACCTCCGGCCGGCGACCCGTTCGCCGCCAGCGCAAAGGCTGTTTGCAGCGTGGCCGGATCATCGGTGAGCAGATGTGATCGCGGATGAACCTTGAGCCGGATGACCAGGGGTTTGGCACCGGGCGCTTCGCGCAGCCGGATTTCCACCGCCTTGACGACCTGGGTCATGAGGTGAAATTCATGCATGCAGCCGCCTCGGTTTCCTGAACCACCCGCTCGACCACCTCCTCCACCGACCGTACCACCGCCGGTGAGAGAGGATGACCGACCTCCGTGTCGTCGACCTCAATGCCATAGACGATCACCGTCGGCGGGAGCACTCCCAACACCCGGGCCAACTCGATGGTCTCCGCTGGATTCATCCCGTGCGTGGACCGGGATTCCGATCGTAGTGCAATCGGAGAGTCCGACGCATCGAGGCGGTGAATCGTTCCGGGGGCTGCTCCACTGCACGCGGCATCGATCACTATCACCATCCTGGCATCCTTCAATAAGTCCAGCAGATCCACACCAATCATCTCCGCTTCGAGCACCGCAACTGGTCCACCAACACGGTCGCGCAGCCGGCGAGCCGCCAGGAGACCGACGGCGTCATCCCCTCGCCATGAGTTCCCCAGCCCGATGATCCGGACAGGCCGTGACGCGTCCATGCCGATCACACGTCGCCTTCCCGCTGAATGTCGAGTTTCAAAAAATGGGTCGCGCAGGAGATGCAGGGGTCGTAACAGCGGATCACCCGTTCACAGGCCAGCGCCGTCTCCCGGTCAGGCCGGTCCAGGAGGCGCGGCAGGAAGATGCGTAGGTCCTCTTCGATCCGCCCTTGATTCTGAGAGGTCGGCGGCACGATCTTGGCCTCGCGGACAAGGCCCTCGTCATCGATCTGAAACCGATGGTAGAGAATACCGCGGGGCGCTTCCGTGCAGGCCATGCCGCTTCCAGCACGGACCGTCACCGGCAGGGCCGGCAGGGACGGCGGCTTATATTGGTCGATAAGCCGCAGGGCCTCCTCCAATGCATAGAGAATTTCCACTGAACGCGCGATGATCCCCTGAAACGGATTACGCAGCGGCAGCGACACGCCCGTCTGGGCTAAGACCTGTTTCGCGACCGGGCTCAGATGCCGGTGATTGTGGAACAACCTCGCCAGCGGGCCGACCAAATATGGCGCACCGGTGAGCGTACAGTGTAGCGCGTTGGAGTACGGCACTTGTTGCTCGGTGAAATGCCGCTCGAACTCGGCGGCCGGAATGTCCAGGGTGTTCCCATCGACGATGCGGCCGGCGTTGAAGGGATACTCATCCGGATGGCGCAACGCCACGAACGTATAGTCCGGCCCGAACTCGGGATAGTCGAAGGCCGCTACCCATCGAACCGTTTCCACGGCAGCATCTCTGGCCCAGAGCAATTCGTCTCGCAACGCCTCCAGTTCCCGACGCAGCGGCACTCGCGAGAACCCGCCGACCTTCACGGACACCGGATGCACGGAGCGCCCCCCCAGCAACTCCAAAAGGGCATTGCCGGCCTTCTTCAGCCGCAAGCCGCGCACCACCGCCGCCTGGTGGTCCTTCGCCATGGCGATTCCGCTGTCATAACCCAAAAAATCCGGCGCCTGCAGCATGTAGACGTGCAGCGCATGGCTCTCGATCCACTCGCCGCAGTAGAGCAGCCGGCGCAGGTCCCGCAATGGTCCGTCGATCGACAAACCGAAGACCTGCTCGATCGCATGCACGGCGCTCATCTGGTAGGCCACGGGACAGATGCCGCAGATTCGCGCGACGATATCGGGCACTTCGTCGTACCGCCGTCCTTGTAAGAACGCCTCGAAGAAACGCGGCGGCTCGAAGATCCTGAGTTCAACGGCCTGCACAGCACCGCCTTTCACGCTGACCCGGAGCGCTCCTTCGCCTTCCACACGGGCGATCATCTCGACGGCAATCGTTCTGGTTGGACCTGTCGGCTCCGTCATCCGCGCCCCGTCAATTGATCGGACATCACTCGTTGAATCCCGTTCGTTCCCACGCCTGGCTTTCTTCGCGTAACGGCTTCAGGTAGCCGTTGATCCCACGGAATCGCCGCAGCACCTCGGCCGGAATGAGCCGGAGTTCCTGATGAAACTGGTTCGCAAGCGAGGCTGTATTGGGTGGGATGCCGGGGCCTGGCGCCAACCCCTCTCCCGCGCCAAAACACCCGTAACAATCCCGCCCCATGCTCGGACACAAGGCTCCGCAGCCGGTGCGCGTCACGGGTCCGAGGCAGGGAATTCCCCGCGCCACCATCACACAGACATTCCCTCGGCGTTTACACTCCAGGCAGACGCTGTGTGCCGGCAGCCGCGGCTGCACCCCCGCCAAGAGATCGGTCAACACCGCAACCAATTGCCCTTTGTCGATAGGACACCCCCACAGTTCAAAATCCACGCGTACGTGTTCGGATATCGGCGTCGATGTGCTGAGACTGTTGATGTACTCCGGGCTCGGATAGACCGCTTGTTTGAACGCCTCGACGTCCGCCCAATTACGCAAGGCTTGAATCCCGCCGGCGGTGGCGCAGGCTCCGATCGTGATCAGCACCTTCGCCTGCTCGCGGACGGAGAGGATGCGATGCGCATCTTCCGGGGTCGTAATCGACCCTTCCACAAGCGCAATGTCATAGGGCCCTGGTCGCATGTCGCTGGAGGCTTCCGGGAAATAGGCGATGTCCAGCGCCTGTCCCAACGCCAGCAGCTCGTCCTCGAGATTCAAGATGCTCAACTGGCAGCCGTCACAAGAGGCAAACTTGAAAACTCCGAGAGTGGGCCGAGTTTTGGAGGCAGTCATGTGGTTTCTCTGATCTTCCTGATCGTTGACGTCCGGTGTGTGCATCCGCGTGGCATCGTGTGCCATACATCACCCATGCGGCAGCACGTCCTCAACAGCTCACACGCCTGCTCGTCCCATCCAAGGCGCGACACGGTCATAGCTCAGGACCGGACCGTCCTTGCATAAGAAATACGGGCCCATCTGACAATGCCCGCAGAGCCCGATCCCGCATTCCATGTGCCGTTCCAACGAAACAAAAATCGCCGAGTCGGGAATTCCGCGCTGCATCAAGATCGGCACACCCAACCGCATCATAATCTCTGGGCCGCACATCAGCACCATGCTGTTGGTTGGATCCAGTGAGACCTGCTCGAACAGCTCGGTCACGACCCCGATCTGATATCGCCAGGTTTTATCCGGTTGGTCACTGGTCAAGAGGACCTCGGTGGCCGGTTGTCGTCGCCACACATCAAACCGTTCTCGATAGAGCAAATCGTGCGGGGTTTTGACTCCGTGCAGAATTTTGACGGCGCCATACTGGGCACGCCGCCGAAAGATGTATTCAATCGCGCCCACGACGGGGGCACAGCCGATCCAGCGGCCATCCAACCCCGAACGGGCCACGGACACCAAGGACATCGCCTTCTTTGAGCCGTGCAACGGCATGGGTCACCCGTCCCACGGCTCGGATGGTGTGGTCCAGATGCTGCGGTTCGTCCGGATCCGACACGATGGAAATCGCGACCTCTCCGACGCCGAACAGATAGACCATATTAAACTGCCCGGCCGAAAACCGGTAACTCTGCCGGATAGGCCCGTCGACGAACTGCAAACGGAAGGTATGAATGTCTTCCGCCTCTTTGGTTTTGCCGACAATGGATGCCCCATGGATCACATAGGGGTTGACGATCTGATCACGACGAAGGGGAACAGAGGATATCATCGACTACACCTCCGCATGAACCGCTTCTTCTTTCAAGACCTTGAGAACCGCCTGCACCATCTCCCGGCCGTCACCGTACAGCATGATGGTGTTGTCGGCGGCGAAGAGCGGGTTGGGAATGCCCGCAAACCCGGGGCTGAGACTTCGCTTGATCACCACCACTGTTCGCGCCTTGTCGACATCGAGGATCGGCATGCCCCCGATGGGACCGGCCGGATCCGTGCGCGCGAGCGGGTTCACCACGTCGTTCGCGCCGATGACCAGGGCCACATCCGTCTGGTCGAACGTCGGATTGCTCTCGTCCAAATCTTTCATCAGTTCATACGGCACATTCGCTTCCGCCAGCAGCACATTCATATGTCCGGGCATGCGTCCGGCCACCGGATGGATCGCGAACTCGACCTCAATTCCGCGCGAGCGTAACAGCTCGGCCAGATGCGCCACGCTGTGCTGCGCTTGGGAGGCGGCCATCCCGAAGCCGGGCACGATGACCACGCGCCGGGCGACATCGAAGAGCAACGCGACTTCTTCCGGCGCCGCGGCCTTGACTCGACCTGCATATACATCCTCGGCCGCTCCCCGGGTTGCGGCAGGCGGGCTCATCCCTATCATGACATCGACCAAGGAACGGTTCATAGCCCGGCACATGATCTGGGTCAGAATCAAGCCCGACGCCCCGACCAGTGACCCGGCGATAATCAACACATTGTTATCGAGCACGAAGCCCGTCGCCGCGGCCGCCAGCCCGGAACAAGAGTTCAACAGGGCAATGATCACCGGCATGTCGGCGCCGCCCACCGGCAACACCAGCGACAGGCCGAGGAGCGACGCAACCGCGACGACCAGCCAATAGACGGCATGGGGTTCCGGGCCGAGCAGCAACCAGAGTCCGAGGCCTCCGGCCGCCACGGCCAGGGCGGCATTCACCAGCTGCTGCCCGGGAAACTGAATCGCGCGATCCGTCATGAGCGCCTGCAACTTGGCGAACGCCATGAGGCTGCCCCAGAACGTCACTGCGCCGATCATCCCCGACGCCACCGCGGCGACGGTGAACTGGTTGAGTGCGGGAACCGCAAGATCCCGACGTTCCAGCAGTCCCGCGCCGGCTACCAGCACGGAAGCCCCGCCCCCAAACCCGTTCAGCAACGCCACCATCTGCGGCATGGCCGTCATGTAGATCTTCAGCGCCACGGTCGCCCCGATGATCGCGCCGGTGAGCAGGCCCGCC
>CAYQDJ010000140.1:0-5574 GCA_964416255.1 uncultured Nitrospira sp. | reverse complement strand
CCCGTGCTATCCGCCTTAGGCGGAGCGGGACTTCCCTCACCTAAATGAGAGTCACACTCTATGGATCACGACAGCAATTCATCTGGACACACCAAGATACAAGACTTGACCCCACGCCGGGTCCCCGACCCCACGCCGGGTCCCTTTATCGCCGCCTTCAGGTACTCGTACGCATATTCGGGGTGGACACGGTGTGATTTTTGCCCCGGATTCCCGTTCTATCGCCCTTTCCCGGAGCGCCGGAGGTCAAGGAAACAGATCGCCCATGCGGCGCGCGACCCGGAAGATATCCTGGTTTCGCGTTCGGATCCTCGCTATCATCGCGTCGATCTCGGCCAGGACGGCATCGGCGTCGAACGCGGTGATGCGGCCATTCTCCACGACGACACGGCCATCGACGATGACGGTGTCGACAGAACTTCCGGTCTCCGCGAACACCATCTGCGACACGGGATCGTTCACCGGCTTCCACCACGGCTCATCCAGCCGGTACAGGACAATATCGGCGCGCTTCCCCACGCTGATGTCGCCGATGCGGGCCCCTTGGAGCAGAGCCTTGGCGCCGCCCTGGGTCGCCATCCGCCACACGTCGCGGCTGCTGATCCAGTCCGATCTCCTGGCTTGGGAGGGCCGATGAATGATCGCCGCGAGGCGCATGGCCTCGTGCATGAGCAGGTTATCGTTGGCGCTCGAGCCGTCGGTACCCAGGGCCACGCTCACGCCCCGCTCGCGCATCTTGGGGATTGGAGCGAGTCCGGTTCCAAGCTTCAGATTACTCTCCGGATTGTGGACGACGACCGCGCCCGCTTCGGCGAGCCTATCGATATCCTCATCGGTCACCCAAATGCTGTGGGCGCACGACCAGCGGTGCGAGAGGATGCCGAGCCGGTGGAGATGCTCAACGATGGTGCAGCCGTATTTCTCCTGCGCCAGCTCGGCCTGTATTCTGCTCTCAAGCAGATGCGTGTGGATGCCGACGTCGTATTTTTCGGCCAGGTCCCCGCAGACAACGAGAGCGTCGTCGCTGCAGCGCTCCGGGTTGCTCGGCGCGGGGAACACCGAGATCCGATCGTCGGTCCCATGCCAGCGCTTGATCGTGTCCTCCATCAGCTCGCGCAGGCCTGATAGGGGCTGGGGTTTCAAAACGCTGACGGCCTCGAGGTCCGCCGGCATCGGGCGTCCGCGAGGGAAAATGTCGCTGAACTCCGAGTCGAAGAAACGCATGCCAAGCGCGATCCGCATGCCGGAATCGTGCGAGGCACGCAGCACGGCGTCCATATCCGGTGGCCCGAATCGCTGGCCGGGAAAATGATCGACAACGGCGGTCGTTCCCGACCGCAACATTTGGATGCAATTGAGCATCGCACTGAGATAGATCTCCTCAGGCGTCCGGTTCGACGTGTAGGCTTGCGTGAGCCACATAAACACAGGGTGACTAAGGTCGTCCCCTATGCCCGCCATGACGCTAGAGGGTGAGTGCGTGTGCGCGTTCACGAGGCCTGGCGCGAGCAAACGATCCCTGGCGTCGATCACGCGATCACACGTCGTGTCGACCCGGGGATCGACGATGCCGATCGTTGCTATGGTGCCCTCGACGATCAGAACGTCGGCCTGGCGTATCACCTCGTTGGCCGCCTCGATATTGAGGATGCGGGCGTTTCGGATCAGGACCTTGCCTCGGGTTTGTAGCATGGCAACGCACTCCTCAGTGGTGATTGTGGTCACATCGGTTTGGTCTGCGCGGGACCGACCGCGTCGGGTCGCGGCCGGTCCCACGAGAGGGGCCACGACGTCGCGGAGGTAACGACCGATTTTCGGATCCCGCGGGCAACTCAGTGTGGCCCACGGGGACGTCGGTCGGCACCATGGCCAGCGTGACCAGTGTCTCCTGGAGGAAGCCGTCATCGATCGCCATGGTGATGATGTCTGCTGGTGCCGTCATGTCGGCCTGCCGAACCGCTACGACACCCTCACTCGCGGGGGGCCTCGACCGGCGCCATCTCCGGTCGAAGCGATGCGTTAGATTCCCTCCTGGCCCTCTCTAGCTTGCGACGGCGCCCCTGAACAAGGATAGCGATCACAAGGAGTAATCCGCCGAGACCGTCTGTGAACGGCCCTGTATGGATAAGAGAGAGCGCGGCGCCGCCCAAACAGCAGCGGTCTATCGTGCGAGTCTGGGTGAGTAGATAACCTTCCAGCGCGGCCGCGAGCGCAGTTACGCCTATCGTGGCCGTGAAGATCGACCACAGAATCTCCGAAACGCTTCCCTGGAGAAGGAGTGCCGGGCCATAGACAAACATGAACGGGATGATGTACGCCGCCATCGCCAGCCGGGCCGCCGTAAAGCCGGTCCGCATCATGTTGGCGCCAGCGATCTGCGCTCCCGCGTACGCCGAGAGCGCCACCGGCGGAGTCACCATGGAGAGGGTGGCAAAGTAGAAAATGAACATGTGCGCCTGCAATTCCATGACCCCTAATCCGACCATGGCCGGAGCGGCCAAGGCGGCGGTCATGATGTAGGCGGGAGTCGTCGGCACGGCCATACCGAGGACGATGCAGGTGGCGGCGACGAAGATGAGGACAGCCAGCATCGGGAGATGTCCCCCGGTTGCAATGCTCGTCAGGTTGAGTCCGAGGCCGGTCATGGCGACCGAGGCGACGACGATGCCAGCGCCCGCGACGGTCGCGCCCATGACAGCGGCCGGTCGGGCGGCGTCCTGAAAGGAGAGGAACGTGTCCTTGGCCACTTGGCGGGCCACCTGTGCTGCTGCCCGGACGGGAGATGCCTTACCCCGCAGGGTTTCTTTGACGCCCGAGGCGATGCCGTGGATGACGAGGAGACCGATGGTCATCAAGAGGGCAACCAGCGCGGCCAGCACCGGAGAGTAGCCCATCAGCAAGACAACCAGAAGGCCGATCAGCGGGGCAATCAAGTACCCCTGTCGCAACAGGGTCGCCCCGAGGGGGGGAAGTTGACCGCGGGGAATTCCTTTGAGGTCCAGTTTGAGCGCCTCGAAGTGAATCATCATCAGGACCGCGAAGAAGTAGAGGCCGGCGGGAATGGCGGCGTACTGGATCAGGTTGACGTAAGGAATTTCCAGAAACTCCACCATGACGAAGGCTGCCGCGCCCATCACCGGCGGCATGATCTGTCCGCCGGTCGAAGCTACGGCCTCCACAGCTCCGGCGTAATGGGGCTGATAGCCGAGCTTCTTCATCAGCGGGATGGTCACGCTTCCCGTCGTATAGACGTTGGCGACCGCGCTTCCGCTCACTGAGCCGAAGCAGGCGCTGCTCAACACGGCGATCTTGGCGGGCCCCCCGCGGGCGCCTCCCGCCACCGCCCGGGAGAAATCCAGAAGAAACTTTCCGACGCCAGAGCGCTCGAAGAACGATCCCCACAGGACAAACAGGATGAGATAGGTGGCGTAGACCGCCGTCGGCATGCCAAAGATTCCCTTGTAACCGATGTAAAAGGTCTCCACCACTTCGGCGAGAGAAAACCCCCGGTGGACAAAAAAGCCGGGGAACCGTTCCCCAAAGGCTGCGTGGATGAAAAAGAAAACGAGCACACCCACAAAAACCCAGCCCACCGTACGCCTGCAGACCTCCAGAATGAGAAGAATCGCACCGATTCCCAAGGCCCACTGGGCCGGGGTCAGCGGTTCCAGGAGTCCAAGCCTCGTCTCGATCTCGGGATAATAAAGGACGGGCCAGAGGAACACGACCACGGACGCAGCAGCCAAAAGCAAGTCCACCAGCCGGAGGATCGTCCCCGAGCGGCGGCGGTAATCCAGGGGAAAAAGGAGGAATACCAGAACGAATGCAAACAGGAGGTTCAGCGAGCGGTGAAACAGCGGATTCGGATAGCCGAAGTACCCCGTCCAGATGTTGTACAAGGCGAGCGCGAGGGTGAAAACCGGGACAAGCCCCTTTCGAATCTGCTCCAACACATCCTTTCCCTCGTCGCAAGTGACAACAGCCGGCGGCTTCATCAAGTCCGCCGGCTGTTGTCAACCGCTCAACCGAAGCTTACGACTCCACCCGCTTATTATTACAGCATCCCTTTTTCACGATAGTACTTCTCTGCACCGGGATGCAGTAGAACGGGCGGGTTCTTAGCCATCGTCTCTAGCTCGAATCTCCCGGGCTTGAAATTCCGCACCTTCTCGCCTTTTTCTACCAGCGCCTTTGTGATCCGGTACACGAGATCATCCGGCAGATCCGCCCGCACGACGGTAACAACGCCGATACCGGGCGCGGGAACATTGCGATCCAGTTTCGGATAGACGCCCTTTTTGATGATATGAGGGGAATAACTGAACTTGCTGGCCGCCTTGATCTTGTCTTCGCTCATCGGGAGGAAGACGACGTCTCTGACTGTAGCGAGTTCAGTGATCACACCGGCCGGCTCTTGGAGAGCCGTAAAATACGCGTTGCCGTGGCCGTCCCGGATGAAGGATACGACCTCCCCGCGGGGCAGGGGGAAGAGCCTAGCGCCTTTGGCCTTCAGGCTGTCGAAGGATCCCCCGTAGAGGCTCAACAAGTTCTGCAGAACTACATACCCGGTGCTTCCCGGCTGATCGATGACGGTCTTCAAAGCTTCGGCCTTCTGGAAGATTTGATCGACCGTGTTGATGCCCGTATCGTTGGTGGCGATGAAATAGAAGGTCGTTTTCGCGGCAAAGGTGTAAAGAGTTCGCACATTCTTGTACGCTTCCTTATAGGGCGCGTACCCTTCATAGGCGGCCCTTGCGAGCCCCGCGTCCGTGAACCCCAGATCCGCCCGTCGCGTCCCGACGAGGGCGGCGTTAGCGACGCCCCCTTCCGTCCCGACGGTAGTGACGAGACCCGGGATGTTCTCCTTCAGAACTTCCGCGATGAGACTCATGGTCGGATACCAGCCGCCACCCGGGGGGCTAGCTCCCAGGTAAAGGCGGGTCTCAGCCGAGCCGGCCGGTAGTACCCAAAGTCCAACCGCCATAACTGTAGTGAGGAACGACAGGATTCGGCTTACTCTACGAAAGATCGCCATTTTTTTTCCTCCTTTGTAGTGATAGGAAGTTTGCTTTTCACACGCCGTCGACGAAGCAACCCGTAGGTGTTCCAAGGTCCCTCCCATGGGGCCCCATCCTGGTAGGCTCGTGAACCTCGATGTTGGCGTCGTTGAGGAAGGTCAGGGTTATCTCTTGATTGTCTTGGGTGGCGATGAGGAGGTTCGGGCGGGCCAAGTCTATTTCTTTGATCTGGGCTTCGATCACGGGTCTTACCTCCTTTGGTGGGACGACGCGCGAGGCAAACAAACCTGTTGACCTATTCCTGTGCGTCGCGTATCACTCAGTCAATTGCTTGTCAAGCGTGATCCCAAATCTCAATTGTCCGCCAATTCCAAATCTCAGTTGTCCTCATGTAAGTGTTGTGGAAAATCGCTCAGGCCGGTCAGCAGCAAGAGGTAAGGACGGCATAATGCTGGAGAAAAGACAGCAATCTCTTGGATGAGATAAGGTTCGTCTAAAAGCGAGCTGTTGTCAAATAGTGGGTAAAAGAGTTAGGCGGCGTCCCTTACTTCTTTTC
>CAYQDJ010000139.1:0-5733 GCA_964416255.1 uncultured Nitrospira sp. | reverse complement strand
GGGTCGTGAACGATGCAGATGGCTGCAGATCGTTCACTGCAGAAAGAGCAATGTCGGACAGGCTCCTAGTCAATAGGGCATGTCGTCGTCGTCCAAACCCACGTGGTGGCCCAGCTCATGGACCACCGTTTCATAGACCTCCCGCACCACGTCCTCGGGCGAATCGCATTGCCGAAGAATGGGTCCCCGATAAATGGAAATCTGCGCCGGCTGCATGCCGCCCGGCGTAAAAAAAGAGTCCTCCGCCAGGGAGACGCCGTGGTACAACCCGAGCAACTCGTCCTCGCCGTCCATGTCCAACTGCCGCAGCACCTCGGGAGGCGGCTCCTCTTCCACCACTACGGCGATGGTGTCCATGAGTTTGGCGTAAGGAGCCGGTAGGTCCGCAATCGCCTGTTGGACCAGCAATGCAAATTCCTCGGACGAAATGGATCGATGGCGGGGAGAGCGAGACATGCTTATAGTCCGTGAGGGGTGGGATCCAGATAAGACTTTTGACGCAAGTTGTGCTGGAGCACACTGTCCCGCAGGGGCGGCGAATCCCAGATGACCTTGTTGCCCGGGGCGAGATTGGCAGCGGTCACGTAGTGTTTCCGTGCCTCCGCCTTGTTTCCCATCCGGTCCAAAACGACCGCCAGATTGTAGTGTGCTTCGGCCAGATCCGGTTGGGCGGCCGCGGCTGCTTCATAGGCCTGGCTGGCGCCGGCCCAATCGCGGGCATGAAAGAGGCGATCGCCCTCCTGCATGTGCACCACCGCCTTGTGAGACGTGTCGCTCGGAGCGGGCAGAATCGTGACGGCCGGCGACTTGGCCGCACATCCGGCCACCAGCCCCATGATTAGCATCACCCACGCCCATCTGTGCATACGTCCCTCCTTCTGCAGGTGGTTAGAGCCCCTCGTTCCCGGTTACAGTTCCACCGCCGTGGCACAACGGAGAAATAGACAATGAAAGCGCACCGATTCTCCAGGCACGCAACGTTGTACCGCAGCCTTATACACTTCACTCTGAACCCGGTACCGATCGGCGTGAGCCTGGGCTGCCTCCGACGTCACGGCATCGGTCTTATAGTCGGCAATCCAGAGGCCGCCGTCAAGGCGGTACAGCAGGTCCATGACTCCTTCCATGAGTTGTCCGTCTCCCCAGGGAATAGAAAACGGGATCTCCCGACCGAGTATCTTCGCGGCGCCCAGTCTCGCGTAGAGCGCGGATTGTCCGAACAGGGTCAGCAACTCTTCAAGTCTCTCCATGATGACCGGGGCCAACTCCCGTTGGTCCACGGCCAAGGCACGGTCGACGACGGGGGCCATGTGCTTGCGAAAGTGAACGGGGTCCCCGGCGAAATCCCACTGTTGGAGAATTCGGTGAGCCAAGACCCCCACCAAGCGACCGACCTCTCCGTCCCTGCGGGACATGCGGCGGGGAACAACGGACGGCTCAAGGTCGGCCTGCCAGCGCGAGGGCGTGAGGCGCCGGCAGATGGTGCGCTCGGTCTCCCATCTGGAGGTGCGGCGCTCCCAGAGCAATGCGGCGGCGGCCGAATCGATAGCAGGACCGGCCGGGTTCATCGTCTCCATGGGCCGGGCCCGCCGGCGCTCGGGCGCCTGGATCACCACGTGGGGAATGGTACTCGTACCGACCCGGAAGCGGTCCGTTGCCGCCGACCCCAAATCACCCTCTCCGACACTTTGCAACAGGCTCATAAGATTGTCGCTGCTCACACGGGCGGTGAGGCTTCCGGAAAGGACGAGCAGTTCCTTCGCGCGTGTCATGCCGACGTACAGGAGCCGGCGTCGCTCGGCGGCTTCCCGTAACGCGAATTTTTCAGCAATCCACACGGAGCCGAGCGTGTGCCGGTCGCCCAACCGCAACCCGTACATGGCGCTCGACCAATCATAGGACACGATGGGCATCACCCGTTCGCGCCCGGCGGCCTGATGGAGACCGGGCAGAACGACGAGTGCAAATTCCAGCCCCTTGGCTTTATGAATGGTCAAGACTTGCACGGCCTCCAACGTCTCTTCCACCAAGGGACTTTCCGGTTCGTCGGGCTGCTCATTGAGTCGCGCCACCATGAGGTCGACGAAGGTGCTCAGGGTGAGATGCGGCCGTTCAGCCAAGGCGGCCGCCATGTGTTTGGCTTTCAGCAAATTGGCCACGGCCTGTTCGCCGTGCAGCGAAGCGGCCGCAAGTTCGAGGATAGGCAACTGATCGAACACGCGTTGGACGGCCTCGGCCAGCGGCAGGGTGGGGGTCTCGTCGCGGAGCGCCGCCAATCGAGCGTAGAGTCGTGCGACCGGTCCGGCGCAGGGATGGGACCAGGCCGACATGCATGAGTGCCGGCGGTAGTCGAACCAGCCGGCCTGCCGGAGATCATATATATCGCGATCGTTCACCCCCCCCAACGGCGAGCGAAGCACTCCCGCCAGGGCGATCCCATCGTGCGGGTCGGCAACCACCCGGAGTATGTTGATCAGATCCATGAGTTCCTGTCGTCGATAGAAATGCTTTTCCCCCTCGATCACGTAGGGGATTCCGTGCCGTCGCAGCGCATCCAAATAGACGTCGGCCTGCGTGAGTTTTCGAAAGAGCAGCGCCGTCTGTCCCGGCTGCACTGAGGGGCGGCTTCGAAGTCGTTCACTGATCCAGCAGGCCAAGGCTTCGGCTTCCGCCCGCGTGCCGCCGGCCGCATCGAATTGCTCCTCCCCCTCCTTCGGCACGACCACATGGAGGCGGACACCGGGTTCGGCGACCGATGGACGCCGATCGGGACGCACATCCAACCGCACGTTGGCCGGCTGGACATGCGGGCGCTGTTCGAACAGCCGGTCGAACACGTCGTTGACCGGACCCAAAACCTCCGCCTCGCTACGGAAGTTGGTAGTCAGCGTGTGAATGCTCCCGCCCTCCCCTTCGATCTTTTCAACGACGCGGTCGAAGGCCTCAATGTCCGCCCGTCGAAACGCATAGATGGATTGTTTGGGGTCGCCGACAATGAAAAGTTTGCCCGGCTCAAGGGCCATGTCCTTCCAATGCACGGCCTGCCGTCCCCGCTGTTCCGACACCGCCAAGATCATTTCGTACTGCACCGGATCGGTGTCCTGAAATTCATCCACCAACACCGCACGATACTCCTGTTTGATCCGTTCACGGATCGCCGGATGGTCCCGCAACAGCATCCGCGCCCGGGCCAACAATCCATCGAACGACAACCAACCCTTGCGGACGAAGACCTGCCGCACGTGCGTCACCAGCGGGGTCAATAACTTCAAGGCTTGCTTGAATAAGGCGTGGTCAACTGCGAGTAATTCATGGGCAGCTCCGACAATACTCGCGGCTTCCTCAAAGTCTGCCTTCTCCCACCCGCCGAGCGCGTTGCCCGGATCTTTTTGTAGGAGCGCTCGGTCGTCCTGGGGGAGTTCATGATGACCGGCGGGCCCCTTGTCGATCAGCAGCGTCAACAACGTGATACTGGCCGCGAGTTGCTGCTCGACTTTCCGGCGCTTGGGACGATCGTGGGTCTCCAACAGCTTCTGCCCCCGACTCCGTAGCCTCCCCAACCACTCTGTCACCATCGGGTCGTGGCCGTTCTGCCCCACTTGCCTGCACAGTGCGTCGAGATCAACGACTTCGCTGGAGAGCGCCCGAGCGAAGCTGTGGAGTTGCGTCGCCGCTACCGTCCGCAGCAGCATCCGCCACGTCGGATGATTCGTTCCCTCGCGACTCAACTCTCGGTCGACCCAGGCTTCCCATGCGGCGGTGAACTCTTCCTCGAAGCGAGAGCCGTCGTCCTCCTGAAAGGCCGGATCCACGCCGCTCTCCAACGGATGCAATCGCAGCAGATGCGCGGCAAAACTATGGAGGGTCCCGATTTGCGCCTTTTCAAGATCCTTTAGCGCCGCTTGCGCTCGCGCCTCCACGTCGGCCGCGCGAAGCCCATATCGAGCCCGCAGGTCCTCGACCGCGGCGGCTCCCCCAGCTGCCTCCCCCCCGCTACCCGGACGGACCAAGGTCTCCAACCGTTCTCTCAAGCGGACCTTCATCTCCGTCGCCGCCTTATTGGTAAACGTGAGCGCCACGAGGCGTGTGATCGGGACGGGATCCGGCTCTTTCAGCAGCAGATGGACCATGCGGTTGACCAACAAGGTCGTCTTGCCGGTGCCGGCTCCTGCCACCACCACGATGTTCCGGTCGAAGGTGGTTTCCGCCAGGTCGCGGGCGGCCTGATCGGGAATGGTGGCACCGTCACGCATCGTTCACTCGTTGCATGCGGAGGGCCTTTAACGATTTGGCCTCTGGCGCCCGGTGCGCGCGCCACCAAGTCGGCGTATGGTCGCGGCGGCAGGCCGCCCGCGTGGAGCAGGTTTCGCAATAGCCGTTCGGGAAGATGAAAAACCTGCCCGATTGAATCCCTTGAGTCAGCTGGTGAAGGGTTTCGGCAATCCGTGCGCCCGTCTCCGACGACCACACGGCCGAGGAAAACGTCGATCGGACAATCGGCGTCGGCCAGCGGGGGGCCAAAAACATCAGCTGAACCTGTGCGGGAGTCGCCGGTCCCGGAAGATTGAGACAGGCGTAGAGTGCCGGCTGGAGGCGAACCCCACGCACGGCGGCTTGCACCAGGTTCCGATCTTCGGAGGCCGGCGCAGTCCCCAATTTGAGTTTATAGTCGACGATGCGGATCTCGTCCGAATCGCGGCGTCGATCCATGCGATCGACGCGCCCCCGAATCACGAGAGGCGCCCTGTCGGGAACACTCGACGGAACGGTGCCGCGCGCCTCGTGTTCAAAGGCCACGGGACGATAGGGGTCGCCGGCCTGGGCCGCTTGGTCGGATTCCACCGCCGCCGCGAGGAGATCGATGAGCATGTCCTTCGCCATCTCCCATAACAGATAATGACCGGCCCGAGACCACGCCGCCTGTTCGGCGGCCGCCTGCTCCACGGCCATACGCACGCACCAGGCGATCGAATCGTCCGTGACCGGTTCCAGCGGCCATCCCATCGGGATCAGCTGTTCATAACATCGGCGCAGGGCCGCATGGCAGACCGTTCCCAAGACCGACGCATCCAACTCGAGCGTGAGCGCCTCCCGATTCCGTGCGAGCCGCAGGACATCGGTCGTGAAATAGTGAAAGGGGCAACGGGCATAACGTTCGAGCGGTGTGGGCGCCACCCCCTGTTCGAGCATTGCCGACCAATGCGCCTCGAGCGGGCCGGTCACGCCATCCCACCCGGACAAGACGGGCCGGTCTTCTTCGATGCGGCGCAACGCGTCCATGCCCTGAGCAAACGCGTCAGCCTTTCGGCCCACGGCCCCGAGCAATCCTATGGCATCCTGCCCGCTCCAGATCATCCACCGGACCAGCTCGTCCGGCGGCAACAGGGCTCCCATCGCAGGCCGTTGGGCCACCCGCTCGCTGAGCCGGCGAGGCACCACTTCGGTGGGGCACTCGTCGAGGCCGCACAGGCGGATGAGATCCATCAGCGAGGGAGACGCGGTCAGGACGCGGCCCTCTTCGTCAGCCCGTTGGTAGGAGAGCACGAGCCGATCGCGCGCGGCGTGCTGGGCCAGCGCCAGTAAGATCGCCTCCTCCTCATAGCCAGCCAACTTTTCGTCGATCTTATAACCCAGCGTCTCGCCGAGAACCCGCCGGTGACGGTCTCGGAGGAATGGATCTTCCCGGATATGACGGGGAAACACGTGATCGTTCAACCCCAGCACGAAGAGCAC
>CAYQDJ010000138.1:0-5965 GCA_964416255.1 uncultured Nitrospira sp. | reverse complement strand
GCCTCCCCCTCCGTGCGGCGGCTCGCGCGCGAACTGGGCGTCGACCTCGCGCGGGTGAAAGGATCCGAAGCCGGCGGACGCATCACGGCCGAAGACGTGACCACCTATGTCCGCGAACGCACCAGGCGCCTGGAGTCCTCACAGGGGACCGGCGGCGGATCCGCCAAAGGAGGCGTGGTCTTCACCACGTTGTACGGCCATGAACGGCGCGAAGCCCTCCCGTCGCTCCGGCGGAAGATCGCAGCCACCATGACCCAGGCCTGGAGTACCATTCCACACGTCCATCAGTTCCAGGACGCCGACGTCACCGATCTACTCGATTTGCAGTCACGCTATGCGCCGAAGTTCCAGGACAAGGGCGTCAAATTGACCTTGACGAGCCTGCTGGTCAAAGCGACGACGCATGCACTCAAACTCTATCCGCAGCTCAACGCCACCCTCGACCTCACCAACGGCGAAGTCGTGTACAAAGAGTATTACAACATCGGCGTGGCGGTGGACACGGCGGCCGGCCTGATCGTGCCGGTGATCCACCAGGCCGACAAGAAGGACCTGTTCCAGATATCCGTGGAACTGGCGGATGTAGCCGAACGCACCCGCGCCCGTCAGGTAAAGTTGGAAGAATTGCGCGGCGCGAGCTTCACGATCAGCAATATGGGCGGCCTCGGCGCCGGCCCGTTCACCCCCATTATCAACCCGCCGGAGGTGGGCATTCTCGGGGTGGGCCGCGGCCGCCTGACCCCCGTCTATCGCGAAGACCGCTGGGTTCCCCGTATGATGCTGCCGTTGTGCCTGGCCTATGATCACCGGCTGATCGACGGCGCCGATGGTGCGCGCTTTACGAACGAAGTCGTCAGAGTGCTGGAAGACTTTCAGGCGATGTTCTTGGGATTGTGACCCCACGATGACCGAAGACGCGGACCTCCAGTATGACGTGGCGGTGATCGGCGCCGGCCCTGGCGGCTATGCCGCCGCCTTTCATGCCGCGGATCTTGGCCTGCGCACCGTCTTGATCGACCAAGATCCTCAGCTGGGCGGCGTCTGCCTCTTGCGCGGCTGCATCCCGTCGAAAGCCTTGCTGCATGCCGCCCGCCTCATTACCGATGCCGAGGAAGCGGAGGGCTGGGGAATCCACTTCGAAAAACCCGCGGTGGACCTGGAGGCGTTGCGTCGCCGGAAACGCACCGTGGTCGACAAGCTCGCGCAGGGCGTCCGAACGTTGGCGCGAAGCCGCAAGGTTGACGTGGTGCAGGCGCGGGCGGCGTTCAAGAATGCCACGACTCTGACGCTCTCCGACGGCGCCGCCTCGCGCGAGGTGCGCGTCGCCCACGCCATTATCGCCACCGGATCCCGCCCCGTCGTCCCGACTCCGCTGGCCGTCGACGACCCGCGCGTGATGGATTCCACCGGCGCGCTGGATCTCCCCGACATTCCCGCGCGGCTGCTGGTCATCGGAGGCGGCTACATCGGCATGGAATTGGGCATCGTATACGACGCGCTTGGCACCGAGGTCACCGTCATCGAAGGGCTGTCGCGCCTCCTGACCGGGGCGGATGCGGATTTGGTGAAGGCCCTGCACCAGCGGGCGCAGCGCCGGTTCAAGGCGGTGCGACTCGAGACGATGGTCGAACGACTCGAACCCCGTCCAGAGGGCATCGCCGCCACGTTCAAGGGCCCGGAGGGCGCCGGCACCGAGGTGTTCGACCGCGTGCTCATCGCCGTCGGACGCCGACCCAACAGCGAGCACTTGGGACTCGACCAGACGCGCGTGGTCGTCTCCTCTAAGGGATTCATTCAAGTGGACGACCAACTGCGCACCGCCGACCCGACCATTTTCGCCATCGGCGACGTGGTGGGGGAACCGCTGCTGGCCCATAAAGCAAGCCACGAAGGACGGGTGGCCGCCGAAGTGATCGCCGGGAAAAAGGCCGCCTTCGACGCCATGACCATTCCGGCCGTCGTCTTTACGGATCCGGAAATCGCCTGGTGCGGACTCACCGAAGAGCAGGCCGGCGCCTCAGGCCGTGCCGTGACCGTCGTCCGGTTCCCCTGGGCCGCTTCCGGACGCGCCACGACCTTGGGTCGGACCGACGGGCTCACGAAGTTCATCCTCGAGCCCGAGTCCGGCCGAATCCTGGGTGCCGGCATCTGCGGGGTGGGCGCCGGCGAGTTGATCTCCGAAGCGGTTCTGGCTATTGAGATGGGCGCGCTGGCGGAAGACGTGGCGGCTTCGATCCATCCCCATCCTACTCTGAGCGAGACGCTGATGGAATCGGCCGGACTGTTCTATGGGCAAGCCACCCACCTCTACAAGCCCAAGCGGTAACGGCTGTCGGCCATTCCGCCTGCTGGATCTCACCCTTTGCTCGCCGGTCGAAAATCTCGCCCTCGATGATGCTCTGCTGGAGGAACTCGAACACAGCGGGAAGGATCCGGTGCTGCGGTTGTGGGAAAGTGACTGCTACTTCGTCGTTCTCGGGCGGGCCTGCCGTCCCGCCGACGACGTGCATGTCGACGTCTGCGAGCAAGACGATATCCCCGTGCTGCGCCGGGCCTCCGGCGGAGGGACGGTGCTCCAGGGACCCGGATGCCTTTCCTATGCCTTGGTGCTCCCGCTAACCCTGCACGCCGATCTAGGCAACATCCGTTCCACCAATCTGTTTGTGTTGACACGCATGGCGGCGGCGCTCCAGCGGTGGCACCCAGCCGTTGCCTTCCGGGGCATCAGTGATTTGGCCATTGCAGGCTTCAAAATTTCAGGCAACGCCCAGCGGCGCACCAGACGAGCCGTGCTCTTTCACGGCACAGTTCTGCACAACCTGCCGGCCGACCTCGTGGCCCGGTACTTAAAGCAGCCCGCCCGCCAGCCGGAGTACCGCCAGGGCCGGCCGCACGCAGAGTTTCTGAGCCGACTGGACGCCCCGCCGCACGCCCTCAAAGAGGCTATTGCCGACGTGTGGGACGCACGCGTGGCCCTCGTCGACTGGCCGCGTGACCGTCTGCCCGGCGCCATCGCAAACGTGATGGCGCGGAGTCGCGAGTCGCGGGCATGAGATGGTGAGACGGAATCGGTCGGGATCGGTTACGCAGGTGAGTCGTGGCCTCGCATCCGACGATCACGTCATGGATGGCCCGGTGGAGATCATTCACCGCCTTGACCGCCGGTCTGCCGCAGCCGTTCTCACGCCTCACTCGGGACCTAGACCAGCCGACCGGCGCCGACCAAGCGCTCGCAGGTTCTTGACAAATGTGAGCGCTGCCGAACAAGGCCGTCCGGCAATGGCCGCCGTCAAACGGCGTTGACGGCCTGCTAGGGGCTTTCCCAGTGGGCCGGGTCGTTAGCCTGGTCTAGGATCCGGCCTCAGTCGATCTGGTCAACATGGCGGAGGATTTATGACTCGGCAATGTGCGTGGTGCGATCGTTACCTCAGTCTTGACACATCGGAACCGTTCATCACGCATGGCATCTGCGAGTGCTGCGCCGAACAGGTCAGAGACTCGTTTCGGAAGTCGCCGGCGGTTTCGGACATTCTGGAAGAGATGTTGCTAACCCAGCAGGCCACGGGACGGGAGATGGTGCCCTTGTGTTGACACCTTCCTTGCTCCGAATCCGTCGAACCTCGCTCGGAATCCCTCGCTCGGAATCCCATGGTGACCGATCCCCTTCCTAACGTGCTCAACGCAGTCGTCGTGACCAGTCTTCGATCGGGTGACTGGCGGACGACACACACCCCTCCCGCAGAACCTGCATCGCCGATGTTCTAGTTGAAGAAGAAAGGGGCGCGTGTGCCGGAAGGCGCAATCGTCGGTCTGATTCGCTAAGGATTCGGATCTTGAACCGTGCCTGATTTCCTGCCTCTCCGATCGAGGTCAATGTGCGTCAAGGTCCGCAATTGGCTTTTCAATTCAGCTATCTGGCGCTCACGTTCTCGAAGACGGAGCTGGAGGACTTGTACCGCCCGATCTCGCTCTCTCGTTTGCGCTTTGGTTGGTTCAACGGCGGCCGGTGATGGTGATGGTGCAGAAACAGCCGGGACGGCTTGACCGCGCGATCGCTCGGCGACCGGGCAGGTCGAATCGGTGGCGGTCGCGCACCCCCACAACAATCCCATGAGACACAGAGCCGCCCCAGGCCTGACGTATGATCGCATGCGACACCTTTTTCCTTGTGAGGATCATTCGGTCACGGGAGTCAGGATAACAGACACCGCACATCTCCCCTACTAAACGTCACTTTAGAACAGTCCGCCCATCCGGACTGAGTGAGCCGTGGACGTCACCCGCCAGCAGAAGCCGGCCGGTCCATTTTCTCCAGTTGCATGGGGCGCGTGAGAGGCGTACCGTTCCCGCATACCTGCCATCTGAAAGGAGGCTCCCATGCCACGCCACCGACTCCTCACCCTGAGCTTGTTGCTGCTGCTCTTGATGGTCTCTCCCGCCTCAGCGGAACTGCTGGCACTGTTGAACTATGAGAGCAAACCGGATCAGCCGGTGCGACGAGAAGGGATCGCGATCATGGACATCGATCCCGAATCGTCGGACTTCGGGAAAATTCTCATGGAAATTCCCCTGCCTTCCGATTTGGTCGCGCACCACATCTTCTTTAACCGGGATCGCAGCAAGGCCTACATCACGGCCTTAGGCAAGAGCGTGCTGCATGTCGTGGACCTCACGCGCTTCCCCTATCGGTTGCGCGCCATCGACGTACCCGACTGTCAGGTATTGGAGGACCTGGTCGTCTCGGAGGACAACCGAACGTGGTACCTCACCTGCATGGGATCGAGCAACGTCATCATGGGGGACGCGGTGAAAGATCGACCGATCAAAACCATCAGCACGCCGGACGGCGGCGCGGCGATGATCCTCTATCCGCACGGGATCGCGATTCACAACGGCATTGACCGGGTCCTCATCACCAGCACGGTGAAACCGGACAATATGGCGGAGGCGGGCGACACGGTCACCGTGTTGGAGGCCAGCACCGGCACCGTGCTGTCCACACACCGGGTCTCCACCCGACCCAGCCCGGCCAAGGCGGCCCCCGTCGAAATCATGTTTGCGCCCAAGGCGGATCCACCGGTCGTGCACATCACCAATATGCTGGAAGGGACCCTGTGGGCCGGGACCTGGGATCCGAAGACCAAGACCTTTACGTTCGCGCAGGTGGACGACTATGCCGCTCGGCAACAAGGTATGCCCTTGGAAATGCTCTACAACGCCAAGGGGGACCGGTTGTACGTCACCACGGCCAAGCCGGGGTTTGTCAATCTGTACGACAACACCGATCCGCGGCGACCGACGTTTCTCCAAGCGATCCCCGCGGCGCCCGGCGCCCATCATAGTGTCCTGTCACCCGATGAACGTTATCTCTTCGTCCAAAACAGCTTGCTCAATTTGGAAGGCATGAGCGACGGCTCCATCACCGTGATCGACGTGTCCAAGGGCACGGTGCTGGGAAGCATCGACACCTTGAAAGCGCAAGGTTTCAATCCGAACTGCATCATGCTGTTGCCGAATCATTTTCAGCAGACCGGCCTGCGCGCCGGCTCATAACCCGTGCGCGGCCACGACGAGCCTTCGGCCCGGGACGCGGCAGTTCGTCCGCAAAGAGGTCTGGTTTGGATCACGCCGCTTTCCGCTTGTGCAGCGACGGGCTCGGCTCCGGCTTTTTCTCTTGTGGCTGTGGCGCTTCCTGTTCTTCTCCCACCGAGGCCCAAATCGCGATGGCCCACGTCAAGAGCGCCAAGAAAATGAGGATGACGAGTGGCAGTGCCGACATCTCCGCCCCATCTGATACCTGACAACTGAGATTACCGCTACGGATCCCGCCGGTCCTTCGACCAAGCCGGATCCCCACCGGCGGACGTTGGGAGAAGCGGAACCGCCCCTCCCAACTGTCCTTGCCGCGATGTTACAACCAGGTGACCCGTTCGGCGGGCCGGATGTAGATCGGCTCTTCGACCTG
>CAYQDJ010000137.1:0-6062 GCA_964416255.1 uncultured Nitrospira sp. | reverse complement strand
GCTGGAGCTGCAGGTCAAACTGCTGCGGGTGCTGCAGGAGCAGGAGTTCGAGCGGTTGGGAAGCACCCGCACCATTCGGGTCAACGTTCGCCTGGCCGCTGCGACGAACCGGGATTTGGCCCAGATGGTGGAGGAACAAAGATTCCGCAGCGACCTCTACTACCGGCTGAAAGTGTTTCCCATCACCGTGCCGCCGCTACGAGAGCGCGTCGAAGATATTCCTCTCCTCGTCCGGCACTTCACCCAGAAGTTTGCCGCCCGCATGAAGAAACGAGTGGAAACGGTTCCTACGGAAGCCATGAAAGCGCTGCAAGCCTATCCGTGGCCCGGCAACATTCGGGAACTGGAGAACTTCATCGAACGGGCGGTCATTCTTTCTTCCGGCCACGACCTGTTCGTGCCGCTGGCCGAACTGAAACGCCCGCTCAATCACGTCGGGAACGGCTCGGTTTCCACTCTCGAAGACGCCGAACGCGAACACATCCTCAAGGCCTTGCGCGAATCTCGCTGGGTCATCGGCGGTATCGCGGGTGCGGCCGCCAAGCTCGGCATGAAGCGCACCACTCTGCAATCCAAAATGCAGAAGCTGGGGATCGCCCGCACCAGATAAGGCGGGCTCCCACTCCTCTCATTCATCCCACATGTGGGCGTCTGCTAACGAGTGATGGGCGGCGCCCATATTTCGGCGGACGCCGACCCGTCGGCACTGGGCTTCGTCACGGTGCGCTGGCTGTCTGAACCCAAGGCCAGGTTTTCACTGCTGCGACGCTACTTAGCCTTGAGCGCCTCCTGGAGCATTGCGGGGAATGGTTCCTGCTGTAAGGCAATGTGTGACGTGAACTGATAGGGGGAAATCATGAAGCCAAAACATGACTCATTGATGGGGAGTATTCACCGTCCGCCTTCCGCACCCGCCGGAACGTGGTGTGGTCACCGTCGTGGAGCCGTCATGCAGGGGCGAAGCCGCACGGTGATCGACGACAGCGGGTCGCTAGCCATCACCGCCTGGACGTGCGCCGATTGCGGGGAACTAATCGAGGAACTCCGCATCCTGTCGCGGGACGGAACGGTGCCCCGCCCTTCCAGCCGGTACGTGGTGGCACCGCAAGCGCCGACCAGCAGAGGGCGCCTGCAGGCACACCGCCTGCCTTGAGGCCAGCCTAATCATCTAGCCGCCGGTGAGGGCGTGATGGACATGTTGACAGAGATCTTGCACCGTCATGGAGCCATGGTCCTGTTTGGTGTTGTGTTGGCTGAACAGCTCGGACTTCCAGTGCCCGCCCTGCCCTTGTTGGTGGCGGCCGGTGTCTTGATCCACACGGGTCATGTGGACCTCCTCGCGGCCATAGCGGCGGCCTTCCTTGCGACGGTGCTTGCGGATGTCGTGTGGTATCTCGCCGGACGATGGCGGGGACGTTCCGTGCTCGGGCTGCTCTGCCGGATTGCATTGGAACCCGACGCCTGCGTGCGGCGAACGGAAGACTTCTTTCGGACCCAGGGTCCCCCCTCGCTCGTCCTGGCCAAGTTTGTCCCCGGACTGAGCACCATCGCTCCCCCGATGGCCGGCGTTGTGGGATTGGGCCCGGTGCTGTTTCTCCTCTACGATTCAGTCGGCACCCTCTTGTGGGTGGGCTCGGGGCTCGGGCTCGGCTATGCGTTTGGCGCAGGCGCCCCAGACGTGGCCGCGCAGACGGCTCACATGACTCCCTTCTTCGGCGTCGCCGCCGGCGGGGTCATCGTCGGGTATGTGGCCTGGAAGAGGTGGCGACGGAGGCGGGAACTCGGGGGCGCTCCACGAATGACGGTGTCCCAGGCCAGGCGGATCATGGACGCTGGAGAATCGATCCTGTTCGTGGATCTGCGATCGGCGGGCGATCGCGCCGATCTGCCGGGTATCAGCGGTGCGGCCGAGATGACGCTCGAACACGTAGCCCAGGCCGTTCGTCTCCTGCCAAGGGATCGCCCCATCGTGTTCTATTGCGCCTGCCCGGAGGATGTGTCCAGCGCCCAGGCGACGCTGTTGCTGCAACGGGCTGGATTTACAAGGGTGTGGGCGCTCTCGGGCGGGATACATGCGTGGCATGCGTCTGGACAGAAACCTCTCGCCCGGCGGCTGGTTGCGCTCGAATCTGTGACGACGTGAATGACGAAGGGCCGGAAGGCGCGCGCCGACGTTCGATTAACAGCCCATCACCTACTAATAACCGGACATCCTCGGTCTTCCATAAAAAAAGCCGCGCAACTTCCTCCTCTTTATCTCCAGGTGCATCCCTCCATGGAATCCACGTGCTTCAGTGCAGGAGAGAATTGTGTGCCTGGTTTGATTCGCCTCGGACGCTTGCCGATATTTCGGCAGCTGCCGATCGGCAGGCAGAGCGATAGTCGGCACGAGAGAGCCCGAGTCCGTGAAGCGGGTCCTTGGCCATTCGATATCTCGACAACTTGGCCGCAATGGTCATCATCGGCGTCGGTGGAATGTGGATTGCTCATATGACCGACGAATCAACATAGGTTGAGCGCGCAGGAGGGGGGCTGTCATGAATCGTCGTGGTTGGCTTGGGTCTTCGCTATTGTTGGCGGTGCTAAGCGTCTCGGGGTTGGGGTTGGCCGCATGGAAATACGAAACCATCCAGGAGCGAGCAGCCGCTTCACTCAATCAACCCGAACCGATGGAGGCGGTGATGGTGGAGATCGCCAGGGAGATCGAGCATCGCCGGACCGCCACGTCGATCGGCACGGTCTTGGCGCTGCGATCGATCACGCTGAGAAATGAACTGCCGGGTACGGTTGGGCGGATTCGATTCGTTCCGGGCCAGATCGTCGAAGCGGGGACGGTTTTGATCGCTCTCGATGTGTCCGTTGAGGAAGCGGACTTGCGGGCGCAGCAAGCGCAGGCGGTTCTGGCCAAGGCGGTGCTCGATCGTCGCCGTGCGCTAAGGGAGGACCAGGCGGCCGCTCAGGAGGATGTCGACCGCGCCCGGGCGGACCTCGACGTGGCATTGGCCCAGATCGCACGGACGCAGGCCATTATCGCCCGCAAGACGATCCGGGCTCCGTTCCGCGCACGCGTCGGGCTCGTCGATGTGCATCCGGGCCAGTTTCTGAACGAAGGGACAGCGCTCACCACCCTGCAAGGGATCGATGAGGCGGTGCACGTGGATTTCCCAATCCCGCAGCAAGTGGCAGCCGGACTGCACGAGGGCGATATCGTGCAGGTCTATACCTCTGCCGGATCCTCTGCGATCGAGGCACGTGTGGTCGCGCTCGATGCCCGGATTGATCCGGCCACCCGGAACGCCATGGTGCGCGCGAGAATCGAGCGGGCCGAACAGGCGCCTGCGCCAGGATCGGCGGTACGCATCCGGGTGCCGGATGGCCCGACGCGGAAGGCGGTGGCCATTCCGGTGAATGCCTTGCGAAAGGGCCCGGCCGGCGATCAGGTCTTTGTCGTCGAAGCGGACGGTGCCGGCAATGACCGCGCACGCGTCCGGCAGGTCGAAAGCGGCGTGATGCTCGGGGATGAGATTGTGATTGTGGCCGGCCTGTCGCCCGGGGAGCGGGTTGCGGCTACGGGGTCATTCAAACTCCGCGACGGCGTGCTCGTCGCGGCCGCTGAGCCGACCGGCGGGGCGTCTCGCGTCGTCGCTACTCCTTGAGAAGACAAAGGATCATCCTATGCGCCTGCGTTCTTTCACCGACGTGTTCATCAAACATCCGGTCCTGGCGGTCGTCATCAATCTCGTGATCCTTCTCGTGGGATGGCGCGCACTGACGACGCTCCCCGTGCAGCAGTACCCGAAAATCGAAAGTTCTTCGGTCGTCATCACGACGGTGTATTACGGCGCCAGCGCCGACACGGTGCGGGGATTCCTGACGACGCCGATCGAGCGGGTGGTGTCGTCCGTCGGCGGGGTGGACTATCTGGAATCCACCAGCCGCGCCGGCGTCAGCACCGTGACGGTCCATCTCAAGCTCAACCATAACAGTACGGCCGCCCTGGCTGAAGTCACGGCCCGGCTGCAACAGGTCCGATCGGAATTACCGACGGAAGCCGAGCCCCCCATGATTGAAATGCAGCGTGCGGACCGCCCCTATGCCTCCTTCTATCTCAGCTTTACATCATCGGAGCGCGGCGTCCCTGCCCTGACGGACTGGCTGCTCCGCTCGCTTCAGCCTCAACTGGCCACTCTGCCCGGCGTGCAGCGGGTCACCATCGAGGGAGGCCGCCAGATCGCCATGCGGGTGTGGATTGATCCCGAACGCCTCGCTTCGTTTAACCTGTCTCCCGGCGACGTGCAGGATGCCTTGCGGCGCAACAACTACCTGGCGGCGGTGGGACGCACGAAGGGCAATCTGGTGCAGGTGAATCTGCTCGCGAATACTGATTTGCGCTCGGCCGAGGAATTCGCCGAGCTGATCGTGGCCGACCGCGGCGGCGCCATCGTGCGGCTGCGTGATGTGGCGCGCGTCGAACAAGGGGCGGAAGAAGCGGACATGGTGGCCAAATACAATCGGGCGGAAGGCGTGTATCTGGGAGTCTGGCCCTTGGTGGGCACGAACGAGATCGACGTCGCCCACCGCCTGCGGCAGGAGATGGAGCGCATTCGTCCGACCTTGCCGCGCGACGTCGACATGCAACTGGTTTGGGACGGCACCATGTTCATGGAGAGCGCCCTCAAGGAAATTACGAAAACGCTCGGTGAGACGATTCTGATCGTCTCAGCCGTCGTGTTTCTCTTCATGGGCTCCGTGCGGACTGCCTTGGTACCGCTGGTCGCCATGCCGGTGTCCCTCGTGGGAGCGGCGCTATTCATGTACGCATTCGGCTTCAGTCTCAATCTCTTGACGATTTTGGCTATTGTGTTGTCTGTGGGATTGGTCGTCGACGACGCGATCGTCGTGGTGGAGAACGTCGAGCGGCACGTACGTCAGGGAAAGTCCAGGATTCAGGCCGCGCTCGTCGGCGCCCGCGAGCTGGTCGGCCCGATCATTGCGATGACGATCACGCTGGCCACGGTGTACGCCCCGATCGGCTTTCAAGGCGGCTTGACCGGCTCCTTGTTCATGGAGTTTTCAATCACGCTCGCCGCGGCCGTCGTGCTTTCGGGCGTGGTGGCCGTGACGCTGTCGCCCGTGATGAGTTCTCGGTTCGTGCATGACTGGGGCGAGGAAAGTCGTCTGACCCGGGCGGTCAATCGCGGATTCCAGGCCGTGCGCCAGGTCTATGCGCGGCTTTTGGACGGGGCGCTCCACATGCGGTGGGGCGTCGTCGCGGCGTCGCTCGTGGTCATGGCGGCCGCGTGGCCGCTCTATCACTTCTCCCGTCAGGAACTGGCGCCGGTGGAGGACCAGAGCCACATCAGCCTCTTCATGGAGGCCTCGCCGGATTCCACGGTCGCCGCGACCAATCGAGAGTCGCTCAAGGTCGTCGAGGCGATCACCGCGTTCCCGGAAGCGCGGTTCATGTGGTCCCTGACCTCCTCCTGGGGCGGCTTCGGCGGCTTAGTCGCGAAGGACTGGCACGAGCGGGCGCGTTCCACGGAGGTGATGTACGGCGAAGTCTTCGGAGCCGTGTCCCAAATTCCCGGTCTGCGGGTGTTTCCCCGCCTGGATCCACCTCTGCCGACCCCGGGGCAATATGACGTTGAGCTGATTCTCCAGAGCGACGCGCCGGTCGAGCAGATGGTGGAGCCCACGGCGGCGGTGCTGGGCGCCGGCTGGCAGAGCGGCAAGTTCCTGTATGTCGATACGGATCTGAAGATCGACCTGCCGGAGGCGCGCGTCGTGCTGGACCGGGAACGCATTGCTGATCTGGGACTCGATCTGGCCAGTGTCGGCCGTGAGCTGGGGACGCTGCTGGGCGGCGGGTACGTGAACCGGTTCAACTACTACGACCGCAGCTACAAGGTGATTCCGCAGATCGGCGGTGAGGACCGCGCGACTGTCGAACCGCTGCTCGATCTCAAGATCAGGACGCCGGGCGGCGACCTGGTTCCGGTGTCGACGTTCACGCGTATCGAGTCGAACACGGCGCCGCGCAGTCTGAACCGGTTCCAGCAGCG
>CAYQDJ010000136.1:0-6079 GCA_964416255.1 uncultured Nitrospira sp. | reverse complement strand
ATGATCAGCCGAGCTCGAAGCACCCTTGAGGAAAGGAGAACATGTCATGAAACGAATACCCGTAGCTCTTGCAATCGCCCTGGCCGTCGCGCCCATGGCCTGGGCGGAAGAACAGGAACAGGCACAGGCACCAGCGGCGGACCGACGCGGGGATCTGCAGGTGAAAGACTTGCCCGCACCGATTCCCGAACTCCTGGAGCGGCTCCAGTCCCTAAGCCGAAAAATCGAGCCGGAAATTTCTAAACTCGGCAGCAAGCTGGGGCACGAATTGGATGAGACGGTCAAGAGGTTGCGTCAAGAACTCCAATCTCAGCGTCACCGGGAATCGGACTGATCAGACCGGTGGCGGGAGCGTCTGCAGCCGTTCGGTGAGCCGGAGGTTCTCGCTGTAGTCCACCGGACAATCGATGAGGACGGGCATGGGGCTCGCAAGGGCCTGAGGCAGGATCTTCGTGAGATCCGTCGGCTGCGTGACCCGATATCCGGCCGCTCCAAAGCTTTCCGCATAGCGCACGAGGTCCGGGTTCCCGAAGTCGACCGAAGAGCTCCTCCCGAAGCGGACCTGTTGCTTCCAGCGAATGACCCCATAGCCGTTGTCCCGCCAGATCAGGATAACCAGCGGGAGCCGCAGACGCACCGCCGTTTCCAGTTCCTGGGAGTTCATGAGAAAGCCGCCGTCCCCGGTGACCGCCACCACACGGCGCGCCGGGTACAGCAATTTGCCGGCGACGGCGCCCGGGACGGCGACTCCCATCGCCGCAAATCCATTGGAGATGATGCAGCTGTTCGGGGTCTCGCAGGGGAACATCCTCGCCATCCAGAGTTTATGCGCGCCGACATCGCAGATCACGAGGTCGTCAGGCTTGAGTGCGGTGCGGAGATCGCGCATCACGTCTTGCGGCCGCAAGGGCCACGAAGGCCTGCCGTCTCGTTCGGAGTCCAGCCCCTCTCTGACCGTCTTCCCCGCATGGTCGGCCCATGGGCCGTCCGAGGGCGACAGGGCGTGCCCGATGAGATCCAACGACAGCCGCAGGTCGCCGAGCACGCCCACATCGACAATGTAATGCTCATCCACTTCGGCCGGCGAGCCGTCGAGATGGACAATGCGCTTGTCGCGAGCGGGGTTCCAAAAACACGGCGCATATTCGACGAAATCGTAGCCCGCCGTGATGACCACATCGGCCTGTTCCATGACCAGCGCGGCATAATCGCGCGAGAGGAGGCCGAGCGTTGAGAGCGAAAGCGGATCGCTGTCCGGCATCACGCCTTTGGCCATAAACGTGTGGAGCACGGGAATCCGCTGCCGTCTTGCAAACTGCCGGACCGCCTCGGCCGCGCGGCCGCGTATCACCCCGTTCCCGACCAGCATCACCGGGCGACGGGCCGACGCGATCGTCCGCACGGCCCTCGCGACTTGTGCGGGCGCCGGCTCCGGCATGACCGGCGCCTGAACGAACAGCGGCCCCCGGACCTCATCGACCGGTTCCTCCGCGACGTCCTCGGGCAGTTCCAAATGCACGGCGCCGGGTTTTTCCATTTGGGCGACTTTGAATGCCTTTCGTACGGCTTCCGGAACGACTTCCGCTTTCGGAATGGACGTGTTCCATTTGGTGACGGGCTTAAACATCGACAGCACGTCGATGTATTGATGTGATTCTTTGTGCCGGCGCGTGGCGGACACCTGCCCGGTGATGGCCACCACCGGCGCGCGATCCAGATAGGCGTCCACCACGCCGGTGAGCAGATTGGTGGCACCCGGGCCCAATGTGGCGAGGCAGACACCCGCCTCGCCGCTGAGCCGGCCATAGACATCGGCCATGAACGCCGCGCCCTGCTCATGCCGGGTCTCGATCACTCGGATCGGCGAATCCGCGAGGGCATGCGTCAGCATCAAGATTTCCTCGCCGGGCACCGCGAAGACGAACCGGACCCCTTCGTGTTCAAGGCACCGAATCAACATTTCTGCGGCATTCATGGTGCACCGCGCATCCGATGTGAGGCGCCTCAACGAACGGAGTGATCGTTCGTGGCCCCATTGTAACAACCCATGACAGGGACCGGCGATCAGGATTGTCCCCGTGCACCGGGATCATCTGCGGAAGGTCCGCCGCGTTCGGCGGGGTTCAGCCACTGCTCCAGTTGATCGATAAACGGCCGTTGACCGGGCGCCAACTTGACTCGTGCGGTGGCGAAATCGTACCACATCGCACGGTCGACCTCTGGAAAGACTTGCCTCCGCCCTGACTTGGGCGGCCATTCTACGGAGAAGGTGTTGCTTCTGATCGACGCGGCATCCACATCTCCTTCCACGGCCCAGGCCGAAATCACTTTGCCGCTCGGCTGCGGGAGCGGCGTCAAGGGATGGCCGGCCCCTGTGATGTCATACCCCGTCTCCTCGGAAAACTCTCGGCGGGCCACGGTCGCGGGATCTTCGCCGGCCTCATACTCGCCTTTCGGGATGGACCACGCTCCGTCATCCTTGCGTGCCCAGAAGGGGCCGCCCGGGTGCACCAACAGCACTTCCCATGTCCTGCCCGCGAGCCGATATAACACAATGCCGGCGCTCCGTTGTTTTCCCATTGGGGACCTGCTAGGGGTATCGATAGGTGACGGCTCGGGCCCATCATCTTATAAGTCCGTCATCGGCATCATACCGTAGTAAACTGAGTCTTGACATGACAGGGTTACCCTGGTCAGAACAGCACTCTGGTGCTCTAATTAGGAGGTGGCTATGCGAAGTGGCATCGTTCTCATCACGCTGGGCCTCGTCCTCGCGGCGCACCCGGCGCTGGCCCAATTTGACCGTGGAGGGGGACCCGCCGGGGATTTCCGAGTAGAAGACAGGCCCATTACCGCACCGTCGATCGGCTCGCCGGATGTGATGGGATCGCCGCCGAATCCCATGCGTTTTGGGAGCGTGCTCGGCGGCAAACCGCCGGATGACGTGCTGAAAGGCCTCGACAACGACTTGGGCCGATCCACTATCGAGCCGCCGGGGACAATCTTGCGCGATCGGCCGCTGGGACCGGTCCTTCGACCGGGAGAGGATTTAGGAAGACGTCCGGCAGCCTTGTCACTGTTTTAACCGCTGAGTAAGTGATGGCAAGACGCAGGTGAGATGAGTCGAGCGTGGAGCTGATCGCCGAGATTCCTTAGTGCGAATGGCCCGGGCGTCGCGGGTGATCGCCCAGACGCCGTCCCAGCGCGTGTCCCTCGAAACCCTGCCGATCACGCACCGTCCTCACGTAGACCACATGGGCGAGAACGGCGGCGAGGACAGCGGTCGCAAACATCACACCCCCGATACCCAAGACGGCTGACCCTTCGCCCACATGCTGCGTGATCCAGCCGAAGGCGGTCATTCCCGCGACGGCCATGCTCATCGCGGCGGTCGTATAGATCGCCAGCACGCGCCCGACCATGTGGGCCGGCGCGATTTCCTGCAGCACGCCCCACGCGATGGGAGTCAAGGTGCCGGCGCCCGCGCCGATCAGCCCCATACACAGGGCGGCGGTCGCAAAGTGGTCCGCCCAGACGAGCCCGCACAATGCGGCACCGCTGACCGCGCTTGACCCCGAAATGATAAAGAACCGAATTCGAAGTTCCCAATCCGTCACCTTGACGAGTCCGATCGAGACTACCAGCAGTCCCACGCCGAATGCCGACCAGAGGTAGCCGACTTCCGCCGGACCCAGGTCCAACAGCTTTCGAGCGAACACGGGCAGCAGCGTGGAAAAAGCGGCGGTGCCGAATGAGTACAGCGAAGCCGCCAAAATCAACAGCAAGATCCGTTGTTGCTTGATCAGGGCAAACCGGACGCCTTCCAGCAACTCCCGCACGAACGAGGGAGCCGGGCCTGAGGACTGCGACAAGCCCGTGTCGCCCTGGAGGGTGACCCAAAACAGGCAGGCGGCCGATCCCGTGTAGGTGATCGCATTGAGGCACAGGACTTCCTGCGAGCCAATCGCCGCGATGCCGATGCCGCTCAACGCGGGCCCCACAATCACCCCGACGCTGGTGGTCATCTGGAACAGGGCGTTGGCGGCGGTGAACTGGTGGCGCCGGACGAGAAATGGCACCGCGCCCGTCATGGCCGGTCCGAACACCGCCGAAGCGATCGCGTGCAGAAAGACCAACCCGTAGAGACGTTCCACCGTAAAGGAGTCCACGGCACACAGGCAGGGAATGAGGCCGATCAGAAGGGCGCGCGCGAGGTCGCTGCCGATCATGATCCATTTCTTCGAAAAGCGGTCCACGCAGACGCCGAGCAAGGGACCAAAGAGGATCGGCGGCAGGGTCTGCAGCAGGCCGATGATCGTGGTTTTCATCGGCGACCCGGTGACGGAGTAGACAAACCACACCAAGGCGAGCTTCGTCACCCCGTCGCCCACCTGCGAGATCAGTTGGCTCCACCACACCAGCCCGAAATCGCGTGTCAGCAGCCATCGGCCCCCGGCCGCCCCCGTGCAGGCCTCGTCGGGGCCGCGCGCGAGCGCGGCCGTCAATGGTGCGACCGAATGAGCGTCATGCACGTTCACATGTGCCCCGAGTATAACGGAGGGGCGCACCAGGGCCTAACGTTCTCGCCTTTCGGGCAGGGGGTGACCGAACTCCGCGCATGGTTCACAATTCGTGCGGTTCACGGTACAGTGTGCGCGACATCCGAGGAGCCCAACTCTATGCCCGGCGCGGCGCGCTTTACGCAGTTGGCCAAACAGGATCTGTGGCGCACGGATCTGGACGGCCTGCCGTTCGTCCAACGAGCGACCCTGCACACCGTTCGGCTTGCACTGGCGGTGGCGCTGGAATTCCGCCACCGGTTACTCGATGCCCGCGCTGCCGGTCTTGTCTTTACCACCCTCTTGTCGCTGGTCCCCTTTCTCGCCGTCATGTTTTCGGTCTTGAAAGCGTTTGACGTGCATCACCAGATCGAACCGGTCTTGTCCCAATTGCTCGAGCCGCTCGGGCCGAAAAGCGTCGAGGTGACCGCCAAGATCATCGGCTTCGTCGACAATCTCAAGATCGGCGTCCTAGGGGCCGTCGGCGTGGCCGGCCTCTTCTATACGACCTACTCGTTGATCGACAAGATCGAGCAAGCCCTCAATGCCATTTGGATGGTCCGTCAGGGGCGCTCCTGGGCGCGAAAGTTCACCGATTATTTGAGCGCGGTCCTTGTCGGGCCCGTCCTCGTCTTCACGGCCTTTGGGCTCCTCGCCTCCCTGCAAAATCATACGGTGGTGCAGCGCCTGTTGGAGATCGAACCGTTCGGATCGGTGCTGGTTTGGGCCGCGGAACTCATCCCGTTCTTCATGCTGTGCGGCGTCTTCACCTTTTTCTACAAGTTCATTCCCAATACGCAAGTCCGCCTCACCTCCGCGTTGGTCGGCGGCCTGTCCGCGGCGATCTTGTGGGGGATCGCCGGGGAATTGTTCGCCAAGTTCGTCGCAGCCTCAGCCAAGTACAGCGCCATTTATTCCGGGTTTGCGGTGCTGATGCTCTTTCTCCTGTGGCTCTATGCCGGGTGGCTGATTGTGCTCATCGGCGCACAATTCTCGTTTTTTCACCAGTATCCAGCGGCCTATCGATCCCGCCTGTTGTGGCAGCAGGGCACTCCGGCGTTTCGCGAGCGCTTGGCGTTGAAGGTCCTCCAAGAGATCGCCCGGCACTATCTCACCGGCTCAAAGCCGCTGAGCGTCTCGGAACTGGCCATCAAACTGAAACTGCCGGTGTCGCTTGTCGACGAGCAGGTGGAACAACTCGTCGAAGCCGGGTTGATCGGGGTGATAAAGGAGCCGGAGGGTTTGACCTTGGTGAAGCCGCCTGAGCTGATTTCCGTTCAGGAAGTGCTGGACGGCCTTCGGGAGGGCCGGCATGTCCACGTGTCGATGCCGCTCGGCCGCGACCATCCGCTGGAAGCCCTGCTTCGCCGACGGGATGAGGCCGTCGCACGGGCGCTACAGGGTCAGACGCTTCGTTCACTGGTCGAGGCCGGATTGGACTCGCCCGCCGGCGCCCCCGCCGGCCCGACCGACCATCGGTAAGTCCGCCCCAGCGACCGCGACGCGTCCCCGGCGTCGGT
>CAYQDJ010000135.1:0-6222 GCA_964416255.1 uncultured Nitrospira sp. | reverse complement strand
CGAAATATGTTCACCTCGCCGTCCAAGTCGTTGGGCAGGGCGGCCTGGGCTGCAACGATGGCAGGGTCGGCGGCTAACGCAGGGTTGATCGTGAAGGGGAGGAAGGCCTGGTTCTGTTTACGGTAGCTGTAAGAGAAGGAGCTGTTCAGCCGGGTCCGCATCGGCAGGCTCACCCCGCCGGCCAGGGTGAAGGTATGGGCCATGTTGTCGGGAGGCAGGGCTCCCCGCCCCCGCTCCACGACTTGATTGCCGGCAGCGCACGCGGCGTTACCAAAGCAGGGGTTATCAACGGTGAACGAATCCAGGTCGTTTTTGTAGAGCGAGAGATTGTAACCGAACTGCAACTGGTAGCCGTTTCCGCCGAAGGCCGCGGATGCGTCCACTCCGTAAATAGTATCTTTGATGGGCGCGGCAACTTCTGCGAGATGACCCCCTGGCGTACCCCACGGTAACCCCAACGGGCGGTCCCCATGCTTGTAGATGCGGCGAAAGTCCACCCCGATGTCCCAGTTCGGCGCCGGCGTGTACGAGGCTTGAACCAGGGCCGTGTCCGTGCGGAATCCGACTTCATCGATGCGCGGGGCAACGTTCCACACGTCGAGAGGCGTCGGGCGGGGCGTGGGCAAGGTGAAAGTCCCCTGGGGGCCCTCCACAAAGAGCGTCCGGCTCGTGGTGGAAAGCAGATGGGGGGTCTGGTCCCACTCGAACAGGAAATCAAAGGCGCCGACCCCGTAACTGCGAAGCTGGAAGTTCTGATCGTCCAGACCGCCGTTCATCGCCCGCAACTCGATCGTGTAAAAGTCGTTCTTGCTATCGCCCCGCAGGCGGAGATACTGCAGGAAGATCGATTCCGAAAGGTCCCGGTACTCTTCGAGCTTGGCCCGCTCCGCGGGCGACGGGCGGTCGGCGTAGACCCGCCCCCCCACCTCGACATCACCGCTTGCCTTGAGGCCCAAGATTTCCTTCTCGGCCCGCGCCATGCCGGAACCCGCAAGCGATATCAGACATCCTGCGAGGAGAAGGCCGGTTGCCCGTCGATAGCTCATGACGCGCCTCCTACCGCGTAAAGCGGAATCCGGACGGGTGGTTCGAGCCGTGGATATTGAAGTGACACGACACACATCCACGGAATGCGACCCTGGTATTCGGAGGGAGCGTTGTATGAGGCTGCGTGGGGTGCATGGATTCGATGTGGCAGGTTTGGCAGAGCCGTGGCTTGGGCACATTCAGCATCTGTTCGTGATTGCTGCCGTGCGGATTATGGCAGTTCGCGCAGCTCTCCAGCACGGGCGGATGCTCCCACAGGAAGGGGCCGCGCTTGTCGGCGTGGCATGTATAGCAGACATCGTTGAGCGAGTTGGCCTTGAGGAGCTTTTCGGTGACGGTGCCGTGCGGGTTGTGGCAGCTCGCGCAGTCCATCTTGCCTTCGCGAACCGGCATGTGCGAGAAGAACATCTGCTGGGCGGCCTGTCGCAGGTGGCACTGCCTGCAGACCTCGACCACCGTGGGCTTGGCGAGGGCTGCGCGGTCAGAAACGTCCTTCATGACCACGTGGCAGTTGGTACACGCCACGTCACGGCTGTCATGGGGACTCCCCTGCCAGAACAAGCGGTCCTTCATCTGGTGACATTCAAGGCAGACGGCGTTTCGCTCGGCCACGGGCGTGGGGTCGTCTTTGGCAAAAGAGATCATCCCGCCGACGCCCTTGCCGCCCCCTGCCTCGACGTGCGCCTGTCCCGGGCCGTGGCAGTTCTCGCAGGCCAGCCGCTCCTGCGCATCCCGGGGATGCTGGAGAAACAGGCGTCCCATCCGCGTCTTGGCGAACGTGTGGAACGCATCCTCATGGCAGGCCTGGCACGTTTCGGAGCCGACGTAGCCATCCGGAGGTTCGGGCTGGACCGCCTGGGCCGCAGGCTCGGCGAAAGCAGTCGAAGGCGACGTAAAAGGAAGAGAGGAAGTGGAAAAGAACAAGGCGAGGAGAACCAGGGGAACTGTGGCAACCGCTACGCGCGTCACTCTCATAGCGCCCCTCGGTGGGAGGTATCGACCCCCCATGGGCTATTGCGGTGATAGCCGGACGACCTTCATATCTCCTCTTTCGCGCTACCTTAAATCACAGTTGGGCAAAAGGATGCAATAGGCCATCCGGCCCATTTCCGCCCCATTATTGGATCACAGCAAACCCTGCTTGCACGCCACAATACCAAGGGGATACGGCGACCGGCCAGGTCTTGCGGGAGCATTCAGCCTTGACCTGAGTCCGCTTGCAAAAAGCACGTCGCTGACAGGTCGCAGTGCGTCTCCCGCCGTGCACCTGTTTAATGCACGCTTGTTTCTGCGTGCAATGGGGACTAGAACTTCAACGACGCGGACACCCCAATGGTGTGGAAGCCGCTGCTCAATTGGCGGTTGATGCTGTCGTGATAGACCGCATAAGCGTAGCGCGTGCCGACGGTCCAGTTCGGACTGATGTGGTAATCGAGCCCGACATCGACGTTATGCGTTATGTTGTCGAGGTCATTGTCCCGGCCCAGCACGTCCTTGACTTCTCCAGTGCCGAGTTCGCCGCTGATGGCTGTCACCGTGTAGTTCAGCGTGCCGATCCAGCGTTTCGTGAACTCGTACGATGAGCCAATGAATCCCGTGTGCGCATCGGTGAGATAGCGGCCTCGGGTGATGTCGGTGAACTGCCAGGGGGCTTCATACCGCCGGAGATCGGTGCGCATGAAATTGGCTTCCAGGCTGTCGCGATGCCAGAGATAGCCGCCGTGTCCCGTCCATCGTTCCGAGGGCGTGAGGGTGAAAGTCAGCCCGGCCGATTGGAACAATTGCTCGCGGTCCTGCCGTCCGGAATCGATCAGGGTGCCCGTCGCATCTAGCGACGTGATTGTGATCCCGTCGTTTTCCGCGTACCGCACCTGATAGAAAACATCAATCGTGCCGCCCTTGAACAGGCTGGGCATGTAATACCCGAGTGCCACGCGGCTTTTGACACCGGTCTCGGGCTCTGTGATCAGCCCGACATCGTGACCGAGTGTGACGGAGTTGTTCCAGCGCAATCGCAGGTTCCTGGCGGGACGGGCGCTGTAGTTGACAAAGAAGGTGTCGTTCACGCTGTCGGAACGAACGAATGCTTCATTGGGATCAATTGAGCGCACACCCAGAGGCGGATCGGCGAAGATCAGCTTGCGCGAGGTGTCTTCGCGTTCCCATCCGGCCTCGATGCGGGACGAAGCCACGGGAAGCGCCAACGTGAAATCGGTCCCGAATTTGAAGGTCTCGATCTTATCAATGAAGGGGCCGAATATCGATCCGTGCAGTCCGCCGTCCAAAAGGGGATTGGCGTAATCAAAAACGGTGGTGGGGACGCCGTTCCGGATAACCGTGCGCCCCTGCGGGTCGAGCGCAGGGAAGGTGGAATTATTATTCCGCTGGCGATATTGAAAGTGCGCGTTCCAATCGAGGTTGCTCGCCAGCGGCATGTTCCAGTTGACCAGGCCGGTGTGGGTGACGATCCGGCCGCGATCAAAACCCCGGTCCAGGGCAAACGCGGTGAATTTATCCTGATCCAGGAACACGTTGCTGTACCCGAAATTCAACATGGCCGGCCCGATTTTTTTCTCGAATCGGATGTTGTTGACCAGCTTGGTGGTAGAGGGAACGAAACCCAGTCTGACCTGATCCAATGGCCAGAAATCAGTTCGTCCGGGATTCTGGAAACCGGGAGGGTCGGGAGCGCCCGTGGCAACGGCATAGACAGGGACATTTGCAATGCGCGCCACGTCCGCCAGCGTCGAGTTGTCGGTCCGGTTCCTGTATTTCTCGACGTAGAATTGGTGATGGATACCGATCCACTGGAAGGGCGTCGCGCTCAAGCCGATGCCGCCGCGGTTGACGTCTTCGATCACGTGTTGATTAATGCCGCGCCAGCGGGCCTGGTTGGGATTCCCGCCGGTCGAAAGTCGCGCCGTGAGGACATAGTCGAAAAATCGATCCGATCCCCGATCCGACCGGTCATACGACAGGTCGATGTTGCCAAGGTGGCTGCCGTCGTGGCCGAATGCCGACGGACGCAATCGGAGGTTCACGCCAACATCGTTCCGCCGGACGTAATAATCCGTCCGCCCAAAGCTATCATCGTTGAACACGGCGAAGATGCTGTCTTGCCCTGCCACTGCCGGGTCTGGCTCATTCGGCGACCTGAATTGCTGGCTGCGATATAGCGACTGGAAGATGTCCAGTCGCAACGGCTCCGGATTGAAATAGACCGCGTTCCTTTGATTGAAGTAGGCGAGGCTTGTGCGGTCCACGCCCAAGACACGCCGGCCTGTTTCTTGGCCCACGAGGTCCAATTTCAGCCGGACGAGATCGACGAAATAGTCGGGGAAATCATCGCCGTCAAAGCCTCGCAGCGGAGTGTAACGGCTGATGAACTCAGGCTGGCCGTCTTTAAACCGGCCGTGATCGAACAGGTGCAGGTCGAACTGCATCGTGGCCAGGCCCTCCCATTCGAATGGCGAGGGCTGCGACGCAGCACTGGTCTCCGCGTTGGCCGCATTCGCGATCAGCGCAACCGCCAGACCGGCCACCAGGATGACGGAACACGCCGAGACACGGCGGATTCCAAGGTTTCTTGTCCTCGGCTGTCTCTCGTTCGGGGTTCTAGTGCCGGAAATAGGCGTCGATATCGCTTCCATGGATCGCTCCGTGACAGGCGGTGCAATCCCGCAACGCAGCCGGGCTGACTACCCCCGCCGCGACATGCCGGTTATCCGTCAGACTGTGACATTGCAGACAAAGCATGGGCTGGCCGATCTTTGTCATTTTCGGAACCGGTGATCCGTGCGGGTCGTGGCAAATCGTGCAGTTCTCGGCAACCGGCTGATGTTCCCGCACAAACAAGCCCTGCTGTGCCTGATGACATTTGGTGCAGGTTTCGTTCACCGAGAGGAGCTGGCGCGCCTGATTGCCGTGCGGATCGTGACAACTGGTGCACATCATGGCGCCTTCGCGAATCGGATGATGATACGGCATCGAAATACGGCCCAGTATATGTGGATGGCAACTCAGGCAGAGGGAGGAGGCGCCATCGGTATTCAGCACTTGAAGTTCCGTCTTCACGCGCAGGCCCTTGCGGGCGTGACTGTGCGCGTTATGACAACTGATGCACTTGACACCCGCCCTTTTGTGCGAGGCGAAATACCAGTCCATCAACGTTTTTTTGTCACCCTGGCCGGCAGAGCTGTGGCTGGCGCCGTGGCAGGCCAGGCAGCTCGCATCATTTGGCATGACGATCATGGCTGCCTCGCCGCCTGTTTCCATATGAAGGCTGCCTGGCCCGTGGCACGACTCACAGCCGCGAACCGTGTCATTGAGGAGGAGATGTCCGTGGTCGGTCCTGCGGAATTCAGCCACCACGTCGCCATGGCAGGCCGCGCAGGAACTCCAACCCACATAGTCGGCCCCGGAGATGGCCGCCGGCTCCTCGCGCCCCAGGGTGTATATCGAGCAGGAAACGACAGCGACTACGGACGCGATGATGAGTGCGAGCAGCAACGCGTTTCTGACGGAGGGTTGCGATAGTGCACGTGGAGGTTGGAAGCGCTGAGGTGTGTCCGGACTTGCGTGATCGAGCGGATTGGCAGGGTCTTTTGTCATGAGTCGTCCCGCGTCACTGCGACAACGGTTGGACCCGCTTCACTGCTGCTTTGGCCGCTACCCTAATGATTTCCCCGAAGGCGTGCAATAGGCCATCCGGCCCATTTTTGCACCACCCTTTGGATTACAGCAGCCCGTGCTTACACGCCGCAAGTATGGCCTGCAGGCGATTATTGACACCGAGCTTAGCCAGCAGGTTCCGGATGTGGTTTCGAGCCGTGAGCGGACTGATGAAGAGCTTCTCGCCGATGGCTTTCGTGGACGCCCCCGAGGAGAGAAGACGCAGGACCTCGCGCTCGCGCGTCGTCAGGCTGGTGGCAGGCGCCGAACAAGGCGGGCGCATCGGCGCATCGGATGATTGCGACAACGGGGCGTCCGTCAAGCGGGACCGGAGCTGTTCCATGATGCCTTTCATTTCTCTCTGGTAGGTCACGTCGCGAAAGAGGTGGATCAGGGCCACCCGCCGGCTCCACCGCGACGGGACCATGATCGTGCTGACGCTCACCCGGGCATCTCGAGCCGCGTTTTTACGGACGCGAAGCTCGCGACTCGAGACGAGCTCCC
>CAYQDJ010000134.1:0-6237 GCA_964416255.1 uncultured Nitrospira sp. | reverse complement strand
GATCCAAGAGCACGGCGACATAGAGCCACCCCGCCCGTGTGGCGACCATCGTGAAATCGCCCACCCAAATGCGATTGAGCCGGGTCGCCTCAAAACGCTGCTGGAGCACGTTCGGGGCCGGCGGCGGCAACTGGTGGTGTTCGACGATGACGCGGAAGCGTCGCACGCGTCGGGCCTCCAGGTGGCCCTGCTTGCGAAGCCGCGCCACCCGATGCCGGCCGCACTTTAGCCCCCGGCTCGTGGCCTCGCGCCAGAGTTTAATCGCCCCATACTCCTCCCGCGTCTCGTGATGAAGCTGATGCAGGATAAGCCGCAGCTGTTGATCGGCAACGGCACGGGCACTGGGCGCCCGATTCCGCCAGGCATAGTAGCCGCTTCGACTGACGGCCAGCGCCGCACAGAGCCGCGTGACCTCATGCGCCGGCTCCTGAGTCCGGATAAACGCGTATCTCACATGGACTCCCTCGCAAAGTACCCCGCGGCTTTTTTTAAAATGTCGCGCTCCTCCGTGACCCGCGCAAGTTCACGTCTCAACCGGGCCAGCTCCGCCGCCGGCTCCGCCTGACGTCCCGTTCCCGGAAAGGCGCCGCCGTGCGCGGCCAATTCTTTCTGCCATTTGTAGAGACGATTGCGAGGGACGCCCAGCTCGCGCGCGATCTCGGCGGCCGGCCGTTGTCCGGCGTTCAGAAGCTGTACGGCGTGTCGTTTGAACTCAGGTGTGAACCGTCGTCGCTGCCCCATGTCGCACCTCCTCGGGAGTTTCATCGTGCCCCCTTTTGAGGTGTCCGTCAAACCCGGGCCAGCTCAATGTGTCCCCTTCGTGGGGAGCGTGCGCGCTCCCCTCGTAACTCAGGTACGGAGCGAGGTGGTGCAACTCAGATTTTCAAGTCACCGTCTGAGGCAATCAAATACGGAACCGCCGGCTCATCCACTCCGGCCGCAGAAACGTCAAAACTTCTCCGGAAAAGGCCAGGCTGTAGTAGACGTATCCAAGCAGCAGCGCCGGAAGCATCTCCCATGGCCGCAACCCGACATCTCCGCGCCGCGTCCATGTATTGATCGTTGTGCGCGCACAGCTCAGCGTGAATCGAAGCAACGTTCCGAAGACGCCGCTCTCCAGCCTCCGGCCCTGGTCGCGCGCCACCAGGATGGCGTCTCGTCCGTGCGTCAGCGCGCGAACGAAGAAATGTGCTCCTCCATTCGGCGGCGGATGCGCGGTTCTCGCCAGCGGATTCACGACCACCACACAATCTGCTTCATACATACGTTCACGCCAGCGCACGCACGCACCGCGATTGCTGCCGGGAGGCCGCCGGAATGGGATCCGTGCGAAGATATCTCGGCGCACCGCGAAATTGTTGGCGAAGATACCCTTGGCCGGCTCCAATCGCGTGTATCCCGTTCGCACCGGGAAGAACCAGAAGGCGCCGAAGGCCTTGCCAAGCATCGTCGTCGGCATCACATAGGAGCTGCCCGCCACGGCGGCAATCGAATGATTCGCGAACGGCTGAGTTAGTTGCCGCAACCAACCCTCCTCGACGTGAGTGTCACTATCGGAGAACACAACGATGTCTCCAGCAGCGGCCTCTGCACCGACGTTCTTCAGCTCGTAGTAGTCGCCGGTATTCGCGGCCAAGAGCCGGGCTACTCCTCGTGGAAACACTTCGGTGACGAGCGGTTCTAACTCGCAGCCCTCCACCTCAGCGGGGTAATACACGACAATCACCTCGATCCACCGTTCCTTGCTCAGTGTTTCAACCTCGCGAGCGATTTTTCGGAGAGCCCGTTCCCCTCTCTCGTCGCCGGCCAACAGCACGTTCTCCCACTCCACGACGATAGAGAGCCTCGCTGGGGGCTCCTCCATTCGCGGCGCGGGGGATGCAGGGGCCATCCGTTGGAATTCGACTGTCTTCTCCTCTCGCCGAAACGATCTGCCAGCTTCGTACGCCGCAAGGCCGATCAGCAAGCCAGCTCCCAATCGCATCGCCCGCCATGGGCCATGCCGGTGTTGGTGAACGCAGCGAAGCAGGATCTGGACGCGGTCATCCAAGGTGAGTGGCTGCGCCGGCATGACGCGGCTGTAGATCCGAATACTTGCCCCATACACGAACATCTTGCGGAAGTAATCCAGGCTACTATTCAACTCCAAGTGGCGGGCGAGCATGTTTTCGCAGAATCCAACACACCCGTACGATTCGCCGTCAACGACGCGACGGACAAAAACAACATCACCGCCGCGCTGCAGTTCGACGAACGGACCATATTTCTCCCATGCTGCGCGCCGCACCGCCATGTTGCCGGTATAGGCGACTTGCTGTTGCGAGCTTCCGAGCTTGCACACATAAGCGGCTTTTTCATTCTCATAATCGGCCAACAATGCCCCGAGACCTGAATCGTTGCCGGGTCTCGTTCGTCCAAGGAGCACCTGCGTCTTGCTCGCGGCGAATGCGTCCTTCACCGCGCGCAGCCACCCCTTGCCAGCCACGGTATCGGAATCGATGAATGCAAGGATGTCGCCGCTCGCCTCCACCGCCGCACGATTGCGCGCCGCGTAAGAGCCTCGCCGCGGTTCATGCAGTAGGCGTACTCGCGGATACCGCCGGATGATGGCGACCGAATCGTCCGTGGAGCCATTATCCACGAGCAAGATTTCGTACTCGCCGGCAGGAAAGTCCTGGTCTTCGAGCGCCTCGATCACCTGAGGGAGGAACCGTTCTGCATTCAGGACAGGAATGATGACGCTGATCATGGGTGCCACTTTGAGATGAACGGCCGTATTCTCCGATGCCCTACGTGGGTACAAGGCGGAACCATAGACTCACTCCTCCCACACAGATACTGGTCATAACCCCAACTGACCATGACGTCCAAGGAGCCCCCGGATGTTTAGGCCGGCAATGGCATGTTATGTACTTGGAGGGATACCGAGCAAGTTTGACCGGAGAGTTCCAGCTCGTGGCCCGAACCATGAGATCGTTCTCGATTCTTCAACGTTGTCGCGAAGGTCAATCGTAATGAGATGAGCACCTCACGGGCACACTATTCTAGGAGGAGGATAACCTAGGTAAGCTTCGCATCGCCAGTGGCATCAGTAGGCGCACCTCACTTCTACAGTGCTCTGCTTTGTAGCGACAATCTCAGGGTGAAGTTTTGTAGGCGGCCGGTGGGAGTAGGGTTCCTCTCGCCAGCCCCACACTGGCTTGAGATCATCGACACAAATACAACAGATTGTTGAACCGCATGACTGAATCCGGCAGCCATTTGTCCTCCTAAAAATCAGGAAGTCCACCCGTCCCACGCCTTCGCTTATCAGCCGTGTCCTTCCCGCCTGTCAGGCATCGCGCGATACCATCAGACACGAACCTCATTGGCGTGCGCCCCCAGCCCCCTGCGGAGCAGTGACTTCAGGCGAGCCGATTCCAAAGAAGGACCCAGGCTCCAGGGATCTCCCTAGTACTCCTGCGTGAACGAGTCGTTCTAGGTAAGAGATAGGCGCACACACTCCTGCCGTGGCGAGGGGGCACTACATATTGCTGATAGGTGGGTCATGAAGCCGATTTGGTCGTCGTGTGGATTGATGTTCTTGCTGCTCTCCGTCATCTGGCTCGAGCCTGTGCGTGCCGACCACTCGACGCAGGCGCCCGGCGGATTTTTGGAACCGAATGAGGCGGAGCCGAGGCCCCGCTGGGATTCAGGAAAACTGCAATCGTTCATCCCGGCCGAGCGAGGCAAATTCTCCTTCCCGGCCCCCTATCACACCGAAGCCGTTCGGCTCACCATCCCCGAGGACTGCCGTGGAAAGGATTGTGTCCGGTACGTGGGTTACTCCTACTGGAGGAACATCAACAACCACGTGAACAGCGATGAGATGCTGATCTTCCTCACGCTGATGAAGACGAACGGCGGCCCCGGCCCCACCCTCTTTCGCTACGACAAACGGACGGACCGTGTCACGAAAGTCGGGCCGCTGTTTGATAAGAAGAGTCGGTTTGCCAAAGAAAGCGGCGAAGGGTGGTATTTCAGCGGCACGATGCCGACCAAACTCTACATGAACGATGGGCCCAAGCTGCTGCGGTACGACGTGATCACGAAGGAGTTCGAGAAAGTGTTCGATGTGACGGACGCGTTCGGCAACGGCCACATCCTCTGGCAGCCCCATTCCAGCGACGACGACCGCGTGCACAGCGTCACCTTGCAAGTCGCAGACACCAGCGAATACCTGGGATGCCTCGTCTATTTCGAGCAAAAGCGCAAATATTTCTACTATAAAAAAATCGGAACTTTTGATGAATGCCATCTCGACAAATCCGGACGCTGGGCCGTCAGCCTCGAAGACATCGGCGTCCGGTTGGATCTAGCCAACCGCATCTTCGACAATGAGACCGGCAAAGAGATTCGGTTGAGCGGGCCGGAGAATACGCTGGGTCATATGGATATGGGCTACGGCTACATGATCGGTGCCGACGGCTATAACGCGCGCCCGGGCGCAACGATCCTCTGGACCTTGGACCCGTCGTCCCCTACTCTTGGCCCGGTCGTCCACTACAATCCTGACTGGAAGATTAACCACGCGAACCATCCCACCCATGCGAACGCCAAACCCGGCGTGCCGCCATCCGAGCAATATGCCTGCGGGAGTAACGCCGGACGAGAGAGCCACAGCCAACATGAGATCATCTGTTTTCGACTCGACGGATCGCCGCTACACCTGGTCGTGGCGCCGGTGATGGTCGATCTCGATGCGAGTGGCGGATGGGACGACTATGCCAAGCTGCCGAAAGGCAACTTGGATGTGACCGGCCAGTATTTTATCTGGACGGCCAACCTGGGCGGCGACCGGTTGGACGCCTTCATTGTGAAAGTCCCCGCCGGCGTCCTCTACGGACAGTCTCCGCTCCATCCCGCCGAGGCATCACCCCTGGCCGCGGAACTGCCCATGGCGACACCGGACTCCACACCGTCGCCATAGAGATCTCCCCAGCTGCACCTGGACGGGCGAAGCTGACAGCGCCGGACGATCCCGGTATGCTGTGCGCCGTCATTCGTTCTTCTCCGATGGAAAGGAGGCCGTATGCCTGGTGGCCCATCTCCGTGCTTCCGACAACTGGTCGCCATCATCCTCCTCGCGCCGTCCCTCCTGACAATCACCGGATGCGGAGCACGCTCGCACAGAGCCTCGACGCTGTCCGACGCGCGCCTTGTCGATCTTAGCCACGCGTTCGGTGCGGAGACAATCGTCTGGCCTACGGAACAGGAAATTCGTGTGATCGTGCAATATGCGGGTAAGACTCCGCGCGGCTATTATTACGCCTCCAACCGCCTGGAGATGCCCGAGCACGGCGGCACGCATCTCGATGCGCCGATTCACTTTGCCGAGGGTGGGCTCACGATGGATCAAGTGCCGCTCGAACGGTTGATCGGGCCGGCGGTGAGGATCGATCTCTCGGCCCTCTGCAAGCGCGATCGCGACTACCGCATTACCGTCCAGGATGTTGAACGATGGGAGTCCGAGCGGGGGCGCATTCCGGACGGGAGCATCGTGCTGCTGGAGACAGGGTTTGCCGAGTTCTGGCCGTCGCGGACGGACTATCTGGGAACCGAATTACGCGGCGAAGACGGCGTGCGGGCGCTGCATTTTCCCGGCCTGCATCCTGACGCCGCCGACTGGCTCGTCCGCGATCGGCGGATCCGCGCCGTCGGCATCGACACAGCCTCGATCGATTACGGGCAATCGACCGGCTTCGAGTCTCATGTGACCCTGCTCTCCCGCAACGTGCCGGTGCTGGAAAATCTCGCCCATCTAGACCGCCTGCCCGACCGAGGCTTTGACATTGTTGCCCTCCCACTCAAGATCGCCGGGGGAAGCGGAGGCCCCGTGCGGATCGTGGCAATACTCTCCGGCTCCCGCTGAACCATTCTGAGCCATCGCGTGAGCGGCACTGTTGTTGTCGTGGCAATTTAGGAGACCGGAAGGGGCGGCCGCCGGAGCCAGCGCCGCACGAAGGAGTCGGGCGAGACAACCCGGGTCACCAGACTGTGGCGGCGGTTCTTGGAGATCGCGCGGTCAATGACGGCGCCGCAGTTGAAGCAGCGCCACATGTGAAAACTCAAGAAGAAGTCGGAGTAGCGCTCACGCACCAGGAGGCCGCGGCATCTGGGACAGTCCATTGAGGCTCCCGGTTTCCACGCGCGTGGGGCCGCATGCAAGTCCGAAGACCATCATGTACCAGATCCACC
>CAYQDJ010000133.1:0-6336 GCA_964416255.1 uncultured Nitrospira sp. | reverse complement strand
CCACACGAATATAGCCCGTCTCTAACTGTTCTACTCTCGTTCCCACCTAGAGGGACCCCGCCAGGGTATTGTCCAGTTACCCCCTCGAGTGCGTTCTTGCAGTCTAAACTGTCATTGTCATTGTTAATGAAAGCCGCACTGATGGTGACCGGCGGCGAATGCGGTGAGGCGTTACCGTCTCAGCGGTGTGGCTCGGCTGCATGACTCGTCACCGGTGACAGCCGGCACGGGGTGCACCGGCTTCACTGGTACAGGCGGCAGTACCGATGAGTCATCATGAGTTGTCGATGCAAAGCGATCGTCATCCCACTGGTTATACTGCTGCTGGGCGTGGCCGTCGCGAGCGTCCGATCCAACCAGCCGCTGGTGTATGTGGTCCCGATTGAAGGGACGATTGACTTGGGACTCGCGCCCTTCGTCGTGCGGGTACTGGATGAGGCGGCCGACGCCGGGGCGGCGGCGGTTATCCTCGAAGTCAACACGTTCGGGGGACGGGTCGATGCTGCCGTGGTTATCCGGGACGCGCTCCTCGGCTCACCGGTGCGCACCGTGGCGTTTGTCAATCACCGAGCGATTTCAGCCGGTGCCCTGATCAGTCTGGCCGCGGACACCATTGCCATGACGGAGGCCGGGACAATTGGAGCCGCCACGCCGGTCCAGGTAGGTCTTCCCGGCGCTCCTGCCCAGCCGGTCGAGGAAAAGACGGTGTCTTATATGCGCAAAGAGTTTCGCGCCACGGCCGAAAGTCGGGGGCGCCCGCCGGCGCTGGCGGAGGCCATGGTCGATGCGGACGTAGTCATTCCCGGGGTGAGCGAGAAGGGTAAGCTGCTCACCCTCACGTCGGCAGAGGCCCTGCAGCATCGCGTGGCCGAGATGCAGATCCCGAGCATGGACGCCCTGCTGGATGCGTTGAATCTATCCGGGGCCGAGGTGCGTACCGCCACCGAGACCTGGGCGGAAACGTTGGTGCGGTTCTTGACGAATCCAATCGTCAGTTCGTTGCTCATGACGGTCGGGATGCTGGGCATCCTCCTTGAAATCCAGTCGCCGGGGTTCGGCCTGCCGGGCCTCTTGGGTCTCGGGTCCTTCGCGCTGTTCCTGGGCGGACATTGGTTGGTGCAGTTGGCCGGCTGGGAGCAGCTGCTGTTGATCGGGCTCGGCCTTGTGTTGATGGCGGTGGAAGTGTTCGTGTTGCCGGGCTTCGGCGTGGCCGGCGTCCTGGGCATCCTCTCGCTGCTCGGAGGCCTCGGCTCGAGCCTTATCGGCGCAGGCGCCACGTGGGAAGCCGTCGCGGGGGCGGCGGGCCGGGCGGCGCTCTCCTTAGTGGCGGCGATCGCCGTGGGCGTCGCGTTGTTGCGGCTGTTTCCACGGATGCCGATCGGCCGCCGGCTCATTCTCGAGACAGGCCTTTCCGCCGTCGCGGGATATACCTCGGAACCGGAAAAGGATCATCGGTGGCTGGGACATCACGGGACGACCGAATCTCCGCTCCGTCCGTCCGGGATTGCCCGATTGGACGGGGAACGGGTGGATGTCGTCTCCGATGGAGCCTTTTTGGAGCCTGGGACGCCGATTGAGGTAATCCGGGTTGACGGGAATCGAATTGTGGTGCGTCCGCTCGCGGGCGCGGACGAAAGGAGAGCCTCATGAATGGAGTGGAACCCAATGTCTTCGGCAGCCTGTCCTTTCTGCTGGTCGTGCTGGTCGGGGTCTTTACGCTCTTTTACCTGATCCCGATTCCGCTCTGGATTGCCGCATGGGCGTCCAACGCCTATGTCGGTCTGTTCACCTTGATGGGCATGCGCTTTCGGCGGGTGCCGCCCGCAACGGTGGTGACGGCGCGGATCAGCGCGGTGAAAGCCGGATTGTTGGATATTTCCGTGAACGATCTGGAGGCGCATTATCTGGCGGGAGGCAATGTGGTCTCACTCGTGAATGCGATGATCTCGGCGGACAAGGCGAATATTCCCATGCCGTTTCAGCGTGCGGCGGCCATCGACCTGGCGGGCCGCGACGTCCTGGCGGCGGTGAAGATGTCGGTGATCCCCAAGGTGATCGAAACGCCTCGAATCGCCGCCGTGGCCCGGGACGGCATACAGCTCCATGCTATTTGTCGGGTGACGGTTCGGACGAATCTCGACCGGCTGGTCGGGGGAGCGGGAGAAGAGACGGTGTTGGCTCGGGTCGGCGAGGGGATGGTCAGCACGATCGGATCGGCACGCACACACAAGGATGTGCTGGAAAACCCTGACCATATTTCCAAACATGTGTTGTCGAAAGGGTTGGATGCGGGGACGGCCTACGAAATCTTGTCCATCGATATTGCGGACGTGGACGTCGGAGAAAACATCGGCGCCAAGCTGCAGATCGATCAAGCAGATGCGGACAAGCAGATCGCGCAGGCGAAGGCGGAAGAGCGGCGGGCAATGGCGGTGGCCTTGGAGCAGGAGATGCGGGCGCGAGTCGTGGAGGCGGAAGCAGAAGTTCCGCGGGCGATGGCCGACGCCTTCCGCCAGGGGCGATTGGGCGTGATGGATTACTACCGTATGAAAAACGTACAGGCGGACACGGCCATGCGTGACGCCATCGCCGAGACGGAAGACGAGCCGCCGTCCACTCACAAGAAGGTCGCATGACGACCGAACAAATCGTCGGTGCCGTTCTCCTTGGACTGGTGTTGTTGTTCAACCTGTTCGCGCGTCTCCTCGGATCGCGCAGGGAAGAAGTTGAGGTGGCCGAAATCCACCCGGAGCGGCCACCGATCCCACGCGCGGAACGCAAGCGGGGTGCCGCATCTCGGCGCCAGCCAAGACGCGACGCGACACGCGGGGAGTTTCGTCACAAGGCTGTTTCGCCCCGCGATCGCCGCACGCTCCGCCGCGCAATGGTGCTGATGGCCGTCTTGGGGCCCTGTCGCGGTCGTGCTCCCTACAATCCGCCCGAATGATGGCCGTCGACTGCCCGATCGCTCTTGTCGATCCCGTTGAGTTTGCGGACAGTGCCAGGTAGACTTCTTGCCGGGGCGGGGGTGTGGCTCAGCCCGGAGGAGGAGGCGCACAGCATGACGTACCATTCTCTTGGACTCGCAATGTTGATGGTCGTAGGGGCCTCGTTCGTTCAGGCCGCGGACATGCCGACCGCGAAACCGGGCCCAGCGGGCGACACCGTGCAGGGCAAAGACGGGGCGCCGATGGTCTTGATTCCGGCGGGACCCTTCTTGATGGGCAGTAACGAGGGTCTGCCGAACGAGCGTCCGGAGCATACCGTGACGCTTCCGGCCTATTACATCGATCAGTATGAAATTACGGCCGGGCGCTATCAAAAATTTCTCGAATCAGCTAGGGCCAATTTACCCCCTACATGGGATGATGAAGTGGCGCAGTCCTTGACGGATCTCCCTGCTGTGGGCATGGCGTGGGCGGACGCCGCCGCCTATTGCAAGTGGGCCGGCCGCCGTCTGCCGACGGAGGCGGAATGGGAAAAGGCCGCACGGGGAACGGACGGCCGGCGATTTCCCTGGGGCCACATGCAGCCCTTCGTGGACATCGCGAATTACAATCGAGGGGTGTGGGTCAGCGAAGCCGTCACCCTGGTTCCGGTCAACAGCGGCTTGGAGGGCATGAGCGTGCGTCATGGTCTCAAACAGGGCGGCAAAAGTCCTTTTGGGCTGTTTCATATGGCTGGCAATGCCGCCGAATGGGTGGCCGACTGGTATGACCGTGAGTACTACCATCACTCGCCTGACACCAATCCCACCGGTCCTGAAGCCGGCGACAAGCGCATCATTCGTGGAGGGTCGTGGGCGGACTTGCCGACCGGCTTGCGCGTGACGGCAAGGTTTTCGGCCGAACCGGACTATGAAGACCGCACGATTGGATTCAGGTGCGCCATGAGTGCCGGACAGTAAGATGGTCGCCGTTCGACTCGTCAGCTGCGTTCCCATCCGCCATCAGTCGTGAAGTAATGGTGGCTCCTTCGGACGGCTCGCCTGCGGCACCCCCGGTCGTGCCGGAGCCGTCGTCCCGGCCTCCGGAGCGGGCAGTCGTGTTGTTGCTCGTCGGCGTGGTGCTCTTGTATGCCCTCTGGACGCTGCGGGACCCGGGTGCCCCACCGGCCCCGGAGATTGACGCCGCCACGGCCGGACGCGGCGCGTTGTCGCCCGAGCGCATGCCCTTAGTGACAGGCGACGAATCCATCACCGACATCTTCACCAGGGCCGGCTGTGTGGTCTGCCACATCATTCCCGGCATTTCCGGCGCCAACGGACAGGTGGGTCCCCGGTTGGTGCTTGGGACGACCGGGGCCCAACGGCTGCGTGATCCGTCTTATCAGGGAGAGGCGACGACCATTCGGGAATACATTCTCGAGTCGGTCTTGGACCCGCGGCGCTTCGTGGTGCAGGGGTATCCGGATCAGACCATGCCGCCCTGGTACGGCTTGAAACTTAGCGCGCTGGCTTTGGAGAGAATCGCCGTCTATCTCGAACGGCAAACCGAAGGAGAGGAGACCCCCTAAGCAGCCGTCGTCATGGCGGTTAGAGCTTGCGTAAGGGTGTGATATTTCCGGAAGGGGAGCCTCCCTGAAGTTTGAAGGCCCCGCTCGAGGTGGCGCCGGGCTGCTTGTCGAGCAAGGCGTTGACCGCCTCATCGCCTTTCAACCCTTCGAGCTTGATTTTTAACCGAAGATTGTTGGCACTGTCCGCATTGATGAGCGCCTGTTCGAGGCTGACCTTGCCATCCTTGTAAAGGTGAAACAGGACGTGGTCGAAGGTTTGGCAGCCTTCGTCGATGCCCTGTTCCATCGCCTCCTTTAAAGTGTCCACTTCGGCTTTCTTCACCAAATCCTTGATCCGCGGCGTGTCCAGCATGATTTCGAGCGCCGGCACTCGTTTCCCATCGATCGAGGGAATGAGCCGTTGGGAAATGATCGCGCGCAGATTCAGCGACAGCTGGAGATAGATCTGCGCATGACGCTCGACAGGGAAAAAGTTCATGATGCGCTCGATGGCTTGGTTGGCATTGTTCGAATGCAACGTCCCGATGCAGAGGTGGCCGGTTTCGGCAAAAGTAATGGCGGCCTCCATCGTCTCGGTGTCGCGGATTTCTCCGATGAGAATGACGTCGGGCGCCTGCCGGAGGGTGTTCTTGAGCGCGTTCTGAAAGTTCAACGTATCGAATCCGACCTCCCGTTGAGTAATGATGGATTTCTTGTGTTGATGGACGAACTCAATGGGATCTTCAACGGTGATGATGTGCCCGGGATGGACCGTGTTCCGGTAGTCGATCATGGCGGCCAGCGAGGTGGATTTCCCGGAGCCGGTCGCGCCGACGACGAGCACCAGCCCGCGTTTGGTCATGGCAATGTCTTTGATGATCGACGGAAGCTGGAGTTGTTCGACGGTCTGAATGTCGGCCTTGATGTGCCGGAAGACGAGGCCCACGTTGCCTCGCTGCCGAAAGATGTTGACGCGGAATCGGCCGAGCTCTTTGTAAAATAGGGCCAGGTTCATCTCCATTTTTTCTTCGAACTCGCCCCGCTGTTGGCCCCGCATGAGGGCCAAGGCCAGGGCTTCCAATTGTTCGTTGCTGAACGGCGGCGCATCGGTTTGATGCGTGGATCCATGGATTCGATAAATCGGCGGGGCATCGACGGTGAGGTACAGGTCCGAGGCCTCTTTGTCGACCATGACTTTCACGAGCGTACGAATATCCATAATGTGGGGCAATCCTTCTGTGGTCCGACTAGGCGGCGCCGCTCACGGCTTGTCCGAACAAGTTCGGGTTGTTGCTGCGGGCTTGCGCTTCGGCCTTGTGCACGATGCCTCGGCTCACCAGTTCCGTGAGCGCCATGTCCATCGTCTGCATGCCGTCTTTCTGGCTGGCCTGCATGATGCCCGGAATTTGATGGAGTTTGGCTTCCCGAATGAGGTTGCGTACCGCGGTCGTGGCCACCATGATCTCCAGTGCAGCGGCCCGGCCGCCGGCTTTTTTCTTCAGCAGGGTTTGCGTGATCACGGCCTCCAGTGCTTCCGAGAGCTGGGTGCGGATCTGGGCTTGTTGGGCGGGCGGGAAGGCGTCGATGATGCGGTCGATGGTTTTCGGGGCGCTCGAGGTGTGGAGCGTTCCGAACACCAAGTGTCCGGTTTCGGCGGCCGTCAGCGCCAGCTGAATGGTTTCCAGGTCGCGCATTTCACCCACCAGCACGATGTCGGGATCCTCACGAAGGGCGGATTTGAGCGCATTGGCAAAGGAGAGGGTGTGGACGCCCAATTCGCGTTGATTGACCAGGCACTTTTTGGACTTGTGCAGAAATTCGATCGGATCCTCGATGGTGAGC
>CAYQDJ010000132.1:0-6392 GCA_964416255.1 uncultured Nitrospira sp. | reverse complement strand
ATCTGGGACAGTCCATTGAGGCTCCCGGTTTCCACGCGCGTGGGGCCGCATGCATAGTCCGAAGACCATCATGTACCAGATTCACCATCACCTTGCATGCGAAGGGAGTAAATGGGAGGTAAATTCTTGGTAAGAAATGGCGGGTCGAGGAAAGGGGCAAAAGTCCGCCCTTTCACGCCGCGCTACCAAGCGGTGGCGTGGAAGGGCCTTCCGGCGAGCAAGGGAAGCAGCTACCGTTCGGCTTCCGTCATATCGGCGGTATCGTCCTCCATCTCGTCGATCTCAGGCTCTCCTTTGCCTTTCGTCATCGAGGGATGGAGGCCGTACTTCTTCAGCATCTTGTAGAAGTCGGCGCGGTAGCGGCCGGCAAACTGGGCCGCACGCGAGATATTCCCGCCGGTCAGCTGCAGCACGTTCTTCAAGTAGGTCCGCTCGAATTCTTCCTTGGCTTCGGTCAACGGTTTCAGCGGCGCATCGGGCGACACGCCGACGGAGGGCAACAGGTCGGGCGTGATCAGGTCCTGGCGCGACATGACGACGGCTTTTTCCACCACGTTCTCCAATTCACGCACGTTGCCGGGCCACGGGTTCACCATGAGCCGGTGCAGCGCGGCCGGCGTAAAGCCTTTCACTTCCTTGTTCGCGCGCTTGTTACTCCCCTTGAGGAAGTGTTGCGCCAACAACGGAATATCGTCCCGCCTATCGCGGAGCGGCGGGATAAAGAGGGGCACCACGGAGATGCGATAGTAGAGATCGTTCCGGAAGCTCCCGTTTTTCACCGCTTCCCCGAGGTCCTTGTTGGTCGCGGCGATGATCCGCACGTCGATCTTGCTCGAGGTTTCTGCACCGACTTCCCGCACTTCGCGTTCCTGGACGGCCCGCAGCAGCTTCACCTGCATGGACAGGGGCATCTCGCCGATTTCATCCAGGAACAGCGTGCCCCCGTTCGCCATCTGGAAGAGACCGCGTTTGGCGCCGTGGGCGCTGGTGAAGGCGCCTTTCACATGGCCGAACAGTTCGCTCTCGAACAAGGCTTCCGGAATGGCCGCGCAGTTGAGGGCGACAAAGGGCCCTTTGCTCCGCCGGCTGTTCGTATGGATGACCCGGGCCATCACTTCCTTGCCGGTGCCGGTTTCTCCGAACAAGAGGATCGTCGCGTCCGAATCCGCCACCTGGGCGATCTGCTGAAACAACCGCTGCATCGCCGTGCTCCGCGCCACGACGTTTTCGAGCCCGTAGAGTTCCTTGACCAGCGATTTTAGCCGCTGAATCTCACGGCTCATGCGTTGCTGGGAGAGGGCCTTTTCGATCGTCGCCTTCAATTCTTTATCGTCGTACGGCTTGGTCAGGTACCCGAAGGCGCCGCGCTGCATCGCTTCCACGGCGTTCGGGATGCTGCCATGCGCCGTGAGAATGATGACCGGCAAGCCGGGATGGTTGCGCAGCAGTTCCTCCGTGACGTCGAGCCCGTCCTCCCCGCGCAGCCGAAGATCGGTAATGGCCAAATCGAACGTGCGTTTCTTAGCCTCGGCCACCGCGTCCTTTCCGGTGGTGCAGGCGGTGACGGAGAACCCCATCGCGGCCAACCGCATCTTCAACAGGTGGAGAAGGCCTTCATCATCGTCGACGACAAGAATTTGTTCTTGGTCCATGTGATTCCTTATTGTGGGCTCTCGGGTGAGGGAACAGTCCCGCTCGTGGACGGCGGGCGTATCGGTCGCACTTTCTCGCGCATTTCCTGATCGATCCGTTTCAGGGCTTCCAGCTGGGTGGACAACTCTTCGATTTTCTTGTCCCGGTCAGCCAGTTGTTTTTGCAGGGCATGCACCGTATTCTGATCCGTCGCGTTCTTCCCCGCTTCCCGCTTGCCCAGCAGTGTTTCGATCTTTCGCTCGCGATCCGCCAATTCCCGCTGCAAGGACTCCACCGTCTGGAACTCGCCCTCCTGAGTCTGGCGCAGCTGTTGAATGACGAGTTCCCTGTCAAGCAAGTCCCGCACCAGGCGGTCCACGGTCTGGCCGAGCGATTCATTGGTGCCCGCCAAAGAGGGTGCGGTTAAAAATGCCTGCGGCCATGGCGTGCTCCTGGGAGGCGGATGGTCCTGCAGCAGCTGGAGCCATGCCTTGCTCGAATGGGCCAGATGGCTTTTGGGCGCCACCGCGAGCACTTTGCCGAAGAATTTCTCCGCAGCCTCGCGGCTTTCGTACAGGCCGAGCAAGGCGCGCGCGAAGTACACATGATCGCAGGAGGTGGACTCGGTGCATTTGCTCGTCAGGCCGTCCAACTTCTTGGCCAACGCCTGAAATGACTTCGCATCGGCGGGATCAAGGGTGAAAAACGGCTGAGTGGGAGCGGCGGGCGCCGTCCATTCGGCACAGCCCGCCAACAGCAGGGTCAAGGCCCACGTGGCTCGAACCGCCCATCCCCTCATGCTGACGCTGCCCCTCCCGGTTTCACCAACCGTAGGATGAATCGTACAGTGGTGCCTTTCCCCACGTCGCTTTCGATCCAGATACGTCCGCCGTGGGCCTCCACCACCTTTTTCGCCAACGCCAGCCCCAGGCCGCTCCCTGCCGTATTGTGTTTGGTCTTCATTTTCCCTTGGTAAAACCGTTCGAAGATGTGCGGTAGATCTTCCTGCGCGATCCCCGGTCCTCCGTCGGACACCGAGACTTCCAGCACGCCGGCTTTTCGATCCGGCTTCATCTGAACCTTGACGACGGCGCCTTCCGGACTGAACTTCAACGCGTTCGAGAGCAGATTATCGAGCACCTGCTCAATGCGCAGCGCGTCGGCTTTGACCCATAGGCGCTCGCCGCCGGGCTCCACCAACAGTTGCACATGTTTGGAGTCGGCCAGCAGCCGCACCTTGTTGATTGAAATGTCGACAATGCGTTTCAAATCCGTCGGGACGATCCGATATTCCATCATGCCGGCCTCCATCTTCGACAGGTCCAAGATGGTGGAGATCAGATGAATCAGCCGGCGGCTGCTGTCGGCCATAATGCGTAGCGTGGTGCGCTGCTCCGGGACCAGCGGACCGGGAATTTCATCCAGCAGCAAATGAGTCCCTTCCTGGATGGACGCCATCGGCGTGCGCAATTCATGGGAGACGTGCGCCAGAAACTCGACTTTCATGTCGTCGAGTTCTTGCAGCTTTGTACCCATCCAGTTGACCGTGTCCACCAACTCTTTCAATTCCGTCGGTGCGGTGATTTGCAGCGGCACCCCGAAGTTCCCTTGGCCGATGTGTTTGATGTGCCCTTGGAGCTGGCGGAGCGGCCGCAGAATCGTGTAGCTGGCCACTCCGGCCAAGGCCAGTCCAAAGACCAGCGCCAACAGCACCAATTGCTCCGTCACCGCCTCAGCCCGGGCGGCACTGGCCCGTGATTCGCTGACCCCGACACTGATGCGGGCTTCGTGGAGGTCGATGTACCGCTGGATGCCCGCCGACATGCGATCCATCAACGCATCGCGCTGGCTCTCGTAGACCGACAGCATCGGCACAGGCTTGTCCGAGAGATGTTTGAACTCATCGTCGAACAGGACGAGACGCTCCTCGAGCAGGCGACCGACGTCTTGAAGGAGCCGCAGTCCTTCGGGGGAGGATTCCTGCGTCCGCACCTGCTGCAAGCTTCGCTGAAATTCTTCCACCTCCTCGTTGAAGTTGGTCAAAAACGCGGTGTCCTTCGTCGCCATGTATTTCTTCTCGCTGTTCAATTGCGCATATAGCGACCCCAGGAGGCGCTTGGCGGATTCCACCGCCGGATAATGATAGGAGGCCATCTCCGTGCTCATGGCTGTCAATTGCCGCAGTTGAAACAGCGCATACAGGTTCACGCCCCCCATCACTGCGATGATCACGAGGGAGGTGAGCACAAGCCGCCAGAAGATTGAGAGTCGCACCGCCTGGTTGTCCCCTATGCCTCGAAAAACACAGCGCCAGATTGCAAGTGTATGTAAACCCATACACTATTTCACTCGTTCGCTCAAGTTTTTATCTCGCAGAAGGAAATCGCGGTCCAGACCGGGGTCTTCGCTCGCTCTCGTCCAACCCCGCTGAACCAAATACAACCAATCCTCGGGGCTTCGGCTGGCCTCACCGATCCATGTCAAGCTGTCTGGCGAAGAGGCGCTGTCGTCGGGACGAACCGTGGAGCAATGCAAATAAATGGCCGCGGAACAAGAGGATACTCATGGCCACCGGGGGGGTCAGGAGAAGCACCAGCAGCCATTGAGACTCGGGAGGGATGCCGATGTACGTGAGCCATTTCCCGATCAGGGTGAACGGCAGGATGAGGATCTGGAAAAAATCGAGGCCCGCCCCCCGTCCGGCCCGTCCGGAGAGCGCGAAAAAATCCCGCAAGCCGCTGGGCGAGAGCACCACCGGAAGAATCAGAACCACAAACGGCAAGAACCACTCAACCCAATGTTCCAGCACAAAGTCATAGGACGCCTTGAACACGTCCAATGGCGAATCGTGCGGCACTTGATAGATCACTTCGGGCGCTGGATTCAGCAGGAGGAAGAGCAGGAGGAGCACGGCCGAGACCAGAAACTGCCCGTAGGGATTCGCTTGCGTGCCCATTTCAAGCGCCATGGTCGGCACCCACAGGACGAACCCGACGCCGATCACGTCCCAAAAGTAATGACCGAAACTGTCCCGCACGTCCGCCAGGCGGATCGTCCGGGCGGCATTCAACGATTGTTCAATCAGGCGCAGGGTCGCCCCGACTAACAGCGCGTTGACCGCTCCGAGCAAAAATCCTCCCGCCATGCCGAGCGGCGCGGCCACGCGCGCCGCCGCCACGAACAGCAAGGCGAAGACCACGAGCGCGATCATCCCAATCCAACTGCGTTGAAGAGAGCGTCCCGTGGCGCGGAGGGCTTGCCGATAGAGGTTCAGCGTCACCGACAGCGAATTCATCACAGGGCGGTACCCTAGTCGGGATCGGCCCATAGGTCAAGGGGCGTCGGGCCGTCTTCACACGGACATCTCACCAAGCGTGGTTGACTTAGCGGGGGCCGTGCTTATCACGACGTGTACCACCAACCATTTCCGCGATTGGAGCACTTCGCCATGGATATGAACCGGATGACGATCAAGGTGCAGGAAGCCTTGCAAGCCGCCTCCTCCCACGCACAGCGACGAAGTCACCAGGGGATTGACGCCGAACACGTCCTCCTGGCCTTGTTGGAACAGGACGGCGGCAGCGCCCCTGCCCTGCTCGAACAGGCCGGCGTCTCGTTGGCGGCGGTGCGTCACGCCGCCGAGCAGGCCCTGGCCAAGGTTCCGCAAGTGCACGGAGCCGGCGCAGGACCCGGTCAAATCCATATCACCTCCCGTCTGAGCCAGATCCTCGCGAAAGCCGAAGACGAGCAGAAATCGTTGAAAGACGACTATCTCAGCGTCGAGCACCTCCTGCTCGCCATGGTGCAAGACGGCGGGGTGTTCAAGATGTTGGGACTGACCCGCGACCGGCTCTTGGCGGGACTGCAACAGGTGCGCGGCAACCAGCGCGTCACCAGTCAGGACCCCGAAAGCACCTATCAATCACTCGAAAAGTATGGGCGGGATCTGACCAAGCTGGCCGGCCAGGGCAAACTCGACCCCGTGATTGGTCGCGACGACGAAATCCGCCGCGTCATCCAGATTCTCTCCCGCCGGACTAAGAATAATCCCGTGCTCATTGGGGAACCGGGAGTCGGCAAAACCGCGATCGTCGAAGGGTTGGCCATCCGCGTAGTAAAGGGCGACGTGCCGGAAGGGCTCAAACGCAAAAAAGTGATCGCGCTCGACATGGGTTCGCTGGTCGCCGGCGCCAAGTACCGCGGCGAATTCGAAGAGCGGCTCAAGGCTGTGCTGAAGGAGATCCAAGCGTCTCAGGGCCAGATTCTCCTCTTCATCGACGAGCTGCACACGGTGGTGGGCGCGGGCGCGGCGGAGGGGGCGATGGACGCGGCCAATCTATTGAAGCCGATGTTGGCCCGCGGCGAACTGCACCTGATCGGCGCCACGACCCTCGACGAATACCGGAAGCACATTGAAAAAGACGCCGCGTTGGAGCGGCGATTCCAGACCGTCTTCGTGAATCAACCGTCCGTCGAGAATACCATCTCGATTCTACGCGGGTTGAAAGAGCGCTATGAAGTTCATCATGGCGTGCGTATCAAAGACAGTGCGCTCGTGGCCGCGGCAAAACTTTCGCACCGGTACATCGCGGACCGGTTTCTTCCGGACAAGGCCATCGATCTGGTCGACGAAGCAGCGGCGCGGCTGCGCACGGAAATCGACAGCCTGCCCGCCGAACTCGATGAAGTCTCGCGCAAGGTGATGCAACTGGAGATCGAACGGGAGGCGCTGCGCAAGGAGAAGGATCAGGCCAGCGTCG
>CAYQDJ010000131.1:0-6472 GCA_964416255.1 uncultured Nitrospira sp. | reverse complement strand
GATACCGCCGCCCCTTCACGCCGGCGCGATGGAGTCACTCCGGCGGGGGGGGGGCTGTTCCGGTGAGTCGGGCACAGACGGTATCGGAATCCGAATGGAAATCGTGGTCCCGGCCCCGGGACGGCTTTCGATCGTAATCGTGCCTTCCAACTGCTTGACACGCTCCCGCATGCTGGTCAGGCCCAGATGGCGCGCGCCGTCCACTGCCTGAGGCTCGAATCCCTGCCCGTCGTCTTTAATGAGCAGTTCGATGGCATCGGACGCCGCCAGGGTCACGCTGACCCGCTTCGCCTTGGCATGCTTGCGCACATTCGACAGACACTCCTGGACGATGCGATAGACGCAGGTATGGACCGCAGGAGAGATGGAGGGAGAGAGGGAGGGCTCGAGACTCGCATACAACTTTGTCGCGATACCACTTCTTTCGGTGAAGTCGGCGAGCAGGCTGCGTAGGGCGTTGTCCAAGGCCATGGACGCCATCTGGTCCGGGTGCAGTTCGTGAGACAGATCACGGAGGCCCGTGAGTAGATCTGACAGAATGGCTTTGGTCGGCTGCAAATGATGCGCGGGAGATGCCCATGGTCCGGGATGCCGCTTGGGCAACATGCCGAGTTCCAGGATGGCCGCCGTGAGACGCTGGCAGAAGTCGTCGTGCAGGTCTCGGGCGATCCGCCTCCGTTCTTCATCCTGCACGGTAACCAACCTGGCGGTGGTCTCCTGCACTTTGCGCTGGCTCTCGCGCACCGCGCTCTCTGCCTTCTCCCGCTGGGTAATGTCCAGCATGGCGGTTTCAATGTGGACCCCGTGGCGCTCCGTGTCCTTGATGCTCAGGCTATCCACGTGCATGATCAACGGACGGCCATCCTTCGGCAACAGCCGAATCCTGCACGAGAGCATCGTGCCCGACGCGACGACTTCCAGACAATGCCGGCGGAAGAGGTCCCAGTCCTGAGGAGCCACGAAGGAACTGAATGGTTGCTGCAACACCAATTTCCGATGGACTCCGATCATGGTGCAGAATCGCAGATTGGCTTCTACAATGACTCCGTCAGTCGTGAGGGTGACATAGCCGGCGGGAGAAAAGTCATAGAGTTGGGTATAGTGATCGCACGCCTCTGCCAGCGTCTGTTGCGCTTGGCGCAACTCCTCGTTCTGCATCTCCAGTTCGACGTGATGGACCCGCAGTTCGTGTACCAGCTTGGGAATGTCCTCCACGGGCGCCGGCAGGTCGACCGACGAGCCGGTTCGGAGCAGAGCTTCAGCCTGTTCACGCAGCACCTCCACTGTGGAACGGTGTCTTCCTTGTCCGGTCAACTCTGGTTCCATGTCAGGCTCCATCTGTTCAGTGTGGGGGAGGCGTTCTACCGGTATGTTCCATCGCGAGGAGGATCAGTGGCGCCGCATCGCCGCTCTGCTCAAACCGGCGGGCATTCACAATCCATTTCCCGGGCTGGCTCATCGACCCATCCGTCTCGATCTCGACATCTTCCACCGTGGTTTCATCCACGAGCAGTTTCCCAAGCACCGCCCGGAGCGCCGGCTGGTTCCAGCGTCCGGCCGCGATCCGGCCAAGCGGCTGCCGCTCCACGTCGTTCCGGTCCAGCTCGAACGAGCGGTAGAAGGACCGGTTCGCGGAGACCACACGGAGATCTGTGTCCAGGACCAGCAAGGGCTCGCGGACCGTGTCCACGATGCTTTCCGCGTACAGGCGGGCGTCGCGGGCGGCTTGCGATGCCTGTTTGGACAGCGTAATGTCGAGATACGTGAGGACGAGTCCGTCGATGACATTCTTCGATGTGCGGTAGGGGAAAATCCTCAAGAGGTACCAGCGCCCGTCGAGCGACACGACTTCCCGTTCCTTATAAATGAGGGTTTGAAACACGATGCGCGCATCCTCTTTCAGCCCATCGTACTGGACGGTCGACACAATGTCGGAGAACGGGCGCCCGATGTCCGACGCAATCACCTTGCTGACATGTGCGGCTTCGGGCGTGAATCGCTTGATGCGCAATTCGTTGTCCAGGAACACAGTGGCGACTTCCGTGCTGTTCAACAGATTCTGCAGGTCGTCGTTCGTGTTCTCGAGTTCATCCAGCTTGCTCTGCAATTGCGCGTTCACCGTCACCAGCTCTTCGTTGAGCGATTGCAGCTCCTCTTTCGCGGTCTCCAGTTCCTCGTTGGTGCTTTGGAGCTCTTCGTTCGTTGACTGCATTTCCTCGTGGGCCGATTTGAACTCCTCGTTCGACAGCTGCAATTCCTCGATCGTTCGGTTCAAGCGCTGTTGGGTATATTGCAGTTCGAGGACCAGACCGACTTCCGCGCTTTGAGGCTCCTGGCCTTTCACGTCCGATGGGTCGGCAGCCGTGACCGACGCGGTTTCAAATGTCACCACCAGGAGTCCTTCCAGGGCTTCCGGCTCTGCGATCGGTGTCACGGAGAGTGTCACGCGGAGCGCCTTGCCGTAGGCCGACACGGCGACCCCCTTCCGCACGACTGAGCCCTTCTGCTTCTCCGCGAGAATTAAGGCGGCGATCAATTCCTGCCGCAGTCCCTCCCGGGCCATCTCGACCAGTTGCTGGGTCGCGAGGCCGGGCGCGGGTTCGAGATACGCGCCGGTCCGCCCGTGGATGTACACCACCTGACCCTGTCGATTGACGAACACGGCGGCCGGCACATAGCGGTCGAGCAACAGCTTCCGGATAGGCTCGATGAGATACGACGGCCGATGAGCGGGGGATATGGCAGGCGGCGGCATCCGGTCCACCGCACTGACGGCAGGAATCGGTGACTTTTCCATGGCCGGTAGCGACGCAGGCCCGGCATCTCTGACGAATAATCGACTTTTCCGGTCCAACGTGGTGAATAACTCGGGGAATCCGTCGATCGTTTCCGAGTTGCCGAGTAGGAGCAGCCCGTTCGGCCTCAGGGCATAATGGAACAACGGAATGATCCAATGCTGGGTCTCGGGCCTTAGATAGATGAGGAAATTGCGACATGAGAGCAGATCCACCCTGGTGAAGGGCGGATCTCTCAGCACATTGTGCGGTGCGAAAATGATATGCTCGCGCAGCTCTTTCTTCACCCGGTACCGGTGGTCTTCCTTCACGAAGAACCGTTCCAGGCGCGCCGGGCTCACGTCGTTGCCGATCCCTTCCGAATAGAGACCCTGCCGGGCCTTGTCGATCGACTCCACATCGAGGTCGGTGGCGAAGACTTGAAGAGAGTGATGTAATTTATGCTGGCTCAGATATTCCTGCACCAGCATGGCGATAGAGTAGGCTTCTTCACCGGTCGAACAGGCCGCCACCCACACCCGAATGTTGTAGCCATCAGGTTTATCGTCCAACAGCTTCGGCAGGCCCTGAACGGCCAGCGCCTCGAAGACCGTCGGATCACGAAAGAACGAGGTCACCCCGATCAGCAATTCCTGGAACAGCGCCTCGACCTCCGCGTGATCGGACTGGAGGTATCGGAGATAGTGCGCCAGCGTGGCGATCCGATGAATGTCCATCCGGCGCTCAATGCGCCGGCGGGTGGTGTTGTTTTTATATTGTGAGAAGTCGTTGCCCGTGCGATCACGCAGGTACAGCAGAATCTTATTGAAGTCTCGCACCCCGTCGGAATCCAGTGCCGGACCACCGACCACGAGGTGACGACGGTGCAGATAATCGCAGAGCTGGCGGCCCAGCTCTACAGCCGGCAAGACAAAATCCACCACACCGGCGTCGATGGCGCTTTGCGGCATGCCGGCATACTTGGCCGAGCGGGGCTCCTGGGCCATCGTCATGCCTGATTCCCCTTTGATTGCCTTGAGCCCGAGGGACCCGTCAGTGCCGGTTCCGGAGAGCACGATCCCGATGGCCTGGTCCTGTTGGTCCTCCGCCAGAGAACGGAAAAAATAATCGATCGGGAGAAAAGGACGCTCGCCCTGCCCCGACTCCATCAAGTGGAGCACCGCATGGAGGATTGCCATCCGGCTTCCGGGCGGGGGCAAATATACGGCGTTCGGTTCCACTTTCAGACCGTCGCTCGCCTCCATCACCGGCAACGGCGTCCATCGCCGTAAGATCTCGGGTAATAAGCTCGCATGACTAGGGTGCTGGTGCGACACCACCGCGAAGGCGATCTGTGGATCCGGTGGTAAATGAGAGAAGAATTCTTCTAACGCTTCAAGGCCTCCGGCGGACGATCCGATCCCGACGATGGGGAACGCGGCTTGCTCATGACGCTGCCCCGGACGCATGACTGGGTCGGTGGCGCCAACGCTCGGCGGCGATTCGTCGGCGTGCGCCGGCGGCGTCCGACCGGATGGTGTGTCGAATTCTTTTCGAGACACAAGGAATCTCCACAATGGAAGCTGTCCTTAGGAGTTGAAGAGTACACCCTCTCGGCACTAGAACACAAACGAGCATCCTGCCAGGAGGATTTTATCTGTTACTTTATCTCTATCGGTTAAGGCTATGAATAAAATGTCGTTCCAGCAATTAAGCAGGCAGTGTTACCGTATCGTTTCAAACCTATTGTTTTCACTCCATCCACTGCGCGAGCGCCAGGCACCGGCCAAGTCGTTTCCGCAGCCATGCCCGCGAGACCAAGGAGACCCGACCCCTTCAGGCACCATTGTTATTGGCAACATCCTCGGATCTTGACGAAGCCTCCTCGTCGATTTGTCTGCGTACCCCGTGCGCGATGATCTGGTCTTCACCCATGACGGTTTTGACCCGAACAATGCCGGGTATTTGGGAGATCGCGACGTTGGTGTGAGTGGTCCTGCCAACCTCTCAATCGTCGGAAAGAAAGCGGACGCCTGGGCGCGACGGCGCACCAGGGTCCCCAGGGGTAAAGCCTCGACTAACTAGTCGGTCCTGCCGGTCGGCGTTTGGTCGGCGCTCGACGACTGCCACCGGATCGTGGGTATCGTCCAGACCGGCCTCCACAGGTTGACCGACGTTCTACTATGAGCAAAGGAAGCGAGCGCTCTACGCCGATGCATAGAAGGGAAGTGTGAAGCTAAATGTGCTTCCCTGACCAGGCTCCGAAGTCACCCACAGGCGACCGTGATGGGCTTCGACGATCCACCTGGCAATAAAGAGGCCCAGTCCAAGGCCATGGTGTCCGGTCACCTTCAGCTGCGAAAACCTCTCAAAAATGTGTGCCTGTAACGGTTTGGGGATGCCTACCCCATTATCGGTGACCGAAATTTCAACCTCGGTCTCATGTTTTCGGCCAGCCAGTGTAATGGTGCCGCCCTCAGGCGTAAATTTCAGAGAATTCCCGATCAAATTGGACAGCACTTGCAGAATTCTATCGTGATCGAAGTGGGCGACGATCGGCTCATGGCCTCTGTTAATCGTCACGGCTAATGACTTACTCTCGATGAGCGGGGCGAAGAGTTCTACACACTCTTCCAATAAGGCGCCCACCTCCGCCATTGTCGGCTGGAGGATGAACTGATCCTGTGCGATTCGCTCGACGTCCAGGAGATCGCGAATCATCCGGTTCATGCCTGTGGCGCTCTGTTCAATGATGGCAAGATGTTTCAAGAGAGTTCGGGAATCGACCGTGCCGTTCGCGAGAGCTTTTTTTATCAGACGGGCGCTGATCGTAATGGCCGCGACTGGGTTTTTTAGGTCGTGACTCACGATTGTGACAAATTGGTCTCTCGTAATCAGCTCGAAGTCCGCCTGGATGCGTTCTTCGGAAAGACTGCTATCGGTGTTCTTACGCTCCTGTTCGAGGAGCGCGTCGGCGATCCGTTGTTTTTCAACGGATTCCTCGGTCCTCGCGCGATCTTCCTCTTCGCGCTCACGAGCTTGAAATTGGTCAGCCAACTCCCGCTCGTGCATTAACAGCTGTTCGTCTACCGGTGAGGCATGACTCTGTCGGTCCTTTACCAGATCCACTTCCGCACGTTGCCGTTCACGAGCCTGATCGGTGGATCGCCGGATTAAACGGACCTTCTTGCTTGTCTTTTCTTCGACCTTGTGAAGTGTTTCCTCAAGGTATCCATCGGTTTTTTCCCGTTCCTCATCCAGGTTCTGGTCCGTTTTACTGCGTAGCTCTTCGAAAGACTTTACATGAGTTGACATAGAGATCCGGATCTCCCTCCCTTGTAGGGTCTTACGTAGCGCCTGTCGAAAATTTCAAAAGGGATGCGACTGTACCAGTGGAACCCTAGGAGGGGATCTAGGAGAAACCCTGGTTTCTTATAAACGGACTATCGCAAACACCGGGGTGCCATACGAGGCTGCCGGTGTGTTGCGGACATGCAGTCACCGCACTGAGGAGAAGGAGGTCGGGAGGCAAGCGCCGCCCGTCGTTCAGCACGACGACCGACGCATGCGCCGACCCGCCGTGTGCGGCGCCTCGAAGGCCGTCGCGTGTGCGGCGCCTGTGGAAAGGATCAGCGCATCATAGGGGGTGCTGGTACAGGCGTCCGGAGTGGCGCTCGCGCACGGTGACCAGCCGCGCC
>CAYQDJ010000130.1:0-6543 GCA_964416255.1 uncultured Nitrospira sp. | reverse complement strand
CGAGCTTTCCCTTTTGCTCCGCCGACCACCCGGACGCGAAGCCTTCCCCGGCGACATCTTCTACATCCACTCGCGCCTGCTCGAACGCGCAACCCACTTGCGCAAGGAGCTCGGCGGGGGCTCCCTGACCGCTCTGCCGATCATCGAGACCGAAGCCCAGAACATCTCCGCCTACATTCCGACCAACCTGATCTCCATCACGGACGGACAGGTCTACCTCTCGCCGTCCCTCTTCGAGCTGGGCGTGCTGCCCGCGGTCGATGTGGGAAGGTCCGTTTCGCGCGTGGGCGGCAAGGCACAGCGGGCCGCCTACCGCGCGGTGGCGGGCGATCTCAAGCTCGCCTACGCCCAGTTCGAGGAACTGGAGACCTTTGCCCGGTTCGGCGCCCGCCTGGACGAAGACACCCTCCAGATCATCGAGCACGGACGGCGCATTCGCGCCTGCCTCAAGCAGCCGGAGCTCGCCCCGGTTCCGGTGCCCGCGCAAATCGCCGTGCTGTTGTCGCTCACCGCGGACCTCTTCGACCTTGTGCTGCTGGATCGGATGACCGAAGCCGAGCATGCCGTGCGCGAGGCGGCGGCGGATATCCCGGCCGACGTGCGCAAGCGCTTGGATACGGCTGAAAAGCTGAGCGGCGAGGACCGCGAAGCGATCCTCCGGCTCGCCCGCCAGGCGCTGGCTCGCTTCCTGCCCGAGCCGAAAGCCACGCCCAGGTCACGAACCCCAGTCTCATCCGAATAATGCACCCCTTCTTGGCTAGTTTGGTCATTGGTCAACATATCACGAAAGGAAAACAGCATGAACAGACAAGAAGTCATCCGCGTAGGAATCAATGGGTTCGGTCGCATCGGGCGAACGGTTTTCAAACAATTACTTCAGAAAGAGACCTTTCAAGTCGTCGGAATCAATGATCTGGCCAGCATTGAAGACCTGGCCTATCTTCTGAAATATGATTCGGTCCACGGTTGGTATCCAAGAAAGGTTGCTGCGCAGGAAAACGCGATCCAGGTGGATCAGCAAACGATTCCTTTCTTCTCGAGCCCGGACCCAAAAAAGATACCATGGAAGAACACGGGGGCGGATATCGTCATCGAATGCAGCGGAGCCTTCCGCAGCCGTGCGAAGGCTGCGGGCCACCTGGAGGCGGGCGCTCGGCGCGTGATCATCTCCGCCCCCTCCGACGATGCCGACGCAATGATTGTCCTGGGCGTCAACGAGGAGACATACCGACCGGAATCTCATGAGATTGTCTCCATGGCCTCCTGCACAACCAACTGTTTGGCGCCGGCAGCCAAGGTGCTTCACGAATCGTTCGGTGTGCAGTTCCTTATGTTCACCACTGTCCATGCGTACACCTCGAGCCAGTCGTTGATGGACATGCCAACGCGCCATAGACGCCGCGGCCGGGCGGCCGCCCTGTCCATCATCCCAACCACCACAGGCGCCGCCAAAGCCGCCGAAGTGGTCCTGCCGCAGTTGCAGGGAAAGATCACCGGCATGGCCATGCGGGTTCCCATCCCCAACGGCTCGGTTACCGACATGATGGTTTCCCTGGGGAAGGACGTGACTCCCGAACAGGTTAACGCAGCCTTCTGCGAGGCAGCGGAGAGGTCTCCCCTGCAAGGGATCCTGCGGGTGACGGACGAGGCGCTCGTTTCCCAGGATATCATCGGCGATCCCCACTCATGCATCGTCGACGCACAGAGCACCATGGTTCTGAACAATAGAATCGTCAAAGTCCTTGCCTGGTACGACAACGAATGGGGTTACTCCGCCCGCCTCGTTGATCTTGCAGAGCTCATCGGCCGGTAACAGCGTATTTATTGAGAAGGCGTGGACTGCCTGCGCGAGGTATGCAATCCTCGTTTTCTTGAGTTCTATTAGGCGCAGGTGGTTGGCTATACGGAATGGCTGTTTCGCAAGAAATACTAACTCAGGCAAGGGCGTGGATAGCCATCGATGAAAACTATCGTAACCATCACATTGAATCCGGCGATCGACAAGAGCTCAAGCGTAGAGCATGTGGTAGCCGAGAAGAAATTATACTGCAAATCCCCTCGTTTTGAGCCTGGAGGGGGCGGGGTGAATGTCTCCCGGGCAATCAATAAGTTGGGCGGGGAATCCGTACTCCTATATCCCGCAGGGGGGCTGACAGGAGAGAGGCTTCAAGAGCTCCTGGATCAGGAGGGCCTCGACCATCGACCGTTTCGCATTGAGGGGTTGATCCGGGAAAGCCTTGTCATTTTGGAGGAATCCACCGGCCAGCAGTTTCGTTTTGGAATGCCGGGGCCCGAGATTCTGAAACCAGAGTGGGAGCAATTTCTTCAGGAGCTGTCGGCCATCGATCCTCCACCCGATTATCTGGTCGCCAGCGGGAGCCTTCCTCCCGGTGTGCCCGCGGACTTTTACGCACGGGTGGCGCGCGTCGGAAAGGCCCGGGGGGCAAGAACGGTCGTCGACGTTTCGGGTGACGCTCTGGAAAAGGCGATCGAGGAAGGCGTGTATCTGATCAAGCCCAATGTCGGTGAATTCAGGAAGTTGGTCGGGGAGGATGTCAAAGAGAAATCAGAGATCCGGGCGGAGGCCAAGAAATTGGTCGGGAGCGGCCGGTGCGAGGTGCTGGTCATCTCCCTTGGCGCGGCAGGCGCCTTGGTGGTTTCGGAGGAGCTCGCCGAGCACATCCTGCCGCCGACCGTTCCGATTGTCAGCAAGGTCGGGGCGGGCGACAGTATGGTAGCTGGTATCGTCTTGAGCCTTGCCCGGGGCAATTCGCTCCGGGAATCCGTCCTGTTCGGCGTGGCCGCCGGCACGGCAGCCGTCATGACGCCGGGAACGGAATTGTGCCGTAGGGAGGATGCCGAAAGGTTGTTTGAAAGCATGGATCCACGGTCCTGATACATCCACACTCTTGATGCTGATTTTGCACGAGAAAGCCGCCGCCATCGAGGAAAAGACACGGCAGGCATGGCTATTGAATGACGGATTCGATTTTTGACACCATCTCTAGGCACTCCTTGTTCTGACAAATTCACGCCGGAACAAACGCAAAAATAGAGAAACAAGAAGAAATGCTAACAAGACTACGCTATGAACTACAGGAAATCAGGGCGAGCTTCTGGTTCGCACCCGCAGGGTTCGTGCTGGGCGCCGTGGTACTCGCCACCGTCCTGATTACCGTGGACGCGAGTTTCGATCTGCAAGTTGCTGGGCGATGGCCGCTGCTCTTCGGCGCCGGTGCGGCCGGGGCCCGCGGCCTGCTCACGGCCGTCGCCGGCTCGATGATCACGGTGGCCGGGGTCGTGTTCTCCATCACCCTCGTAGCCCTCTCCCTGACGTCCAGCCAATACACGTCGCGGGTCATCCGCAACTTCATGCGCGATCGCGGCACCCAAGCGGTTCTCGGGGTGTTCGTCGGCATCTTCGCCTACTGCCTGGTGGTGCTTCGGACGATTCGCGCAGGCGACGAGGGGGGGTTCGTCCCGGCGCTCGCGGTACTGGCCGGCTTGCTCCTCGCCTTCGTGGGGATCGCCTTCCTGATCTACTTCATCCACCACATCTCCATGTCCATCCAGGCGTCGAGCATTTTGGCCGCAACCGCACAGGAAACCATCGCGGCCGTGGATCACCTGTACCCCGAGGGGCTGGGTGACGACGGTGCCGAAGACGCGGACGGCGACCTCTCGGCGACTCTCGAAAACCAACCCTGGTCTGCCGTCCCGGCCAAGAAGACCGGGTACATCGAGACCGTCGACGCGGACGCGCTCCTGGCTCTTGCCCGAAAGCACGGGGCGATCCTGCGGATGGAATGCGGCATCGGCGAGTTCGTGGTGGAGGGCGCACCGCTGGTCTCCATGGCCGGCCCCGACGGACTCGACGGGTGGGGCGACGAGACGGCGGCCGCGTTGAACGCGGCCTACGTCATCAGCCCCCATCGCACGGTGGAGCAGGACGCCGCTTTCGGCATCCGGCAGCTCGTGGACATCGCCCTGAAAGCCCTCTCGCCGGGCATCAACGACACCACGACGGCGGTGATGTGCGTCGATTATCTGGGGGCGATCCTGTCCCGGCTGGCCGCCCGCCGGATCGCAACCCCCCACTGGATGGATGAGGGGAAGTTGCGCGTGGTTGCCCAAGGCCCGAGCTTCGAGAGCCTTCTCGACGAGGCCTTCGACCAGATCCGGCAAAGTGCCGCGGGCAACGTCGCCGTCCTGTCGCGGATGCTCGGCGCGCTCCAGACCATCGGCAGCCTGACATTCAGCGCGGGCCGGCGACGGGCGGTGGAGGAAAAGGTGCAGTGGATCGGCGACCTCGCCGAGCGCACCATCGAGTCCCCGCACGACCAGGCAAGGTTCGTGAACCGGCTGGCGCGAGTGCGCAAAGCCCTGGAAACGGGGCCGGTCTTCCCGCGGCCAGCGTAATCAACTTGGGGCCGGAAGATGGAACCTGGCCGACGCGGGCCTTTCGCTGAAGGGTCTCTTTCCCGTGCCGAGCTCGGTGAACGCCATCGCTTCGGGTCCAGGGGCTCAACGGCATCCCCGCTCAGAGAGGGAGGACCTGCAGGAACGGCAAGTGACCGCGTAAGCGCGTCCCGTCACATGTGGCAGTCCGTCGAATATGACGGCTTTCCTCCGCGGCTCTCCTCCTCTCCCCTCGCGCTCACCTTCCATTTTTCCCCGCAAAGAGACCGATATTTCCTCGGTCGCGTCCCGGCGCCGTTCTTGGCATGTTACTTGCGGCATCTATAGGTTGCGGCTTGCGGTTGGTCGTGGTGGTGGTACTCGTTCTGCTGTTGGCGATACCTGCCGCGGAGCTTCTGAACGCGCGCGAGCCTTCCGGAACTCTTACCAATGGAGGGAAACATGAGCTCTCAGCGTATCGCGGGAATCGTCCTGTTGGTGGCGGGCGTCGTCCTGTTCTTCGTCGGGATGAGCGCATCGGAATCGGTGGCGGATCAGTTGAGCAATTTCTTCACCGGGCAATTCACCGACGCCACGATGTGGTACATCATCGGCGGTATTGCGGCGGCGGTGGCGGGTCTGCTGTTGCTCACGGTCGGCGGCCGCAGAACGTTGCGGTGAACTGCCGCAGCTCGCCCAGGGGGCAGGACCGTACAGGGCTGTCGGCTCCGTAACCGGCAGCGTGAATGGCAGGTGTTTGCAGTTTCCGACCCCAAACCGGGCAGTCTCCGGTGTCGGTCCTCGAAGTAGAAAGGAGCAGTCATGAACGGATCCAGAATCGGCATCAGAGGGAAAGCACTCTTGGCGACCGCGATCGGCTTGCTGGCGCTCAGCGCCTGTGCGACGGCGCCTCGTTCGGTGGAAGGCAAGGCCGACATCGAGAAGGATGCCGCCGTGGCTCTGGCCAAGGCGCAGAAGACCGACCCGACCCTGGTCAACATCCTCAACAAGTCTGCGGGCTACGCCGTCTTCCCGTCGGTCGGCAAGGCCGGCGCAGGGGTCGGCGGAGCCTACGGCAAGGGCGTGCTCTATGAGCGGGGCACTGTCGTTGGGTACTGCGATCTGAGCCAGGCGACCATCGGCCTGCAGCTCGGCGCCCAGTCCTACACCGAGATCATCGTTTTCGAAACCCCCCAAGCCGTCGAGACCTTCAAGCAGGGCCGCTTCGGCTTCGATGCCCAGGCTACGGCCGTGGCCCTCAAGTCGGGCACTGGCGCCAACACCCAGTTCAACAACGGCGTGGCGGTCTTCATCATGGACGAGGCGGGCCTGATGCTCGAAGCGTCCGTGGGCGGACAGAAGTTCAGCTACCAGAGCAAGTGACCGACCCCCTCGGCCGCCCGGGAATCGTCCCGGCGGCCCACTCCTTACTGAGGAACTGACCCATGAACACGCGCATCGTCATCATCACGGTCACCCTGCTGGCGCTGCTGGCAGGTACGGTCTCTTCTTTGACCGGCTGCAATACCTGGAGAGGCGCCGGCAAGGACGTCGAGAAGGCGGGGGAATCGATGCAGAAGAAATGAACCGTCTTCGGCAAAACGTGGTGGTTCTTCATGGGTTTCCCATGGACGGATTTCCCGCCCATTCCGGGCGTCCACAATAAGTTCAAGCTGACCGCCGGGAGCAGCCATCTTCGATATCAGTTCAGTGGCGGCGGCAGGTGAATTGAGGCGGCGGGCCTGTGGTAATCGCCCGTTATACGTGTTCCCGCGTGAAAGAAGGAGCTCGTCATGAAGTCCGTAATCAGCGCTATGTTGTTAGGCATTGCAGTCTTCCTTGCACCGCCAGTTTGCGAGGCTGGCAAGGCCGAAGAAAATCCGGCGCAAGCCACCGAGAAAAGTCTCTACGAGCGGCTTGGCGGCGTCTTCGCCATCGCGGCGGTGGTTGACCACTTTAGCGACGCGGTTGTAAAAAACCCGATCGTTGGGAAGACTTCGAAGAACCCAGCCCTCAGGGAGTGGCACACGAAGAACTTGGGCCGGTTGCCGGGCCTCAAGTTCATGCGAACCCTGTGGGTCTGCGAGGTAACGGGCGGGCCGTTCAAGTTCTCGCCAACAAGGCCGGGAAAGACGGAATTGGGCC
>CAYQDJ010000129.1:0-6714 GCA_964416255.1 uncultured Nitrospira sp. | reverse complement strand
TCGTCGCCAGACCGAACCGGATGGCGCCCTCGGTCACGGCAAAGTTCTTCTGGCTCGCATTGACGTCCGGCCCCAACACCTTGATGCCGAGGTCCCGGCATTCGGTGAAGTACCCGACGATCTTATCGGTATTGCCCATGTCGCTGGTCATGAGGGCGGCCATGAACTCGGTCGGGTAGTGCGCCTTCAGATACCCCGTGTGATAACACACCACCGCATACGCGGCGGCATGCGACTTGTTGAATCCGTATCCGGCAAACTTCTGGATCAATTCGTACAGTTTTTCGGCTTTCTTTTCCGGGACCTTGTTCTGCTTCGCGCCGTCCACAAATTTGACGCGCAGCTTTTCCATCTCTTCCGGTTTCTTCTTCCCCATCGCGCGGCGGAGAATATCGGCTTGACCCAGGGAGAAGCCGGCCACCGTGTTGGCGATGGCCATCACTTGTTCCTGATACACGATGACGCCGTAGGTATCCCTGAGGATCGGCTCCAGTTCCGGCATTTCGTAGGTGATCGGCACCTTGCCCTGTTTGCGTTTGATAAAGTCTGGAATGAGATCCATCGGTCCCGGCCGATACAGGGCAATAATGGCGATAATGTCCTCGAACCGGTCCGGCTTGAACCCGGTGAGCAGGTCTCGCATCCCCGAACTTTCCAATTGGAAAATGCCGGTCGTCCTGCCCGAAGCCAGCAACTGAAAGGTGTTGGGATCATCGAAAGGAATCTGTTCGATGACCAGCGGCGGATGATCGGGACGCGCGTCGTTGATCAGATCCACGGCGCGTTTGATCATCGTCAGGGTCTTCAAGCCCAAGAAATCGAACTTCACCAGACCGATCTTCTCGACGTCTCCCATCGTGTATTGCGTCACGATTTCGTCGTTGGCTCCCTTGTAGAGAGGCACGTGATTGGTCAGCGGACCCTCGGAAATGACCACACCCGCGGCATGGGTGGACGCGTGGCGGGCCAAGCCCTCCAAGGACTGCGCCACGGTCATGAGTTCGGATATTTTTGGATCCGTTTCGACCAGTTCGCGGAGCTTGGGTTCCTGGTCCAGCGCTTGCTGGAGGGTGATGTTCAACTGGTTGGGCACGAGCTTGGCGACTTTGTCGCACTCTGCGTAGGGTATTTCGAGCACGCGGCCCACATCGCGAATGGCGGCTTTCGCTCCGAGCGTGCCGAACGTGATAATTTGCGCCACGTGATCGCTGCCGTATTTTTCGACCACGTAGTTGATGACTTCCCCCCGGCGATCCATGCAGAAATCCATGTCGATATCGGGAAGCGACACGCGCTCGGGATTGAGAAAGCGCTCGAACAGCAGGGTATACACCAGCGGATCCAGATCCGTGATACGGAGGGCATAGGCCACCAGGCTGCCGGCGGCGGAGCCCCGGCCCGGCCCAACGGGGATTCCACGGGAGCGGGCAAATCGAATGATGTCCCAGACGATCAAGAAATAGCCGGCAAATCCCATGGAGCAGATGACCATCAACTCTTCGCGGAGCCGTTGTTCGTAGGCGGCGGAAGGTATCGAGCTGGGTCGCTCCTGTAACCGTGCGCGGAGCCCTTCAAGCGCCAAGTGCTCGAGATAGGACTCTCGCGTGTAGCCGTCCGGCACCCGATATTGCGGCAAGTAAGTCTTGTTGAGCGCCAATTCGAGTTCGCAGGCGTCGGCAATCCGGCAGGTGTTGCTGACGGCGCCCGGGAATTCCGCAAAGGCGGGGGCGATCTCTTCCGTGGATTTGACGTAGAGTTGGTCTGTGTCGAACTTCATCCGGTTCGGGTCGGTGAGCGTCTTCCCGGTTTGCAGACACAGCATCAGCTCGTGCGGCCGGGCATCCTCTTTTTTTAAGTAATGGCAATCGTTGGTGCCGGCCAGGGGAATGCCCAACTTCTTGTGAATCTCCATCAAGCCGGCATTGGCAATGCGTTGGTGATCAAGGCCGTTTGCTTGGACTTCGAGATAAAACTGCTCTTTGCCGAAAATTTCTTGAAATTCGCCGGCCACGGCCATGGCCCCTGCCATATCTTTTTGGCCGACGAGATACGGTATCTCGCCACTCAAACACCCGGACAGAGCGATCAACCCTTCATGATGTTCTTTGAGAATTTCCTTGTCCATCCGCGGCTTATAATAAAATCCTTCAAGAAATGCTTTACTGACGAGCTTGATGAGGTTTTGATACCCCGCCAGGTTTCTCGCGAGCAAGATGAGATGGTAATAATCGTTGTGGGCGAGGCCGCTGTCTTTCTTCGCCAAGCGGCTGCCGAGGGCCATATAGGCCTCGCACCCGATGATCGGTTTGACGCCGGCTTCTTTGGCCGTCCGGTAGAACTCCACGGCGCCGAACATATTGCCGTGATCGGTCATGGCTACCGCCGGCTGGCCGAAGCTCTTGATTTGCTGGACGAGCGGTTTGATCTGATTCGCGCCGTCGAGCAGACTGAATTTCGTGTGCCGGTGAAGGTGGACGAAGGATGATGCCACAGGAAGGCTCCTCTTGATGAAGGATGGCCTCGTAGAGGCAGGCGGGATTTTAGTGGGCCGCAAAGGCGAAGTCAACGAACGACCCAGCGAGGCGACGCGAGAATCTCGGGCGCTCCCGTTCTTGAACTTGCCCTGTTCATTTGTTATCCTCCGTTCGCCTTCCGAGAACCTGAACCACGATTCAAGAGACCAGACCGTAAAGGAGTGGCATGGCCAGCATCAAGCGGGCGCTGATCAGTGTGTCGGATAAAACGGGAGTCGTGGACCTCGCCAAGGGCCTTCAGGCGCTCGGCGCCGAGATTCTCTCGACGGGCGGCACCGCCAAAATTCTACGGGAAGCGGGTGTGCCGGTGACGGACGTGGCGGCCTACACCGGGTCGCCGGAAATCCTGGACGGCCGGGTCAAAACGTTGCACCCCAAGATTCACGGAGGGCTGCTCGGCCGCCGATCCCTTCCCGCACACGTTGAACAAATGGCGCAACACCAGATTGGGCCGATCGACGCGGTCATCGTAAACCTGTACCCATTCGAGGCGGCGATTTCGAAACCCGATTGTCCCTTCGACGAGGCCATCGAACAGATCGACATCGGGGGGCCGTCGATGCTCCGATCCGCGGCAAAAAACCACGACGATGTCGTGGTGGTGGTCGACCCCGCCGATTACCACCGCGTGTTGGACGCCCTCACGGGCCACACCCTCACCCGCGAGCTGCGCCGGGAGCTGGCCCTGAAAGTGTTTCAACACACCGCGCGGTACGACAGCCTCATCGCCGGATATTTCGAACGGCACGTGCAGGGCGGTAACGTCAAATTTCCCCAACTGCTATCTCTGCAATTTGCACGGGTCGAAACGCTGCGCTACGGGGAGAATCCCCACCAGCAGGGCGCCTTCTACCGCGAACTGAACTCGACCGAACCGGCCGTCTCGCACGGGAAGATCCTGCACGGCAAGGCCATGTCCTACAACAATTTTCTCGATGCGAATTCCGCGCTGGAACTGGCGAAAGAATTCGAGGAGTGCGCGGTCGCTATCATCAAGCACAACAATCCTTGCGGTGTTGCGCTGGGGACCACACCGGTGGACGCCTATGTGCGGGCGCGGGAAACCGATCCCGTTTCGGCGTTCGGCGGAGTCATCGCCTTCAATCGTCCGGTTGATCTCGCGACGGCCAAAGAAATCACGTCAACGTTCGTGGAAGTGGTGATCGCCCCGAGCTTTGCGGAAGACGCCTTGGTCGAATTGCGCCGCAAAAAAGACCTGCGCCTGCTCGACGTGGGTCGGCTCACCACGGCGAAACAAGAGGGGTATGATTTAAAGAAGCTCGTCGGCGGACTCATTGTTCAAGATCGCGATCTGGGCGCGTTGGGCGACTTGCGGACGCTCCCGGTCCCGACGGTGCGGACACCGACCGAAGAGGAGTACGCCGCCTGTGCGTTTGCCTGGAAGGTGTGCAAACACGTGAAGTCGAACGCCATCATTTATGCAAGACCCGGCCAAACCGTCGGGATCGGGGCGGGGCAGATGAGCCGGATCGACTCGGTCAAACTGGCCGGCATGAAGGCCCAGTTGCCGGTGAAGGGCTGCGTCATGGCGTCGGACGCCTTCTTCCCGTTTCGTGATGGACTGGACGCCGCCGCGCAAGCCGGGATTACCGCCGTAATTCAGCCGGGCGGCTCGATTCGCGATGGGGAGGTCATCAAAGCTGCGGACGAACAGGGGCTGGCCATGATTCTGACCGGCATGCGGCATTTCCGCCACTAAGACCGTCATGGCGCTCGACGGATATGTATGCCGGGTGAGCGATCGATGCCGGTGTCGGTGCGTGCACAACGAATCATTGTCCCGACACGAAAGGACGCGTGGTGAAGGTTCTTGTCATCGGCAGCGGGGGACGCGAACATGCGATGGTGTGGAAACTCGTGCAGAGTCCGCGCCGCCCGCAGGTCTTCTGTGCGCCGGGCAACGCCGGCATTGAGTCCTTGGTCCCGTGTGTCCCCATCAAGGCCGACGACGTGTCTGGCTTGAAAGCCTTTGTCCTCAAGGAACAGATCGATCTGACCGTGGTCGGCCCGGAAGCGCCATTGGCGCTCGGCCTCGTCGACGAGTTCCGCAAGGCGAAACTGAACATCTTCGGTCCCTCGAAACTTGCCGCCCGCCTCGAATCCAGTAAAATTTTTTCGAAAGAGGTCATGGCTCGGGCAAAGATTCTCACCGCACGGGCCAAGAGCTTTGAAAAAGTGGCGGACGCGCTGGCATATGTGGATGGGCATGAATTGCCGCTCGTGGTCAAAGCGGATGGGCTGGCGCAGGGGAAGGGCGTCGTCATCGCGGCCACCCATGAGCAGGCCAGACAGGCGATTGTCGATGCGATGGAGTACGCCGTGTTCGGCCAGGCAGGCAAACACATCCTGGTAGAGCAATTTCTGGATGGCGAGGAACTGACGGTCATGGCGTTCACGGACGGCAAAACCGTCGTCCCGATGCTTCCCGCGCAAGATCATAAACGAGTAGGGGATGGCGACACCGGCCTCAACACCGGCGGAATGGGCGCTTACTGTCCGGCGCCGCTGGGTACGCCGGCCCTCATCGAACGAGTTACCCGCGAGATCCTGCAGCCGGTGGTCGATACGATGGGGCAGCTCGGCTCTCCGTTTCAAGGGGTGCTCTACGCGGGCTTGATGGTCGTGGAGGGCGCGCCCTATGTGTTGGAGTTCAATGCCCGGATGGGCGACCCCGAGACCCAAGTCGTGTTGCCACTGCTGAAGACGGATTTGCTCGAGGTGCTGTTGGCAGTCATCGAGCATCGGCTCGATCAACTGCCTGTTGAATGGCATCGGGAGATGGCGGTGTGCGTAGTCTTGACTTCCGGCGGGTATCCGGGCACCTATCGCACCGGAGTGCCGATCCACGGGTTACCCACCGGATCGAGCGCCACGACGGCCGTGTTCCACGCCGGGACGGCCAAGCACGACGGTGAGGTCGTCACCGCGGGCGGCCGTGTGCTCGGCATTGTCGGTCTCGGCGGAACATTGACCGCGGCCAGGCGCGAAGCCTATCAGGCCGTCCGGCCCATCTCCTTCGACGGCTGTCATTTCCGAACGGACATTGCGCACCGCGCGCTCGGACCGACCCGTTAGGCCCCGCGCCGTTGTCAGGACATTACACGCCTTCATGACTGTCGTTGAACAGTTTTCGATGTCATCCGAGCCGGCTTGGCTCGGCGAAACCGTCGGACCAGTAGTCCATCGGGGCGGAATTGTCGCCCTCCCGACGGAAACCTTCTACGGGCTGGGAACCGATCCGTTCGACGTGCGAGCCGTCGAACGGCTGCTCGCGATCAAGGGACGCCCGGACAACAAACCAATTCTCGTCCTGATCGGCGAACGCGCACAACTGACGCTTCTGGTTCGCGAGGTGTCTCCCTGCGCGGCCCTCCTCATGGACCACTTCTGGCCGGGCGCTCTGACGATTGTGTTTCCCGCGCTCCCCTCCTTGCCGCTGCCGCTGACGGCCGGGACCCGCACGGTGGGGGTGCGATGCACGTCCTGCTCTCCTCTGGCCCGGTTGCTTCGCGCGGTTGGCCCGCTCACCGGGACCAGCGCGAACCGGGCCGGTGGTGTACCCGCTCGAACGGCAGGGGAGGTACAGGAAGCCCTGGGGCAGGACATTGACTTGATTCTCGATGCCGGTCAAACTCCCGGCGGATTACCATCGACGATTGTGGAGGCGCGAGACGTGGTCCGACTCATTCGGGAAGGTGCCGTCTCGCGACAAGACCTTCATACTGTGTTACAACCGCGCGGCGTGACACTCATGTAACCCGCAGACCGGGGAGCAGGATCTCCTCGGCAAGGAGGAACGAATGTTGACGAGCAGCCACGGCAGGAGGGTTCTCGCGACGATCGGAGGGATCGGACTGTTGGTGTGCGTGACCGGATGTGATTATTGGCCGCCGGCCCTCCAAGCGCAGATCGAGCAGCTTCAAGTGGAAACCCAAACCCTCTCGACGGAAAAGGCACAGCTGCTAGCGCAGTTGACGGAGGTGACAAGGTCCAAACAGGATCTCCAAACCCAGGTTGATGACCTCAGCCGCTTAAATCGGGAAAAATCCATCATGATTACCAGCCTGCAGCATCGGCTGGATGCCTCACGTGCGAAAACCGTCAAGGCGAAGGCGCCCGCAGCGCAGGCGAAATCGACGGCAAAGCCGGCTGTCAAACA
>CAYQDJ010000128.1:0-6779 GCA_964416255.1 uncultured Nitrospira sp. | reverse complement strand
AGAGCTTCGCCGACCACTACAGCCAGGCACGGCAGTTCTATCTCAGCCAAACCGCCTATGAGCAGGCGCATATCGCTTCGGCGCTCGTGTTCGAGCTTTCCAAGGTCGAACATCTGCACGTGCGGGAGGCGATGGTCGGTCACCTGCGACATATCGAAGAAGACCTCGCCAAGCGGGTGGCCGCGGGTCTTGGCTTCGACAAAATTCCCGTTGCGCCGCCGGCCGCAACGCCCGTGCAGAAGATGAAGCTGTCGCCCGCACTGCAGATCATCGGCAAGATGAAAGACACGCTCATGGGGCGCGCGATCGGCATCCTGATCGCAGATGGTTCTGACGGCGCGGTGATCAAAAAGATTAGAAAGGCCGCAACCGAGGCGGGTGCCGCCGTGAAGATCGTCGCCCCCAAGGTCGGGGGCGCAAAGCTTGCCGATGGTTCGATGCTGGCGGCTGACGGACAACTGGCCGGTACCCCATCCGTGCTGTTCGACGCCGTCGCCGTGATCCTCTCCGACGAAGGCGCACAGGCACTGTCGAGGGAAGGCGCCGCGATCGATTTCGTGCGCGATGCGTTCGGGCATCTCAAGGCAATCGCCGTCGACAAGGGCGGTCGTGCGCTATTGAAAACAGCGAATGTTGGACAAGATGCCGGCGTCGTGGATGCCAATGACAAGAACGCATTTATTGCCGCGGCAAAGACCCGCCAATGGGACCGGGAAGAGTCTGTACGGACATTAGCATAATCACATTCAGGAAAGGGCAAAGGATGGTCGACGGGATAAGGGCGACATGCGTTAGAACCAACCTTTTCGTCCTAGCCGGGCCCGAGTGATTCTGGAATGGGTTGCATCAATATTTAGAGGAGGTGAACATGGAAACAAACAAGTGGGAAGTGGATAAAACGGCAGAAACCGCGGCGGAGCTCCAAGGTTCGGGCAAGTCAACCGGCTTTGAGAATGTCAAAAATGTCATTGCTGACAAGCTGCATAGTGTGGCCGAGGGTCTAGGCAAACATGGGGCAGATCAGGACGGGGAATCGACAATTGAAAAATATCGAAATCAGGCGTCCGAGTGGTTAGACCAGTCAGCTGAGTACGTTCGGAAATTCGATTACAAGGAGGCAGATGCTGGTATCCGAGAATACGTCAAGCAGAGCCCGGGGCGCAGCCTCTTCATAGCAGGAGCCGTCGGCCTGATTATCGGAGCTATCTTGCGACGACGGTAAGGAGGCGATCTCCCTCATGAACAACAAAGTCATAAATCCGGGCACCACTACAGAACGCGAATCCTTCCGTGAACTTCTTGGACAGTTTGCCAAGAACTTAGCCGCCGTAGTGCACGATGAAATTCAGCTCGTTATCCAACGACTTCGCGACATGGTGAAGACTGCTCTGGGGGGAGTTTTACTAATTGTGGCAGGGACGGTGATTAGTATTCCAGCACTTATGTGTTTCGCCACCGCGTCGATCATCGGACTTACTTCTTACATGTCACTTGTGATCGCTGCGCTTGCCACTGGAGTGGCGTTTGCCTTGGTCGGTATCGTCATTGCCTTTGTCGGCTACAGGCAATTGAAAAAGTAGGTCCGCACCACAAAAACAATTTAAGCAAGAAAGGAGGACAAAGAATGGATGAAAACTGGCGCAGTACCGAAGAAATACGACAGGATATAGCTAGAGAGGAGGAGAACCTTTCCCGAACGGCTCAACAAATTGGTGACCGTATCAAAGAAAAACTGGATTGGAGTGAATATGTAAAGGATTATCCATACTGGGCGCTGGGAATCTCGGTCGGCGTTGGTTTTGTTGCCTCAAGGGTGTTGCAAAGACGTCCCACGCCAATGGAGCGATTCATGGATTCCCTTGCCGACGAAGTTCACCACTCACTCGGCGGTTTGCATGTTGGAGCCGCTGGGCTGAACCTGGCACAGATGACGCTGCTCGGAATCGGAACGAAGCTGGTCGCCGAGTGGATCAGGAATGCAAACTCGACAAGCGGGTCAATCGGTCGCGTTGGATCGCAGTCAGAACATGATTCGACAATTAACCCCAAATCCACAACGTAAAGAAACCAACAAAACGTCAATACCTTAAGGAGAATATCATGAATACCGAAACGAATAGATACGAGACGTTCAGACAGGAAACGGACGCAGATTCTGGGAGCGCAACTGATACAGCGCAGACGATCATGGATAAAGGCACCGAGGCTTACGAAAAAGTTGAGCACGCTGCAGGTGAGGCGTATGACAAAACAGCTAAGAAGGTGAAAGAAACCTATGAAAAGGCTAAACATTATAGCGAAGACAATCCAAGTAAGACGATTTTTATAGCCTTGGGGATAGGAGTAGGAATCGGGCTACTTTTGGGTGCGAGTTCTTCTCACCGGTCACGTACCAGCCGCATCGCCCAACCCGTCATCAACGGGCTTGCCGAAATTGCACAGGGATTTTTCCGCTAGGACGGACCGCTGTAAGAGGTGGGGAGGCTGTTTAGGTTGGGTCGCGGTGACCGCGCCTGCGTTCAGACCAAATTTGCTTAAGCAGACACTGACTCAGGATGCGGACATCACACTCCACGCAAGGAGAAGAAATATGAACGAATTTTTCAAGATACTCAAAAAGGACCATGAGGAAGTTAATGGAATTCTCGGACAGCTTAAATCGACCAAAGAGAGTGCCTCAAAGAAACGTGAAGAGTTGTTCCAAAAGCTTAGAGAAGAGCTGGTGCCTCACATGAAGGCCGAGGAAATCACCTTCTATCCGCCCTTGCTGGCGAAGAAAGAGGCTCGCGAAGATGCTATGGAGGGGTTGGAGGAGCATCACGTGAGTGATTTCGTCCTGAAAGAGCTGGAGAAGATGCCGAAGGGTGAGGAACGATGGGGAGCCAAGATGGGCGTGTTCAAGGAGCTCGTGGAACACCATATTAAGGACGAGGAGAGCAAGGTATTCAAGAGCGCGGAAAAGGCATTGGACCGCGACGAGATTCAAACCATCATGAAAAAGTTCGACCAGGAAAAGCAAAAAATCAAAAAGACGTTGCAGTAACCAGGACGCCAAGGGGGGAGAATGCGGCCCGACGAGCACCTGTTGAACTTCGACTCGGGCGCTTTCTCCTCCCTTTCATCAGATGGCGGGAGACTGGTCGTTGGTCGAGACGCTTCAGAAATACAGGGACAAAAGGCATTTCAATCATACGCCGGAGCCGGGTGGCGGGGGCAGCGCCGGCGGAAGCGGGCATAGCTTCGTCATCCATGAGCACCATGCCCGGCGTCTGCACTTCGACCTGCGACTGGAAATGAACGGCATCCTGAAAAGCTGGGCCGTGCCCAAAGGCCCATCGCTGGACCCACACGACAAGCGTCTGGCCGTACAGACCGAAGACCATCCTCTGGACTACCTCACCTTCGAGGGCACCATCCCGGAAGGCAACTACGGCGCCGGAAAGGTGGCGGTGTGGGACATCGGCACCTATGAGGTCGTTGATGTGCAGGATCCTGAAGAGGGAGTCCGTAAGGGGAAACTCAGTTTCAAACTTAAGGGCAATCGGCTGTGCGGGGAGTTTCATCTTGTGCGCACCGGTCAGGCCAAAGACTCCTGGCTACTGATGAAAAGGCCGGACGAGTGTGCGAATGCCGGGTGGAAGATTGAGACCATCCTGAATACGGAGAGCGGCATTGCCGAAGTGGCCAACGTGGTGGTGGATGGTGCTAAAAAACGCACGGTTAAGGTGGAAATAGGCCGGATCGCCCCTTTCCCCGACAAGGTTGAACCGATGCTGGCGACACGCGTCGACGCACCCTTCGATGACGCCCGCTGGCTCTTCGAGGTCAAATGGGACGGCTACCGCAGCCTCTGCTACGTGGATGGTGAGCGCATCCGTTTCCTTTCCAGAAATCACCTCGATCTCGGGAAGAAGTTTCCTGACCTGGTGGCGGCGCGCGCAGAGATAGCGGCGCAGACGGCCGTCATCGACGGCGAGATCCTGGCCTTGAACCCGGAGGGGAAGCCGGACTTCCAGCTCCTCCAGAATGCCGCCGGTTTTCGTCCCGGGCCGCGTCGCCCGGAGAAACCTGTTCTCATCTTTTATGCCTTCGATCTCCTCTACTGCAACGGTCGCGACCTCAGTAGCGAACCATTGCTCGACCGCAAACGCCTGCTGTCGCAGATCATCGACGGTCAGGGCCGGCTCCGCTTCAGCGACCATGTGGAGGGCAAGGGACGACTGCTCTTCCAGCAGGTCCGGGAGCAGGGGATGGAAGGAATCATCGCCAAGGACGGCCAGAGCAAATACGAGCAGCGCCGCAGCAAACGCTGGCTGAAAATCAAGTTGGCGAAAACGATGGATGCGGTCATTGGCGGCTATACCGGTGGGCGGGGCAGCCGCTCGCATTTCGGCGCCTTGCTCCTCGGCCTCTACGACGGGAGCGCGCTGCATTACGTCGGCAACGTCGGTGGCGGCATCAGCGAGGATGGCCTGCAGCAGTTGCACGAGCGGATGAAGGCGCTGCGGACGGACAAGTCCCCGTTCGGGACAGCGCCGAAGACGGAGGAGAAAGCGCAGTGGGTGCGTCCGGAGCTGGTCTGCGAAGTCCGCTTCACGGAGATGACCGCCGATGGCAAACTTCGCCACCCGATCTTTCTGCGGACGAGAGACGACAAGGACCCCCGGACCTGCACGTTGACCGGGCATGAACCGCTGCCGGTGGAGAAGTCCGCGTCTTTGCTCAACGTCGTGTGGTCTGGCGCGCCGACCTCTGTCCCGGCCGAGGCGTTCTTTGCGGCAGAGCAGCTGCAAGGCAACCACCAAGTGGTCGTGGACGGCAGTGACCTCGCCCTCACCAATCTGGAGAAAGTCTACTGGCCCGACGACGGTCTGACCAAGGGCGACTTCGTGCGTTACAGCTACCAGATTGCCGACGCTCTTCTCCCTCACCTCAAGGACCGGCCCCTTGTTCTCAAGAGATACCCCGATGGGATCAACAGTGAGGCCTTCTACCAACACAATGTGGCGGACGCTCCACCCTTCGTCGAGACCTGGACCTCGCCGGCCAACGACAAAGGCGAGCGGGTGACTTACGCCCTGTGCAACAACAAGGCCTCCCTCTTGTACCTCGCCAACCTCGGAGCCGTGCAGATCAGCCCCTGGCACTCCAGAAATATGACCAGCTCCTACCCGGACTGGGTAGTCCTGGATCTCGATCCTTCTCCGGACGCAGCCTACCCGACCATCTGCCGGCTGGCGCTGCTGATCCGCGACATTCTCAAAGGCCTGGCGGTGCAATCTTATGCGAAAACCTCCGGCAGCCGCGGCATCCACGTCTACATCCCGTTGGAGCCGGTTTATGCCCACGAGCAGGCGACCGCGTTCGCCGAGGTTGTCGCCCGGATCGCGCAGGCGCAGAGCCCGCAGGACACCACCGTTGAGCGGATGAGGAAAAACCGCCCGGCCAGGTCCGTCTACATTGATTACCTCCAGAACGGATTGGGCAAGACGCTGGTGGGCGTCTATACGGCCAGGGCCCGGGCGGGGGCGACCGTCTCGGCGCCACTGTCGTGGGAGGAGGTCGAACGGTGCGTGCGGCCGACGGAGTTTACCATCAAGACGATGATCGAGCGGGTCGGCGAAGTTGGTGACCTTTTCCGTCCGGTGCTGACAGTGAAGCAGGGCCTGCGGAATGCACTGGAGAAATTGCAGGCCGGTTGATGCCGCCCGGCCGGAGCAGGGAGTTTGGCTATGAGATCTATCTGGAACGGGCTCATCAGCTTTGGGCTGGTTAACATCCCCGTTGCGCTTTACCCCGCCGTCGAGGACAAGCAACTGCACTTCAACCAGCTTCACAAGGAGGATGGCGGCCGCATCGGCCACAAGAAGGTCTGCAAGGACTGTGGCAAGAGTCTCGAATCCGAGGAGATCGTCCGCGGTTACGAATACGAAAAAGGCCGATACGTCACCCTCTCCGACGAGGACCTCGACAAGTTTGCCCGCGCCGCCAGCCGGGCGATAGCGATGCAGGGATTCGTCGACGCGTCGGACATCGACGCGATTTACCTCGACAAAGCCTATTATCTTGGCCCCGACGAAGCGGGAAAGATGCCTTACGCGCTGCTGCTGGAGGCTCTGAAACGCTCGAAGAAAGTCGGAGTGGCGAAGATGGTGATGCGCGACAAGGAATACCTCGCCCTCATCCGGCCGCTGGACCAGGTGCTGGTGTTGAACACCATGCATTACCCGGATGAGATCCGCAAACCCGAAGGGATCGGTCTGCCGTCTTCCGAGGTGAAACTTGGCAACCGGGAGCTGAAGATGGCTGATTTGCTCGTGAAAAGTATGAGCGGCAAGTTCCAGCCCGCGGAGTTCCCTGACACCTATCGCGAAGAGCTGTTGGAAATGATCCGCGCGAAGTCCGAGGGCGCCGAGTATCAGCCGGTGGAGGCGGAGCTCTTACCGACCAATGTTATTGACATAGTCGCCCGCCTCAAGGCGAGCATCGACCAGGCGGAAGAACAGAAGAACGTCAAGGCGGCGAGGGGGTAAAAAGCCATGGACAGAAATTTTGGACAAACCATATCGATCTGGATGGCAACGGCGGTAGAGCCGGAAGCAGCCCCGCTTAGCGAAAATATGCATGCTGATGTGTGTATTGTTGGTGCCGGGATAGCGGGTATGACAACCGCATATTTCCTGACGCGCGCGGGCAAGGCAGTGATTGTTTTGGATGATGGGCGCATTGGGGGAGGGATGACAGAGCGTACGACGGCGCATCTTTGCAATGCGATTGAC
>CAYQDJ010000127.1:2090-6995 GCA_964416255.1 uncultured Nitrospira sp. | reverse complement strand
CCGCGCGCGTACTGCCACATCGCCCGCGCGTGGGCCAAGTCCTCGGCCGGAGCCGGAGCGTCGAGGATGGCGTGCCACCGGGCGAATCGCACCAGCATTTGCAGGTGTCGCGTGTCGTGATGCTGCAAGACCGTCATTCCAGGCTCGCGCAACAGGTCAGGGGGCGCAAGCGTCCGCATTTTCTCCGTGGCAGCGAGCGTCTGGCGGCTGCGTCCGATCATGCTGGCGGCAAAGGCGAGGAAGTCATAGTTGTGGGGGTAATATCCCACCGTGTAGATCCCGCCTTGTGGGCGATGATCTTGGATGTACGCCTCATCGGCATGCACCGCGTGTTCGTTGGCCGCGATAGCATCCAGGTACCGGCCGACGCGAATATAAATGTGCCCGGGCATGTGCACGAGATGCCCGGCGCCCGGCATCAACGCCGCGAGCCGCTCGGCGGCCGCGAGGGCGCGTTCTGGTTGGACGGCTTCGACGGCATGGATGTAGAAATGATTCGCACCGGGATGCTTCGGGTTGGCGGCAAGCACCCGCTCGAGCTGGGTCAGAATCTCCGGCGTGTCGGGCCGGGGTTTTCCATCCGCGGTCCAGTAATTCCAGGGGCTCAGGTCCATCAGCGCTTCGGCGTAGAGCGTAGCCACTTCGAGGTCCGCTGGATATTGACGCGCCACTTCGCGGAGCACACGCGCATAAGCCGCATCCAGCGCCGTTCGATCTTCCGATGGTTGAGCGACATAGCGTGCGGCGAGCGAACGGATCAGCGCCCGCTCATTCGCACTGGCCTTGGCTTCACGGGCAACGGCCTGCTGAATTGCGTCATAGGCAGCCAGCGCGGCGTCGCGCTCCATGGGCGCGTTGATGTTGGGACCGTGGGCGAGCGCCACACCCCAATGGCACATGGCGCAGTCGGGGTCGAGCCGGGCCGCCTCCGCGAATGCACGAATGGCCTCGGCATGGTTGAAGGCGTAGTAGAGCCGCAACCCTTGATCGAAGTACCGCTGCGCCAAGGGCACCTTGGTGGTGATCGCGTAGTGATGCGTCCCAAGGTTGTCGAACAGTGGAACTGACCCAGGCGCGGCTTGGGACCAGGCAGCAGGGCATGGCCACGCGAGCAACAGGACCATCAATGCGACAGCGATGTTTGTTCTGTGCTTCATGCGCACACTTGCGGCAGACTTCATAACGCTCCTCTCAGCCGTTGAGCGAGTCTTCAGGTAGGAACACACAAACCGAAAAGAGCCTAGGGCGTCGGCAGGAGGAAAGTCAAGCCGCTGATGTGCGTTGCAGTGGTCGCGATGGTTCAGGGAAGGTTCAAGGTTGGTGCAAATTTACTTCGTCGCACCGGCGCTTGGCTCGATGATCTCGCCGTTTCGCCGGCTATCGACGCTCTCGACATAGGCACGGGCCACCTGCTCGACGGGCATCCCGCCCGACGGGTCCATGCCCAGCGCGATCAGCGTCTCGCGGACCCACGGCGGACTGACCGCGTTGATTCGGATGCCGCGCGGCAATTCCAATTTGGCGGCTCGCACGAAGCCTTCAAGCCCCGCGTTCACCAGGCTGATGGCCGCGCTGCCCGGCATCGGCTGCCGCGCCAAGACGCCGCTCGTCAACGTGAAGGACCCGCCGTCGCGCACCGCGCGCAGTCCCAGCCGCACGAGATTCACCTGCCCCATGAGTTTGTTGCGGAGGCTCAGGGCAAAGTCGTCGTCGGTCAACTGCTCCAGCGGCTTGAACCTCGCCACCCCAGCCGCCGACACGACCGCATCCACCGATCCCAGCTTGTCATAGAGAGATTGGATGGATTCTGCCGACTCGAGATTCACCCGAAAGTCTCCGTGGCTATGGGCCACTTGAACGACTTCATGGCGGGACGCAAGCGCGCTCACGACCGCCCGTCCGATCGTCCCGGTTGCTCCAATGACCACGATTCGCATGAAAGCCAACCTAAGCCGTTCTGACGAGAGAGTCAATCCGCTCAACACCTGAAACTATTCTGCCTGTCTCCCCCTGGTCGACGTTCTGCCCGATCGAGTCATTCTCCACACCCCGACCGCTCCACACACCGCCCCGACCGGTCCGGTGAGGAGCGCGCCGTAGATGCCGCACAGATTGCTGGTGGGATAGAGCCAGTCGCAGCCTGCATAGACACCGATGAAATACCCTACGACGAACCCGGCCAGGGCAGCCGCAACAACTCCCAGTCCTCGTCTCGTGCCGGGTACTCCGCCGCGAGCCATCGAATGCCGACTTCTCCAGATGCCAGCCTTCATAAACCCGGCGTTTCGGAGAAGTGTTTTGTTGTATTCCGCCTGTCCCCTTTCGTGTCCTACATATGCCTTACCCAGTCCGATCCACCTGAAGCCCTCAGCTCTCTCAGAGATTGCATCCTGTCCACATTGACTTGGTATGCGATGACAGCCATCATTTCATTCGATCACTTCACGACTGACCACCGATGTACATGAACCGATGCGCGACATGATGGTGCCGGTACTCTCCTGTCTCGTCCTGCTGCTCACGGCTGACGTGACCCTGGCAGGCACGCTGCCGATAGAGACGATCAAACTTCCGCCCGGCTTCACCATTGAGCTGTATGCGGAGAATGTTCCGAATGCCCGCGGGATGACACTGGGAGAGAACGGCACGCTCTTCGTCGGCACGAGGGCACAAGGCACTGTCTATGCCGTCATCGACAAAGATGGCAATCACCGGGCCGATCAGGTCCTGACGATCGCGAGCGGCTTGCTCATGCCGGCCGGCGTCGCCTTTCGCAACGGTTCGCTGTATGTCTCCGCAGTCGATCGGATTCTGCGGTTCGACGAGATTGAGTTGCGGCTCACCGACCCGCCGTCACCCGTGACCATCACCGACCGCTTCCCAAAGGACAAGGCCCATGGATGGAAGTTCATCGCCTTCGGTCCGGACGGCAAGCTGTATGTCCCTGTGGGCGCCCCGTGCAACATCTGCAAGCCGGACCCCGACCGTTATGCGATCATTTCACGTCTCAATCCGGACGGGAGTGCATACGAAGTGTTCGCGCGGGGCGTGCGGAATTCGGTCGGTTTCGATTGGGATCCGGAAACTCACGACCTGTGGTTCACGGATAACGGCCGCGACTATCTGGGAGATCATCAACCGCCGGACGAACTCAATCATGCCTCGAAAGCCGGCCTTCACTTCGGATATCCGTATTGTCATGGCGGCATGATCAAGGATCCGGAGTATGGCGACGAACATGCCTGCCGGGAATTTACGGCACCCGCTCTCACCCTGGGACCCCACGTCGCCTCTCTGGGCATGCGTTTCTATACTGGCACGATGTTTCCCCCCGGATACCGGAACCAGATCTTCATTGCGGAGCACGGCTCCTGGAATCGGAGCACCAAAATCGGCTATCGGATCACACTGGCGTCTCGCGGCGATGACAACGTGGTGCGCTATTCCGTCTTTGCGGAAGGGTGGCTGCAAGGAGACAAGGCCTGGGGCCGCCCGGCGGATGTGCTGGTCATGCCCGACGGCGCGCTGCTGATTTCCGACGATTCGGCAGGTGTGATCTATCGGGTCAGCTACAAGAAGCCCTAGCCCGACTGAAGGTCATGCCGCAGCCCCGAGTCGCGGCGGATTTCACACGGATAGCTAGTCATCGACATCGACAGGCCCGGCTGTCCCTTCGGTGCAGGCGGGACTTCGGCGCCGCGACAACCTCGTTTGCCATGCCACGCTATCTGCCCCGATTAAGCCATTCTGAACCGAAACGCTCACAAAAAACATTCCGGCATCTCACCGGCTCATTTGTTGGTTATCCGAGGCGACAAAGGGTTCAATCCCAACTCCTTTTCCCAATCAGATAACGACATCTCCAGTAATTTTTGCGGTCCCTCCTTAGGAATCGCCTGCCGGGCAAGGACGATGTAGGGCACCGCAGCTAACGCAGTGCCGAGCCGGCCCTTGGGGACAACCTGACTCTTGTGACTCACATAGATCTCTTTGTATGTGACGTTCTGATTCTCGCCCACCCGCGCAATGCTTTCGGCTGCATCGCGGAGCAACTTATCAAAAAACTTCGGGTCCCCGCTGGTTCCCGTTAACTCGTTACAAGCCTCCATGAACACATTGGCGTCTCGATCACGGTGACGCGCAATCCCAAGAGCAAGCAGGCACCATACCGTTGTCGGCCCCTTGGCTGTATGACTCTTGTAGGCTGCGATGATATGGGAGCCCGGCAACATCAAATACCGTGGCTCGTTCCTTGTGCCAAACAGCCTCCGACCGGCATCAAGTAAGGGACCCATGTCATAGACGGGTACACGACTTCCGTCTCTCATGAATTTGGTAAAGAGGAGTGTCTTTGTGACGTCAGCCTTCGCAACATCAAGGCCCCAAATCACTCCGTTAGGCCCGCTGAAGGATGACGCCTGGATCAAATTGATCTGACCGATATACGTATCGGACGATTCAGCTTTGTCGAACGGAAGAATTCGATTAATGTTCGGATCCAGATCAGCAGAATCAGCTCCGGTTCCAAGTGTGAGTACGGCGATGTATCCAAGACCACTTGCGCCGGGGTTGCCATATCCATCTGAATGGCTTTCGAATGGGCCTATTGCCCCGCTGACAATCTCACTCGGCGGGATGCCCAAGGCCGGCCTGCCAGAAAGCACCTTCTCCTTTGGCTGCGACTCATTCGGCTCAACCCCAGGCGACGCATTCCCCAACCGTACCGGCATTACCATGCCGATAGCGAGCACGACCCATACCAAAGTCGCCAGTTTCATGTGCGGTGTCCCTCCAGTTCGACCGGCTGTTTTCTCAGGATATTGTAGTTTTCGGTCGCGGTCCACCTGTGAATCCGTCAGCATCCGGAAGAGGACAAACTCGGGCACCGCACGGGTCCTCATCACC
>CAYQDJ010000127.1:0-1990 GCA_964416255.1 uncultured Nitrospira sp. | reverse complement strand
CGGTTGATGAGACTTATGGCAAGGGGGTTCACAGTCCCCTGCTACTCATTCAAAAGAATCACATGACCTTTGCGCTTGGCTTGCCTCGTATAGGCTCCATCGGCAGTCAGGCCGAACCCTTATTCGTACCGTTAGTACATGATAAGCCGCGTCATAGAACATACAACATGTGATCGACACGACGTAGGAGTGGCGCCTGATTGCAGCGCTCCACTATTTAATCATGTTAATCATGGCTGCAGATTCCGGTCCGGCGTGCTCTCAGACCGCTGGCGTCATTTCCCATTCATCCCGGCGCGTACACACCACACGAAGGCCGGCATGTATTTTTCAAGTGTGGCGGCTCGACCGCTGCTGAAGTTCACGAACGACCCGTATGCGGTGCTGTTCCGGCCTTCGGTCGCAGACCAATAGATCGCAGGCTCGACATTGGCAAAAGGGTGGCCCGCCGGAAGCTTCACGTCAATCGAAGATCGATCGACCAATGTGCTGAGTTCCTGCACCGTGGGGACCCGCCAATCTGACGAACACCGTCGCTGAGCCATATCCCAGTCGAACAGGGCCAACTGTGGCGATTGTTCCCATACCAGCCCGGTCTTGTTGTCTCGAACCGCGTTTCGACTGTACTCCCCCGCTACCAAGGTAAACCGACTGCCGGTGTCCGGAGCAGCGCTCTCGGCCGCTGCCTTGACAGCCATCGTTGGAACCAACATGAGCATACTCACGATTAGGAGTCCGCTGACCAGGAACCGTGGAACGTGGGTTGCCCGACCGTCCTGTGAGATGCGCATAGAACCTCCTCAAGAGGGAATTGCAAAGGTGGCAATTGCACTGCGTTTTCATCCGGCACCGAGAAGAGGTGAAGAGGCTTTCGCCGCAGCCGATCATAATCGGCACGAGGTATCGCCGCAATTCGCCGAGGAAAAGAGAATGTAAAACTGTTGTAATGTTTTCGCATGGGCGCCTTCGGACGACATTCAAGGCCAGGAGGAATTCCGGGGTGAGGCAGGGCCGAAGACGAGCGCATCTCCATTTTCCAACCTTAAATTGCTAAGCTGAGGTACCACGGGACCAAGTTCGACCGGATTGCCGTTGGGCGTTTCACGGGCTTTGGCCGTGGTGACCTGTGAGAAGTCACATGGCGCAACCGAGAACACGAAAGCCTCAATGGGCAATGACCATCCAAGACAGACTGACCCAGCTGGACTGGGAAGCAATTGAAGCGTCGTTATGGCAACGGGGTTATGCCAAGACTGATCCGTTGCTCACGGCCGAAGAGTGTGATGCGCTCGTCGCCCTGTACGGCAGGGACCAATTGTTTCGAAGCCGGATCGACATGAGGCGATTTCGCTTTGGCGAGGGAGAGTACAAATACTTCGCGTATCCCTTACCGCCCCTGGTCCAAGCTCTGCGCGAAACAATTTATCCTCGTCTTGTGGTGATCGCCAACGCCTGGACCAAGGCCATGGGTCAGCCGGATACGTTTCCACTGAGCCACGATCAACTGCTCGCCGTCTGTCGTCGGAGCGGACAGACGAAACCCACACCGCTGTTACTTCGTTACGGTGCCGGGGACTATAACTGTCTTCACCAGGATCTCTATGGAGCGGTTGCGTTCCCGCTGCAGCTCACCGCCTTCCTCAGCCGGCCTGGCCGAGATTTTGCCGGCGGTGAATTCCTGCTCGTGGAACAGCGACCGCGGGCACAATCACGCGGTGAGGCCTTGGACCCCGAGCGAGGTGAACTCGTGATCTTTGCCACGCGGCACCGTCCCGCACAAGGAACTCGCGGCACGTATCGAGTCAACATGCGGCACGGCGTGAGCACGGTGCGCTCAGGTTCGCGCTTTACGCTCGGCATCATCTTCCATGATGCAACGTGATGACCGCCATCATCCTCGGGCTAGATGGGAGGAGCATTAGGCATGCGGATCGCCACTTGGAACGTCAATTCGCTGAAGGCTCGCTTGGACAAGGTCCTGTGGTGGCTG
>CAYQDJ010000126.1:0-7251 GCA_964416255.1 uncultured Nitrospira sp. | reverse complement strand
ATGCGGCGGCGCGCGACAAGGATGGATGGGACCCAGGCGCCGTGTCGACCGGCCTTCAAGGCGACGTGATTCAGCCGTTGGTGCTGCGCGCCAACCAGGGTGACTGCGTTAAGATGACGCTCCGCAACCAGATGGAAAGCGAGGACGGGAGCCTCTTCATTCAGGCCTCCAGCATGATTGTGAGCGCCACCGGCAAGCCGGCCACCACCACGAATCCCGAGTCCATCGTGGCGCCGGGGAAGTCGCAAGAATTCGAGTGGTACATTCACCCGCACATGCAGGAAGGGGTGCGGCAGTTTCATTCCTACAGCCATGACCGTGAGTTGACCGTGCTCGGCCTGTTCGGCGCCTTTATCGTAGAGCCGAAAGGATCCACATACGTCAACGCACTCGGCACCGGACCCGACAAGGAGGTCAAGAGCGGCTGGCAGGTGAACATCGACAACGGTTCCGGCCCGGACTTCCGCGAGTTCGTGATTTTCTATCACGAAATCGGCGATGAAGCGTTTCGACCGTTGAACAAAAAGGGCGATTTCCTGCCCCAGCGCGATCCGCTGACGGATGCCTATCGGCCGGGTGGGCGTGCGATTAACTATCGCAGCGAGCCGTTCGGCATCGACGAAATGCATCTTCAGCACGAGTATTTCGGATTCGAGGACGAGTCGCTGGCCTACAGCTCCTATACATTCGGCGATGTGCCGACGACGATCCCTCGCGGGTACCTCGGCGACCCCGTCAAGTGGCGGTTGGTCCACGGCGGCTCGGAGGTCTTCCATTCGCACCACCCGCACAGCGGGTCGATCCGCTGGCAGCGCAGCCCGGGAACGGAGCCCAACATGCTCTGGGCGGCCGGCCAAGACGGGCCGGTGAAGTACCCAATTGTCCGCACCAAATCCGATCGCGTGGACGTGGAAGTCATCGGTCCATCCGAGGCGTTGGACCTGGAGCCGGAATGCGGCGGCGGTGGGTGTCAACAGCTGGCCGGCGAGTTCCTGTTTCACTGCCACGTCGCCCATCATTATGTGGCGGGGATGTGGGGGTACGGCCGCTTCTACAACACCCTGCAGGCCGGGGCGGCGCATACCGACACGATGCCCGATTTGCAAGAGCTTCCGGATCGGAAGGGCCGGATGAAGTACGGCGTGTCTTCCGACAAGCTGGTCGGCACGACCGTTGATTGGTTCGGCAAGACCTTCAAGATCGTCGATAAGAATCAAAAGACCAACTGGAAATCCAATCCGGTCGTTGTGAACCTAAAGGATTGGGTTGAAATGTGGGTGCCGGCGGCCGGCAAGCCCGGCCATACGGACGATGAAAAAGGCCAAATCATGGCCTACGATGCGACTGTGTGGGACTGGAAGTGGAACGGCAACGTCGCGGTGGGCGAGCGGGAAAGCACCGCGCAGAATCCGAAGTATCAGTGGGCCGCCAAATGGGACGACAGCACAAGGCCGGCGATCCTTTTTGACCCGACCACGGGCCGGATGGCCTGGCCGTTGTTCAAGCCGCACTTCGGCAAGCGCGTGCCCTTCTCGGCCAACCACAACGGCGCACCCTGGTTGGAGCCCATCCATCAGGATGCGAACGGCGAGCGGACCTCCGAACCGGCCAAGCCGGGCGAGCAGGGCCGGTGGAGTCTGTGTCCTGAGAATGCCAATCAGAAGTTCTATAACCTCCACTTCCTGCGGATGCCGATCACTTTGGCTAAGAAGCAGGGGAAAGAGCCTCCCATCGTCGACAAGGACGGGTTGATCTATGTGCTCCATGAAGAGGAGCGGTTGACCAGGGCCAACGATGACCTGAAACTGCCCGCCGTCATCCGCGCCAACGTGTATGACTGTGTGGACTTGGTGCTCACCAGCGAATGGGACGACGACGACTACACCAATTTCCAGTCGTCGAAGATCAACATCCATCCTCATTTCTTCCAATTCGACACGGGAAATTCGGATGGGGTGATCTCCGGATTCGAGTACGAAATGTCGGTCCGGCCGTTCACGATGTGGGGGAAACCCAAGAAGCACGGGCTGCCGGCCCCGATGGTCGCGAAGATCGTCGGTGGAGCCAAGGCCGGTGCGACCAGCGTGAAGATTCAGATGGCGCCAGGGGCCACGCCGTTCCATGTGAACACCGAAGTCATGGTCGGCATGGATTGCTTGGAAAAGACCATCGACCCCACGGCCTCTTTGCCGCGGGACAAGAGCTGCTCTGAAGTGGCCCGCATCAAGGCGATCAAGGGCGATCAAGTCACGTTCTTCAAGCCGCTGAAGCACAACCACCCGGCGAACGATCTCGTGTCGCCGGAGTTCGTGCGGTATCGGTGGTGGGTGGACGTGGATATGGGGACCGTGTTCTGGCATGACCATGCGTTCGGCGCGACGACCTGGCCGCATGGCGGGTTCGGCGTGACGATCGTGGAGCCGTTCGGGTCCACCTACCACGATCCGAAGAATGGTAAACTCGTCTACAGCGGGCCGATCGCGGACATTCATACGAATGAGCCGGTCGGGGCCGGCGTCAGCGGCAGCTTCCGTGAGTTGATGGTCTCCATCCATGACACGGTGCCGCATACCGTCAACGTCATCCAGGCGGGCAATCCGCCGGGACAGCCGATCGAGGTGGCGCTGGAAGCGGGCAAGACCATTTCCTTCCAAATGCCCGAGAAGATCCTGATGGCGCCGAACCAGTACATTAACGGCGGCACGCATACGACCGGCAGCGGGTTCAACTTCCGCGCGGAACCGTTTGCACAGCGGTTGTCCAACAATCCGGATACCTCGAAGCTGTTCAGCAGTGCGATCCATGGTGATCCTGACACGCCGCTCCTGCGGGCGTACACGGGCGACACGATGGTCTTTCGACTGTTGCACCAGCTCATGAACGAGTCCCACGTCTGGACGATCGCCGGCCATACCTTCCTGACGGAGCGGTATGCGGCGGATGCCAATCGGAAGAACTCGATTCACGTCGGGATCGCCGAGCGGTATGACCTCGTCACCAAGGCGGGAGGATTCCAGGGCATGCCGGGCGACTACATCCATTTCAACGGACGAAGCTCGCACTTCGCCGAAGGGGGATGGGGGATCGTGCGCGTGCTCGACAAGGAAGTGGGGGATCTCAAGCCGCTGCCCAAGGGAACGAATCCATTGGGCATTCCCGCCAGCCCCGCGTCGGTGTGCCCGGCCGACGCTCCGGTGAAGAACTTCAACGTGGTGGCACTGGATCGCCCGATGAAGCTCAATCCGAAGGCGCCGGACGTCATCGAGGTGGACTTCGAACGGAAGATCGAGCTGACCATGCCGGAAGGCAAGATCTTCGCGCTTGAAGAGGAAGTCACGACCGTATCCAGCGGGGCGACCCCGCATCCGTTGACGCTCCGCGCCAATCTAGGCGACTGTATCAAGGTCAATCTGAAGAACAAGATGAAGGCCAGCCGGGCATCGTTCTTCGCGCCAGGGCTAGCTTTCAATCCGAAGGACAGTCAGGGTTTGAACGTCGGGAACAACGGAGGAGATCAGACCGTTGCGCCGGGCGAAGGCCGAACCTATACCTACTATGCTCATCCGGCGAACAAGGAAACCACCTCGCTGGTGTGGGACGGTGGGAACATCATCGTCAACCCACGCAATGGGTTGTATGGGGCGATCATTGTCGGCCCGAAGGGATCGCAGTATCGAGATCCAGTGACGGGGGCTGATGTGTCCCAGAAGAACTCTTGGAGAGCCGACGTCATCGTCGACGCCACCTTGCCTGAAAATGTGGGCAAGCGGAACTACCGCGATGTGGCGCTCTTCTTCCAGGACGAAGACAATATCATCGGAACCGCGTTCATGCCGTACGTGCAGAACGTCGCCGGGTTGACGTCGGTGAACTACCGCGCCGAACCGTATAAGTTCCGTGAAGAACAAGGCTGCTCGCTGGGCAAGATTTTCCAGCCCTGCGTCGTGGACAAGCCCGAAGATCCGGCGACGCCTCTCATCGAGGCCCATGCCGGTGACGCGATCCGCATCCATGTGATCGGCGCGAACAGCGAGCAAAACGGGATGTTTGGTGTCGAGGGCCATGAATGGCCGATCGAACCGTATATGCCGGGTGCCGACATGATCAGCGTGGTGGAGTATGCCGGATCAGAGACTCTCGATGTCTTCATCCGTGGCGGAGCGGGTGGACCCTACCGCCAGGTCGGGGACTTCGTGTGGTCGAATGCTCGGCTCCCCTACGCACAATCAGGGCAATGGGGCTACCTCCGTGTGTTGCCAGCCGGTGACACGCGGATCCAACCGCTGGGCGCGGCCGGTGTCGGCGCCAAGCGGGCGGAAGCGGTGCCCGAGCCGCAGGCCATTCCAACCGCCATGAAGTAAGGGGTTGGAGATGGCGTAACACCGGTGGGGGAGCTGCCTGTACCATGCGGCTTCCCCACCGCCGTTTTTGCAGCAAGAGGGTTGAGGATTGGGTCCCGGATGAAAGAAGATGAGAGCTTGACGTACGGAACTGACCCTCAACCCTCAGTCAGAAGGAGGCCGGTGAAATGAAGATGTCAGCGAGGAACCGAGTGGCGGCGGGACTGGTGATGTTGTCGTTGGCCGGTCCGGCGCTTGCGTATGAAGAAGTCATGGTGCCGGACGGCGGTACTCTAACGGGGACCGTGAAGCTGGATGGAAAAGTCCCCAAGCCGAAAGGATACAACCTCGTCACGCTGCCCGACCAATTCTATTGCGGGCGTATTTCCGACGGACAAGGGTGGCGCATCCTGCAACCGTTCCAGGTCGGAGCGGCGGGGGAGTTTCAGGAAGTCGTGGTGTACTTGGAGAACCTCGAGAAAGGCAAGCCGTTCCCGGACGCCGGTGTGGCGCAAATCGAGGCCAGAGACTGTCTCTTCCTCCCGTTTACGACCGTGGTGCGTGACAGCCAATCGGTGACGGTCGTCAACATGGACCCCGTCATGCACGACATTCAAGCCTACGAAACCTCGCAATTGGGCCCGCGTGTATTGTTCAACGTCCCGCTGCCGATGAATCCGCAGCACCCGCGCAACTTCAAGGAGCGCAGTGATGCCGCGCTGTACCACAAGCACATGGCCGGGGCGCCGATGAAGCAGTTAGTCAATCTGAGCAAAGGCCGCCGGATATTCGTCATGCAGTGCGGCTTCCATGCCTACATGGAAAGCTGGGGCTTGGCCGTCACCAATCCCTACTTCGCCAAGACGGATGACCAGGGGCGGTTCACCATGACCGATGTTCCGCCGGGTACATACAAGCTGGTCGTCTGGCATCCCTATGTGCGGAGCACGATCGAGCAAACCGTCACCATCGGTCCGAAGGGCACCGTCGAGGCCCATATCGTGGTTCCGGCTCCGACGGGGCGGCTCTACGCGAACGAGGTCATGGATCATCCGTACGTGCGGTACAACGTGCCCGATGACGTGCAGAAAGAAATCGATCCAATGGTGCATAAGCAAGGCCACTGAGAGCAGCCAATGTTGACTGAGTCGGCAGGTGGATCAAGCGCAACATTGTCTCCTCGGGCTCCAAGCGGGGCTGCGCGAAGGTGTGACGGTTCACCCATGTGAACAGGGAGGCCGACTCGTGAAGGAAAAAGAACTGCAGATGCTCAGGAAATGGGAATGGGGCATCAATGCGGTGCTCGTGATCGCCGCCTTGCTGATTATGGTGCGCATGGCGTTGGGGTAAGTGCGCTCTATTTGAATTCAATCCGATGATCCCGGTGGGGTAACGGTATAGCTGGTGGACGTGATTGGATCCTCCGGCACGGTACTTGACCGGATGTGAGCAGTCCCGATGCCAGATGTCCTTTTTCTCTGGATTCATCTCCTGGCTGCCATCGGTTGGGTCGGCGGCATGCTCTTTCTCTCGCTGGTGCTGGCGCCACTCGTCAGACATGAGGCGACGGAGCCGGCGGTCAAGATGCTGTTTCGATCGGCGGCCAGGCGGTTTCGCGCTCTGGTGTGGGCGGCGATAGTTGTATTGGCGGGCAGTGGCCCCGTTCTGCTTCACTCTCGAAGGTGGTCCCTGATCGATCCGAACGGCTGGCCGAGAATCCTCCAGATCAAGATCGGGTTGGTCGTGCTTTGGTAGTGCTGACCGTTGCGCATGACCTGGGCATGTGGACGCGGTTCAAGACAATCGACGCTTTCCTCGCCTCGGGGAGTTCATCTTGGGAGCCGGCGCTCACGCGGAGCGCAGCGTGGGTCCCTCGCGCTGCGCTCGTGGTTGCCTTGGCGATCGTGGCGGCCGCGATCCAACTTGCCCGCTCCTAGATCCCAGGTTGGTGCCTTCTGTAACAGCCCCCGGTATCATCTGTCGCAAGCCTCCCCTCCATTCATCCATTCGATTTCAGGCCGGCTGGCATGGAAACCGGGGGTGAATCCATATCGCGGGTGCATGCCTCTCAAAGGAACCATCAGCGCGAGGCGATGAACTGGTGTCAAACAAATCTTCGGAAGAGAAAGGACAGTGCACCATGGCACGAGTGGTGATCCTCGGAGCGTCAATCGGCGGACTCCCGGCTGCCTACGAGGCACGGGCCATCTTGGACAAGAAGCACGCAGTGACCGTGATTTCCAATGTCGACTCGTTTCACTTCGTCCCCTCGAATCCATGGGTTGCGGTGGGATGGCGACAGCGAAAGGACATCAGTTTCGCACTTGGGCCTGTGTTGGAAAGAAAAGGGATCAAGTTCGTCCATGCGGCGGCGGAACGGATTGAGCCGGAACAAAATCGGGTCGTGACGACAAACGGAGAGGTGCCCTACGACTACTTGATCATCGCCACGGGCCATGTGGCCGATATAGGGCTCCGGCGTCACGAAATAGATAGGGACCTTTCGGCGCAGTTTTTTCTTCCGCAGATCCGCATCGAGGATGAATGCCATCTCGTAGGCAGGGCCGAAACACGAGGCGCCTTGGGCGGCCCCCACCACGATCGGTCCTGGGTCCTTCAAAAAACTCTGATAGGCGCTCCACGCTTGTTCGGCATGGTCCACGGTACACACCGACTGGGTATAGCCGCTGGGCCCTAAACCCGGCACTGCACCGAAGCTCAACTCGGCCTTGGCGGGCGTCGGCAGTCACGACGGCTGATGGAAGATGAATTCGCCGACCACTCGATCACGCCGATCTATAACACAGCGATCAAAGAGGTGCAGCCTGGGAAGATGTTCTTGGAAGGCGGCCAAGAGGTGCCATTTCGGTACTCGATGATGATCCCGCCTTTTGCCGGCGTGGATGCGGTC
>CAYQDJ010000125.1:0-7521 GCA_964416255.1 uncultured Nitrospira sp. | reverse complement strand
TGTGACGCTCAGGAGAAACCGTCGCCCTGCCATGGGGGACTGCTCACTTGCCGTTCTGATTGGGCGTGCGCTAGTCTGGAGTCTAGCGGACGGCATGACGGGAACGACGGATGGATCGAGAACGAATCGCGGCAGCATGGGTACGTCACTGCGGCGAAGACTGGCCGCAGTTCTCAAGTCCGAATCAAGGCCAACTGATGACGCTGGACACGGTCATCAGCGGCTGCGTCGTCTTCTATCTCGATAGCCCTGAGGGATTGGACGAGCAACGCATGGTGCTGATCCAGGATTGTCTTCACGATCTTGATGGCCTCACTCTCGACCTGGATGCGGAGCCTCAGGCATATTTTTCAGGACTGCGTCAGTTGGGAGAGTTGCTGTTGGCAACGGCGTCATCGCGGTGAACCAATCAGGCTTACAACCCCACCGTTCATGTTGGTTTCTTGCAACTGACCCTTTGCCTTGGCTAAAATGAGGCAAGACGTCGCATCGCCTGCCGGGAGCGAATTACCTACACGTCATCACTGAGCGATGTGTGACAAAGCGAAGGAGGGTTCAATGAGAGTGGCATGTGGTTGGTGGGCACGGGCTTGGATGATCATGGCATCGTTGGCCGGACTCCTCTCCTTGGCCCATGCCGAACCCTATGAATTAAGCAAGAACGATGTCATGGATCCGAAGGGCATTACCAGCGGCAGCGTCTCGCTGTTTGGGATAAAACTCGGTGATACCGAAGGGAAAGCACTCGATGTGCTGGTCAATGAAAAGATTTCCGGTATCAAAGCCGAGCAGGAAGCCACCTTTATCTTCTTGCTCGATCAGCGGAAACCAACCGGTCCCATGGCTGGCGTGCGGATCCAGGACGGTAAAGTCGATTTGATTTTCATCAACAACCGGTTCGCGCACAAAACCCGTGGCATTTTCCGCAACGTGTTAAACAGTGAGAGCCCCGACGATATTCGAAAGCTGTTAGGTAAGGAAGAATACGGGGACGAAAATGTCATGGGTGCCGTGCTCGCGTATGACAAGCAAGGATTCCAGGTTAACTACCTAGGCAAAGACGTGAACATAGAATTTTCTCAGCCGCACTAAGTGCCGGTTGATCTCACGATCAGGCAATCTCACCGCATCGTGCCTGCTCCTGTTTCGCATGCGCCGCAGATCACTCAAATTACCCGTGCGAAACGAAGTGTAGTCCGCTAGTGGATGGCCTCGCTCACCCGGAGACCATAGTCGATGAGGCTCTTGGCGGTGTTCCATCGACGGCTGGAATTGAGGATGACCAGGAGGAGTTCGCTGCCATTCTGAGAAACCTTGGCGATCAGACATCGCCCTGCCTTCGACGTAAACCCCGTCTTGACGCCTTCGACGCCCGGGATTCGACCCAACAATCGGTTGGTATTGTGCAGGATATACGCCCGGTCGCCGGTAAGCGGCGTGATAATCTCACGTTCCTCCCTGACCAATTCTCGAAATACGGGATTCTGCAAGGCGGCTTCGCTGAGGTTGGCCAAGTCTTCTGCCGTTGAGTAATGGTCAGGGCCATCAAATCCGCAACCGTTACTAAAATGTGTGCCTGCGAGCCCGAGTGACGACGCCTTGGCATTCATCAGCATCACAAATTGCTGTTCATCTCCTCCCACATGTTCGACGGCCGCCAAACAGGCGTCGTTGGCGGACACGATCAACATCGCTTTGAGGAGATCTTTCAGACGAAAAACTTCCCCAACCTTTAACCGCAGATGGGTCTTGGGGGCCCGGGCGGCATTTCTACTGATCGTAGCCTGGTCGGCAAGGTTGCCCTGTTCCAGGATCACGAGCGCCGACATAATCTTCGTTAGGCTGGCGGGTGATAAGCGTTTGGCGGAGGCATGTTCATAGAGCACCCGCCCGGAGGTGAGGTCTTTCAACAGAATGCCATGGGCGGGGACAATTCTCCAAGGGAGGGACTGCGGCATATGGCCAACAGGTTGGACCCTGTTCTTCCCGCGCGGTGCGCCCGCCGCCGAAGCCAAGGAGACCGCCATGAGAGAGCAGGCGAACATGAGCACAAGACAGACGCTCAGGCGAGCGAGACGCACCCATACCCTTCCGCAGACCCTATGATTTGCCATCAACCTTCCGCCTCTCAAAGGGTAAAAGATTCCTGGACCTTACCACCTTTTAAGCCACTATCAATCACTTTGTGGAAAAAGCGAAGCAGGTCGGCCAGATCAATCCAAAACCCGCAATTGAGACAGCGGGCATAGATTCGTTTGTTCATGACGGTGTAGTGCCGCTCAACCATCATGAAGCCTTTGCATTTAAGACATTGCATGCACTATCCGATCATGCCGTCATCGTAGTCGGTTCAAGACCAGCGCCACACATCCCGCCAGCAGGCCTCCGCCTATCATGGTCGTGCCGAAGTAAACCACGGTGTTCATGCCGCCGGCTGGATGCGTTCCTTCCCACAGATCGCGCAAGCCGCCTTGGACCATGAGCACAGACAACGTAAGGAGGGACCCGACAGCAAACCACCATGCAAATGATCGAAGAGCCATGAGGGTCACATGGCGTGCGCCAGCTCGCCGCCGGCCACTGTATCGGAGGGTCTTGGAGGTGTCAAGAATGCGGCGATCGGAGCGCGCAACGGGCAATGGCGTCTCCTATCCACGCGCTTCTCCACGCGCTTCATGCTTAGGGACCGATCTCAGCCCTCGATGGAGAAAAATTGACACGCTGCCCGCACCATTGTCAGCTACCACTAAACCGGGTTCCTCCGTGCCGCCCGTCGTGACGTGGAAGGAGGAGATGGCGAAGGGGCCTCCCTTGGTTCGATAGTTTCTTGGAGGATAGTGAAACGTGCCGTCCCCCTTGCCGAACAAGATGGAGAGATCGTTGGATTGCAGGTTGACGATCGCCACGTCCACCAGACGGTCGCCGTTGAAATCCCAGGCCAGCCCGAAATTGGGACCGGCGTCGGCACCGGAATCTTTGCCCGGCTGAAAGGTCCCATTGCCGTTGCCAAGGAAGGTCGTAAAACTATCTCGTTCACCGTTGATGACCAAGAGATCTCGATGGCGATCATTGTTGAAGTCGGCAAAACTTACGCCGAGGGGTCGTTTCCCCGTTGAGTAATCTTTCGGGTCACGAAAGGTGCTATCCCCGTTGCCGATCCACACCGATACTGCATTGGACATGGGCCCTCCGTTCGTGACGACCAGATCCAGCATGCCATCCCCATTCAGATCAGACAGGGCAACGGATGTGGGGGTATCGCCATATTCATACTGATGACTTGGCCGGAGTTCGCCGGTTCCGGTGCCCAGGAAAATTTTGATTTTGTCATTGCGCAAGGCCACTACCAGATCCGAGTGACCGTCTCCGTTCAGATCGTCCGCGGCCACGGCCACGGGGGTCCGGTGCACGGGATAATGCGGACCTTCCGCGAATTTTCCGTTGCCATGCCCAAACAGCAGCGCGACTTCATCGCCTCCGGAGCACGCCAAGGCAAGATCGACATGATCATCCTGGTTAAAATCGCCGATGGCTAGCGCACGCGGCTCTTGGCACACATGGAGCTGAACCTGGTCTTGAAATGTGCCGTCGCCATTGCCCAGGAGGAGAGAGAGCGTATTGCTGGAGATATTGGTCGTGACCAAATCGGTAAAGGAATCATGATTGAAATCAGCCATGGTCACGCTGGTAGGATTCTGACCGACTTTGTAACTGGCAAAATAATAGAACAAGTCTGGAGGGTTGTAGGGATCCGCCTTGGAACAGGCTCCGAGACTCATTGCCAGCGACAACGACATGAAGAAGCTGACGGCTGGGCGAAGTGGACGCACCCATCGATGGAAATCCTGGTTCACACTCGCTTCCTACGTTGAAGATCAGGAGCGGCGACGCAACATGTCCGCACACAAGACAGTATACAGAGCCCTGGTTTTGTCTGGCAATGAATCAGCGCCGGGCGAGGAACGTTTGAATCTAAACCAGGGTATGAGCTAAGATACCCACCTTTGAGGAGGACTCCATGAGCAAAATGGTCGACGTTGAAATCACCATGTATGGCATTGCCGAAGTCTTGATGTGGTGCCATGATCGGAACAAGGGGCGTATCATGGGAGTGGATACTGCAGGCTTTAAGAAGATGCAAGAACTGTTAGCCGAAAAGCCGCAGGGCGGTGACTATTTTACACTCGATCAGTTTTGGAAGAAAAAAGTGACGTTGTCACTCACCGAAGAAGAAGTCTCGACGATCGACCGCTGTCTTTATGACATTCCAAATTTGGACAATGAGCCGCTGCCTCAAATCCGTCATAAATTTTGGCCGAAGCAGGTCGTCACCCACTGACAGGCACGGCCGGAAGCGTCCTGACCACTCCTAGCGATACCCCTCCCAAACCACGGCCTGCGTGGGAGGACAGAAGCGATCCGTCGCATTGGCGCCAAAGAGCGCCGGTGACTCAGAGCGGGCCTTCGCCCTTCAGATACTTCCGAAAGCGATCCATGAGATCGGCTCCAAGCGTGCCACCCTCGGGCTTTTTGCTCGACGGGTCGGCAAAGTGCCCTCGAATCTCCCGCAACCGCTTCTCCGCTTGATCGTTGCCCTGCAACCGTTTGGTCTTTTGGAGCGCGGTGTCGAACGCATCGAACGTCAGTTCGTGGTAGCCGAAGGAGCGGATGCGTTTGACGGCTTTCATCATGGCCTGATTCCGAAACATTGTCAGATGCTCGGAGTCGATCTCCCTCAATCCCAGCTTCCGAGCCCGCCGTTCGGCCGCTTTTCTAATTCCGCTGCGCACAAAATCCGGCGAGGTTTGCAGACGCTTCCAGGCTTCATCGGTCCAGGCCACCCGTTCCTGCGGCGCGTCCCATAATGCGCGGAGGACCTGTTCGTCGATACGCTGAAGCCCCTTCTCTCGAGCCAGATCCTCACTGTCCCGTTTCAGCATGTCCATCACAAATTCCAACGCGATCGGCGGAGATTCTTTGAGTTTGGCCTGAAGCTGCGCCATGGCACCGTCGGTCCATTCCATTGGAGGCCCCGCGGATTCCTGCACATCGCCGAGTGCCTCGACTTTTTCGAACAACTCGACGTTCACCTCCAGGTGACCTCGTTCGACGGCAAGTTCCTCGGCGATCTGCTTGATCATGCCGCGCATAAATTCCGGCACCGCCGCCAGCCGTACCTTGGCCGCCGCTGTCCAGGGAAGAACTCCTCGTTCCATCTGCTCGGCCGCCGAGGCCATTCCGGACGCTCCGCCCATCCGTCCCATCATTTGCCCTTTGAACTGATCAAGGATCTCTTCGGTAATTTCCTCGTACCCCAGTTCGCGAGCCTTCTTTTCCGCCAAACGCCGGACCATCCCACGCAAAAATACGGGAGCTCGGTCCATCCGTGTGATGGCACCTGTGGTCCAGCGGACCTCGGTAGTGGATTCCGACGAGTCTGAACCTGACATGGCCACTCCTTGCAACAGCTATTGGTTGAGCAGTTCCTTCAGTTCTTTACCGGCCTTAAAAAACGGTACTCGCTTGGCGGGGACAGCCACGGTGGCGCCGGTCTTGGGATTGCGTCCTTCCTTCATACGACGCGCCCTCAATCGGAAACTGCCGAATCCTCGGATCTCGGTCTTATCGCCATTCTTGAGAGAATCGCGCACGCAGTCGAAGATCGTGTTGACCACAACCTCCGCCTGTCGCTTTGTCAAGGTGGTGACCTGCTCAGACACTCGTTCGATGATCTGCGCCTTCGTCATGTCCGCTCCCTTCACCATGTGGTGGGCCAAGGCCTCCGTGCCGGATCACACGGCTAAAAGGCCATGAGATACTTCATGCTGATTCCGGGATGGAAGTCGAGCTTGGGAAACATATTCGAAAGTTGCGATTCGAGCAGGTCGCGCATGGAAAAGCGCCGTCTCGGCTCGATGACCTTCGGCTCTCCCTCGATCCCCACGACATCTGCCGCCAGCTGAATGGCATCCTCCAGATCGCCCAACTCATCGACGAGCCTCGCATCTTTCGCCTGGCGCCCCGTAAAGATACGCCCGTCCGCCAGCGCTTGGACGTCGCTCGTTTCGAGCGCGCGACCCGCCGCCACCGCTTCGATAAACTGTTTGTGGACATCATCCATGACCAGTTGCATGAGTGACCGCTCCTCATCACTCATTTTGCGAAGCGGTGATCCGACATCTTTGAACTTACCGCTCTTAATGACGACGCCTTCCACGCCGAGTTTTTTCAATAGCCCTTCAAGATTGGCTGTCTCCATAATGACACCAATACTCCCCGTGAGGGTGCCAGGGTTGGCGACGATGCGATCGGTCGCGGCGGCAATGTAATACCCGCCTGAGGCAGCGACACTCCCCATGGATGCGATGATCGTCTTATTGGTTTTTGTTCGCACACGCTGGACGGCGTCGTGAATCTCCTGAGAGGGGACGACCCCTCCCCCCGGACTATCGATGCGTAGCACGATCGCCTTGACAGAGGGATTGTCGCCGAAACGTTTCAACTCCCCGACGGTCGTCTGAGAATCCAGGATCACCCCTTCGACTCGAACGAGGGCGATCCGGTCCTCGGTCGACAGATCCAGATCGGGAAAGAAAATGTTCACCAAGATCAGCAGCGCTAAACCGAACCCCACGATCCTCAACAAGGTGCGGAACGGGCGGCGTTTTGTGCTGCGTTCAGAAGTCGTCGGCTCATCTGCCATGATAGGTCACCGCATCGCGTTCTGACGACGCCCTCGGCTAATCGTCCGATTGCGATCGTTTGCGGCTTTGTTTCGCCGCACGGCCGAGACTTTGGTCGAGCACGCCTTGCGACGCATGATACTCATCCAGATGCTTGCGTTCCGTATCCGTATGGTGGTCCCGGAGGCTCAGAGCGATTTTGCGCTCATCCCGGTCGACTTTGATGATCTTCGCCGTGACATCGTCGGCCACCTTAAATTTGTCTTCCAACTTGACCTGGGATTCCAATCCCGCTTCACTGATATGGATCAACCCTTCTACTCCGCCGTCCAACTCGATGAAGATACCGAAGTCAGCCACCTTCGTGACTTTCCCGCTGACCGAGTCGCCCACATGATAGCGAGCCGGAATCTCGTCGTCCCAGGGATCGCGTGTCAGCTGTTTGTACCCCAACGATAACCGCTCTTTGTCCTTGTCGATGCGGAGTACAACGGCATCCACTTTCTGGGCCTTCTTGAAGAGCTCCGAAGGGTGCTTGATGTGTTTAGTCCAGGACATGTCCGAAATATGAATCAGTCCGTCGATGCCTTCTTCCAACCCGATAAAAGCGCCGAAATCGGTCAAGCTTTTGACCTTGCCTTCGATTCGAGTGCCGATCGGGTACTTGCTTTCGATCATATCCCAAGGATTGGGTGCGGTTTGCTTCATGCCCAAGGAAATCTTCCGGCTGGCCGGATCGACATTCAGCACCGCGGCTTCCACCTGGTCACCCACCGACACCACCCGTGACGAATGACGCACTTCGTGCGTCCAAGACAGTTCCGACACGTGGACCAAC
>CAYQDJ010000124.1:0-7713 GCA_964416255.1 uncultured Nitrospira sp. | reverse complement strand
ACCATGAGCGCGCTTCTCCTTCGCAGAGGGAACGTTTCGTAACTCGCTGCAAAAATTAGATAAATGTCCCACGTTCCACTCTCGGCATGCCGTTCTCCTCTTCACGATTTCAATGAAAACGACTATGTCGATATGCGGGTAATGCCGGCGATAAAAAGAGCCCAGCTGTGTCAAGAGGTTAGGACTGCATATGCAGGTATTCTAGGATGAGATCCTGGCAAAACTGGAGTTGAATATCACTGGGACCTTGCCATTGCGCCGCGGCTCGTTACGCGGAGGAAGCAGAGGGGGGGCCAAGGTAAGAGAAGGCAGGAGGATCGAACGACGATGGTTACCGCAACCGGACGTCTTAGGATTCGTCCTCAGTCCCGAGAAATCGCTTCATGAGGAGTGAAAAATGCTGGCGCGGAATGCCGCTGTGCTCGGCCGCCTTGGTAATCACGCCGCCAGCCTGGGCCAGCTTGGTCCGCAAATAGGTCCGGGTAAATTCTTCCAGGGCCCGTTCCTTGGCCTCCATGTACGGAAGTGTGGTCAGATCGTCGTCGCTCGCCGGGGAGGTGTCCGCCTGGGCCAGCAAACCCCGGATGTCGCGGGCGGTGATGGTCTCCGTCGCCGCCAGCATGATCGCGCGTTCGATCACGTTGCGGAGCTCCCGCCCGTTGCCGGGCCATCGATAGCCGGTCAGCACCGTCACCGCCTCTTCATCGAAATGACATCGGGGGCGGCCCATTTCCCGTGCGAGCCGCGTCATGAGATGACGGGCAATGACCGCCACGTCCTCGCACCGCTCGCGCAAGGGCAGGACCGGGATCAAGACCACTGCCAGGCGATAATATAGATCGCGCCGGAAGCTGCCGTCCCGGACCTTGTCCTCCAAGTGCTGGTTCGTCGCCGCGATGAACCGCATATCCACGCGACGCACGCGGGTACCGCCGACCGGGCGGACCTCGTTGTCTTCCAACACCCGCAGCAGCTTCGCCTGCAGCGACAAGGGCAATTCGCCGATTTCGTCGAGGAAGACGGTCCCGCCGTTCGCCAGCTCGATCAGGCCCGGCTTGTCGGCGATCGCGCCGGTGAAGGCCCCCCGCACATGCCCGAACAACTCGCTTTCCATGATGCCTTCAGGAATCGAGGTGCAGTCGATGACCTGAAATGGCCGGTCGCGCTCGGCACTCTGCTGGTGAATGGCCCGGGCAATCATACCTTTCCCCGTCCCGGTCTCCCCGGTGATCAGGACCGTGGACCGGACGCGCGCCGCCTCCTGAATCGCGCGCAGAGTCCGCTCGAACGCGAGGCTGGCGCCGACCAGGCTGTTGGCCTCGCCCTCGAGGCGGTCCTGCTGTTCATACACGGCATGCCGGCGCAGAATCTCTGAAATCCGGATGGCGCGATGGAGGCGCATCGCCAAATCCTTTGCGTTGACCGGCTTGACGACATAATCGAAGGCGCCGCGCCGCATGGCATCCACGGCCATCGACACGGTACTCATCCGGCTGACGACCAATACCGGGAGATTAGGATCGATGGTTTGGATGCGGCTGACCAAATCGAGTCCGTCCATGGCCGGCAGCATCATATCGGTCAACACCAGGTCGACCGCCCGCTCTTGGAGCAACGACAGGGCGCCTTCGGCCGTGGCACGGACTTCGATGTCAAACTCTCCGCCCAGCGGTTTCAGTTCCGCCGCTTCCAAGGCATGCAGCATCAGTTCCACGTCAGTGGCATTGTCTTCCACCACCAAAATCGTGAACGGCACCTTGGATCGCTTCTTCATCGCCCGTACATCCTGTTGTTGCGTCGTCATGTGTCAGCCTCATGAGGTCGGTTTTCCGATGCGGTACCCCGCGTCAGCGCGCTCTCTTCGTGGAACCGCGGCATGGTGAATTTGACCGTGCACCCTTCCGGCTCCGCTCCGTCGATCCAGACCTGCCCTCCATACAGTTCGACGATCCGCCTCACGATGGTCAGACCGATGCCGCTCCCCGGGGCCTCGGTACGGCGCAGGCGGACGAATGGATCGAACACTCGCTGACGCTGATCAGGGGCAATGCCGATGCCGTTGTCGGTCACCGCGAAACAGATCTGATTGCCTTGCACCTCATAGGTGATCGCCACCGACGGGGCATAGCCGGAATGCATGTATTTCAGGGCGTTGCCGATGAGGTTGTCAAACACCTGCCGGAGATACGTCCCGTGACAGGCGACCATCGGCAGCCCGGGCTGGACCCGCACCGCCGCGGACAGCCGCTCAAGATCTCCGGCATGGGCCTTCAACACCTCGTCGATCACGAGCACAGGATCGACGGCGGTCACCGAGCTTTGATCCGCACCAATCCGGGCGACGGAGAGAATCCCTTCGACTCGCCGGACGATATCCTCCGCGTTTTCTTCGATGAGCCGGAGCCAGCGGGCGGCGCGCTCATCGGTCTGTGCCCGATACTGCTGAACAAACAATCGGGAGAGCTCCCCCATTCTGGCTCCCGGTCCCTTGAGGTCATGGGCCAAATTTTCGGCCAACTGCTCCAGTTGCCTCATGCGGGCCTGCAGGCCCTGTTGCTTCCGATGGGCGGTCTCGTAGAGACGAGCATTGGAAATGGCGACGGCCGCGGCTTGCGCCAATCCCTGGGCCAGGCGGATATTCCACGCTTCCGGCGGGCGTGGCTGTTCCGTCAACATTGCGATCACCCCGAAGGGAACTCCCTGGGCGAGGAGCGGGACGGCCAGCATGCTGTCGCCGATCAAATTACGGCGCCGCACTTCCGGGCGGTCGTCCCGGCGAAAATGTTCGCCGAAGGCCGGCTCACCGGTATGATAGGCCCGCACGCTGACCGGCAGTTCTTCCCACAGCATGACGGCCCCTGGCAATTCGCCATCCCATGCGCCGGAGGCCGCCTCCACGATCCAGCAACCCATCGTGTCGTTCCGCGACAGCAGCAGGCAGGCGTCGGCCTGAACCAATTCCACCGCGCGGTCCGTGATGCGCCGGAGGACGCCGGCCACTCCATCCGGACCGATGGTGTTGATCTCTCGGCCGATCGCCTCCAGCGTTTCCAGCTCCCGGATATGGCCGCTGATCCGCACCGCCATCTCATGATAAGACAGAGCCAACATGCTGAGCTCATCGCCGGGACTGCTCGAGGGACTCACCAGCTTCTGAAACGAATCCGGGTCGATTTGCGGACCAAACTGTGCCGTCGCCGACTGAAGCCGTTTGATTGGCTCGGTGATCGAACGCACCAGCAGCCGTGAGCTGATTGCCCCCAAGACCGTCACGGCAGCCACCGCGAACCAGAGGCCGGTAAAAGTCCATTGAGACAAACCTTGGCCTTCCGCTTCCAACTGTCTGAGTTCGTCATCCAAACGATCTTCAATGATACGCAAGTCACGACGAAGGGCATCCGAGAGGAGCAACCCCTGACCGGAATGGATATACGAGAGGGTGACTGCTTGTTTGCCGCTCTTGATCGCGTCGATCAGGGCTTGCTTCGACCGCAGTAAATCTTTGACACGCGGAATAAAGGCCTGCAGGTCCCCGGCGGATTGGATCTTCGTGTCCCGCAAGGCCTCGATGTCGCTCACCGCCGTCTCTAATCTCGCTTCGGATTCCCTCATCGGGATCAGAAACTTGTCTTGCTCCGTCAGTACGTAGCCGCGAAAGGCGTCTTCAATATCGATCGCGATCCGCCGAACGACCTGCAGCTGTTCCCGCACCTGCAGCGTCTGATGCCGGTCCTGCTGCGCCTGCAGCAACAAATTCACGAGGTAGAGATGGACACCGAGCGCAAGGCCTAACGGAATGAGCAGGAGGACGAGCACGCTCCACACTTTATGTTGGACGTGAAGGGCCTGCCACCATCCGTGCATGCCGAGGCTCACCATGGCTGAATCCGTCGTCTCTCCCCCTCGTCCGTCAGGCGACACATTATGCGTCCTGCGCGGAGCGGCGAGCAAGGGCGCGTCCATCCCTTCGTGTTTGACGACAGGCACGCAGGAACAGCGCCGTCTTAATCCTCGCCGGCTTTCTTCAGACGTCGATCCAGCGCGAACCGCGTCAAGCCCAGATGCTTGGCCGCCAAGCTTTTGTTGTAGGCATCCAGCCGCAGCACCCCCTCGATGATCGCCCGTTCAACATCCGCGAGTGTCTGCTCCCCCAGCTTCATCTCCACGCGGACCACCGGCGCGGTGCCGGATCCGGTCACGACTGTCGCAGGCCTCACCGATTCTCGAAGTTCGGTCGGGAGACACGACGGCATCAACGTCCGCCCTTGGCAAAAGATCATCGCGCGCTCCAGGATGTTCTCCAGTTCGCGAATATTGCCCGGATAGGCATACTGCTGGAGCATCGCGCTGGCTTGAGGATCCAACTCGGGCACTTCCTTTCCGAATTCCTGGGCAAACCGCACCACCGCGCGCCGGCACAACGGCAAGATGTCTTCCACACGTTTGCGAAGCGGCGGCAATTCAAAGGCCACGACATGAAGCCGGAAAAACAAATCTTCGCGAAACGTGCCGCGAGCGACTTCCTTCTTTAACTCACGATTGGTGGCGGTGATCAGTCGAAAATCGACGTCGATATCCTCGGTCCCTCCCAACCGCCTGAATGCTCGCTCCTGAATCACACGGAGCAACTTGCCCTGCATCGACTGGTCTAGGTCGCCGATTTCGTCCAGAAACAACGTGCCGCCCTCCGCTTTCTCAAGCAACCCCAATTTCCGTTGATTGGCGCCGGTGAACGCCCCGCGCTCGTACCCGAACAGTTCGCTTTCGAACAGCTCCTTCGGAATCGCGGTGCAATTCACCCCGACAAACGGTCCGGCCGCACGCACGCCGTTGTGATGGATGACGCGGGCCATGAACTCTTTGCCCGTGCCCGTTTCGCCTAAGAGCATGACGGTGGGTTTGGGGTTCTCCGCGACTTCGCGAATCTGTTCCAACAAGTGTTTCATCACCGGACTATGCGCTTCCAAACGGCTGAACCAATACTGCCCATGTCGCTGAACGTCATCCGTTTCCACGCGCTGGCGCAAACTCAGCATCTCCAACGCCCGGGCAATCACAGGCTCGACGCCTTCCAGATCCACGGATTTGATGAGAACATCGTACGCCCCGAGTTTCATGGCCGCCACGGCATCGTGCACGGTGCCGTAGGCCGTCAACATGATCACCATGGCCCCCGGCGACGCCTGACGGACCTGTTTGAGTGTTTCCATGCCGTCGAGACCCGGCATTTTTACATCGAGGAGGATTAAATCGGGAAGCGCATGCCCCAGGGCGTCGAGCAGCGCTTCGCCGGAGTCATAGCCCACCACGCGATGGCCTTGGCGTGCGAGCCGTTTCACAATCGCCTCTCGGATGATCTGTTCATCGTCGGCCACAAACACCAGAGCACGCATCGGCTACTCCCTCACCATCGCTTCGTGTTGACGCAACGGCATCCATATCCTCACGGTCGTTCCGATCCCGACCTTGCTGGTCATGTGGATGTCGCCTCCATGGTGTTCGACGATGTTGCGACAAATCGCCAAACCCAAGCCGGTCCCATGCCGTTTGCCGGTGGTGAAGAAGGGCTGAAAGACCTGCGGCAGGGCTCCCGGCGCAATACCCCCTCCGGCATCCCGGATCTTGAGCACCATGCCGGACCGATGCTCCCGATCCTGCTCACTGACGGCGACTTCAATGGCGGCCGCATCGACCGGGGAGGCATCGATCGCGTTGTGCAGCACATTCAGCAACACCTGTTTGAGCTGATCCCGGTCCGCGTGCAGCGAGGAGAGCGGAGCGGAATAGTCCGACCGAACGGCCAGCTGCTTCTGGCGAAGCGGCACCTCGAGCAACTGGACGACCTCATCGATGAGTTCGGGCACGGGAAAGGACACCGGTGCGAGATCCCGCGGCCGCGCGTACTCCACGATTTGATTGACGATTCGATCTAACCGCCGGGTCTCGTTCAAGATCAACTCGATGTCTCTGCGGCATGGATCGGAGTCCTCAAGTTCGTCCCGGAGCAGCGCGGCCGTCGACCCGATCCCGACGAGCGGATTCCTGATTTCATGGGCGATGCCGGCGGCCACCTGTCCCAACGTCGCCAATCGCTCGGCGCGGCTGACTCGGCCCTGGAGATCGTCCAGCGCTGTAATATCAATATTGAATCCGACATAGATGGGCGCCGTGCCCTCTGCCTCGGCGATCGGCAGCCGGCGGCTTAAAATCGTCCTCACGGCGCCGGTTTTGTGAAGGAACCGAAAGACGGTTTCGAAGGGTCGGCCGGCCGCCACCGCCTGCGCGAATCCCGAGAGCACACGCTCCCGGTCTTCCGGATGAATCCACTGCCGGAAGGTCGCGGGATCGACGGCTTCATCGGGATCCAACCCGGCCAACAGTTGATTGGACCGGTTGCTGAAGGTCACCTGCATCCCCTTGGTCGTAAAGATACCGAAGGGCGCATGATCGACCAACCCGCGGTAGTTGGACTCCGATTGAGACAGATGGTCGTTCAGCTGGCGCAGTGCCGCCTCCGATTTCTGCATTTGATCCAAATGTCCTCGGATTTGCCCGCTCATGTGGTGCATCACCCGGCTGAGATCCCCGATTTCATCCCGCCGCTCAAACACCGGAATGCACGGCACCACTCCGGCCGAGGACGAGCCCACGGCTTTGGCCAGGTGAACGAGCGGGCCGGCTATGGAGCGGGCGATCAAATATAAGGCCGCCACGATCACGCCGAACGTCAACACTCCGCCGCCGAGAATCGTCAACAAGGTGGAACTCTGGTCCTGGTTGAGCTGGCCGAGTTCTTCCATGGCGTGTTGCTGTTCAAGCTGATCGAACTTGGTCATGAGACGGCGAATCTCCACCATCAAGGCGCGGCCGCGACCCTCCTCGATATAGTCCAGAGCCCGCTCCTTGTGCCCCTTCTTGACCGCCTGAATGAGCGTGTCCTTTTCGGCCATGAGTTGAGACACGAGTGTTTGAACCGTCCGAAAGTGCTGCAGGGGTTCTCCGGCGGCGCGACTCTCCAGATCCTGCCCGACGGACAGAATGCCCTCCTGTGCCACGCGATAGGGCCGGAGATACCGGTCCTGCTCCGTCAGCACGTAGCCGCGGAATCCGGTCTCCAGATCGACCACCAGCCGCATATATTGGGCCGCCGCCTTTTGCGTCAAATACAGATTGTGTAAGCGTTCTTCATCCAGCGAGAAGGTCTCGACGCTTCGCCAGGTCAGGAGGCTGAGCAAGACCAGCGCCGCGAGGGGAATGGCGGAGGCGAGCAAGAGTTTCCGATGAATTGGGAGGTGATTGAAGAGGCGAGCCATCGATGGTCGCACAGTATTCTCCCCCTTCGCCGCTCTCGTCGGGTATGGTAGGGTTCGGATCGCACTGCTGTCAAACCCGGCGGTGCCGGACCGTACGGTACCGACAATAGCTCGCATTGGCATCACCCCTGAGAAGCGGTGGATACGATACGGGCGCACGAGGTGGAGAAGCGTTGCGCGCAGGCCCATCATGATGACCCTCGCCCCAAGAAAGGAATACGTTTTGGGCAGCATCGTGCTGCTTCTGACGGGAGGGGTGTTTGTCGTCGATGCCTTCACCCCGGCCGGTTTCGCCAATCATGTGCTGTATGCCACGGCCGTGTTGGTCGCCATCGCCTCACGGCTGCCGTGGATGCCGTTTGCCACCGCCGCAGCCAGTACGATCCTCACCGGAATGGGT
>CAYQDJ010000123.1:0-7732 GCA_964416255.1 uncultured Nitrospira sp. | reverse complement strand
AGGCTTGGCGAAGTGAACTCGACGTGCACGCTTGGGGTTGGCTGAAAAAATGCCGGTGATGGGAGAGGGGACATTAACGGGCTGGGCTACCGCCTTGCCTGAGGTCGAGCAGATGGCGATGCGGCCATTCTCTTCCTGACGCCCGAGGCCTTTCTCCTGCCGTTTGGCTGGGCATCGGCGTTCACGGCCGGGCGGCTTCTTGCCTGGCTGCGGAAGCGGGCTGGAGGGAGCCCCCACTCACGCTTGAAAGCCCGATTGAAGGAGGGTTCGGATTCGTAGCCCACGTCGCCGGCCACTTCGGCGACGCTCTTCGACGTGGACTTGAGCATCTGGGCGGCGAGCTGCATGCGCCAGCGTGTGAGATAGCCGATCGGCGTCTCCGCCAGATAATGACGGAACCGTTCGGCGAGCACGGAGCGCGACACGCCGACTTCGCCCGCCAGCGTGGCGATGGTCCAGGGCCGGGCCGCGTCGCGATGCAGCAGCGCCAAGGCTTGGCCCACTTCGGGGTCACGCACGCCGGCGAGCCATCCCGTCTGCGCCTGCGGCAGAGCGGCAATGTACCGCCGCAACGTTTCCACGAAGAGGGCTTCGGACAGTTTCGCGGCGACGGCCGCGCCGCCCGGATCAGCCGCCCCGGCGTGCTCGACCGAGTAGCGCAGGGTGTCCTCCAACCATCGGCCCGACGCGTGCTCGCGGATATTCAGCTTCATGATCGTCGGCAGGCCGGCCAACAGCACGCGGCTCAGTTGCGGATCGCACGTCATGTAGCCACAAATGAGCTTGGTCACGTCTCCGCCTCCGCCGAATCGCGAGAGCTTCAGGCCTTCGGTGAGCACGCGACGCAGCGTCTCCTCACCGTTCATGGGCGGGACCGGTGGGCCGTTGCCCATGCGGTGCGCCTGGCCGTGAGGCAGAATCACGATGTCGCCCGCCCCAACCGACAGCGGTCTGCCGTCAGACTCGAGGCGAACGTATCCTTCCCCCTCCGTCACGAGGTGAAAAATGATGACGTGCTTGGAATGAAGCGACAGATACGAGGCCATGGTGCACGAGTCGGGCTCAAGCGCGCACCAGGGCGCAGAGAATTCGCCGTTAAAGAAGACGGCGCCGTCGAGCTTGACGGCCCTGAGCACCTCGGACAGGACATCCATGCGGAGTTCCTCACGGTCACCGGCTAAGGATTCCGGACGTGCCGCTAAACGACCCGCAGCTTAGCATCCCGCTGCTAAGAGAGCCAGACGCCCTGATAAGACGGCCGACCCCGCCTGCCCTATAGTCGCCGTAGGACAGGACGGCGCATGGTTAGAGAAATTCCGCACCAAGGAGGTCATCATGGCCAGCATAGTGGAACAACAGGACAGCGCGATCAAGGCTCGGCTCAAGGGCATCTGGACGGCGGGCGACTACGATCGGTTCTCCCGGCACTTGGAAAGCAGCGCGCGCGATTTTTATGACCGTCTCAATGTAAGTCCAGGAAGCCAGCTCTTGGACGTGGCCTGCGGATCCGGGCAGCTCGCGCTCATGGCCGCACGGGATGGCGCGAAGGTAACCGGCGTCGATATTGCGGGCAATCTGGTGGAGCGCGCCCGCGCGAGGGCACGGGCGGAAGGACTCGCGGCCCGGTTCGAAGAAGCGGACGCCGAGGCCTTGCCGTTCGACGACGCCCAGTTCGATGTGGTGGTGAGCCTCATCGGCGCAATGTTCGCGCCGGGGCCGGATCGCGTCGCGCAGGAATTGCTGCGGGTCTGCGTGCCGGGGGGCACGATCGCCATGGCCAATTGGACGCCGCAGGGCTTCATCGGACAAATGTTCAAGGCCGTGTCGAAATTCATTGCGCCGTCCGGGATGCCCTCGCCGGTCCTCTGGGGCGACGAAGAGACCGTCCGGGCACGGCTGGGTCACGGCCTCTCGGACCTGACCCTCACTCGACGGCAGTATCTCTTCAGTTACCCCTTTCCGCCCGCCGAGGTCGTCGAGTTCTTTCGCCTGTACTACGGACCGACCAACCGGGCCTTCGCGTCATTGGATGAGGCCGGCCAAACGCAGCTGCGGAACGAACTGGAAGAGCTGTGGGCGAGCCACAACCAGGCCGGGTCGGACTGCACCACGGTCTATGGCGAATATCTCGAAGTCATCGGCGTGCGGGCCTGACTGGAGCTCGCACACACGGTGTACGCGGGTGCGCCGCGCCACCCAGACGCCGTTTAATCTCGTGCTGGAAGCGCGCCTGTAAGCGGCTTGGCGTGGGACGCCGCGTCATCTGCGGCGTCCCACGACGGCTTCCTCCAGTTGCCCGCTTAATGAACCGACAGCAGCAGCGGCGGAGGTCCTTGCAACACCAGCCGCCACACGGATTGTCCTGCTGCCCATACAACCCATATTGCCTCGTACGGAATGATTTACCGGTGAGGCCTCACGCCCGGCGCGAGTTCACGTTTCTCTTGAATGGTTGTCTGGTGGAACCTGCCAGCAGGTTCTGGGCACTCTGTCATGCGTTTGCCCTCGATGCCCAGGACGTGCCGGCTTTGCCGATTCGTGTATTGCGTCGCAAGCGGGTATGAGGCATGATCTCCTAAGTCTTTGAAATGTACTCTGCGCCAGCCTAGATCCCCGGCTTACCCGGCCATGACCATTACGAAAGGCTTACCATGCCGTTCTGGCCTCTGCCCAAGCACGACCCCTGGTCGACGCCGTTTGCCGAGTCATTGCTCGAGCATCTTCAGTTGTTTCCAGGAGCGACGATTCTGGATGTGGCTTCGGGGCATGGAATTCCCGCCTTCTATCTTGCCGAGCAGGTTGGGCAGACGGGACAAGTGTTAGGTATCGATCTCAGCCCGCATCAGGTCGGCCGCGCCAGGCTGATTCAGGGGCAGAAGCTCCCTTGGTTACGGTTCGAATGTCTTGACGTGCGCATGTTGCCGTCCGACTTGCCCCGTTTTGATCGAATCACGGGAAATCTCTCTGTCATGTTCTTCCGACCCGATCGCTTCGCGACGCTGCACGGATTGTCCGCACACCTGAAGCCGGGTGGACAAATCGTACTGACGTTTCCATCGCGGGGCACCTTTGATTCTCTCTGGCGGAGAGTCGATCAAGAGATGGCGAACAGGCAATTGCGCGCTGAACGGCGCCGGTTGGAAGCGTATATCGCCGAACGACCGTCTGCTGAGGAAGGCGGCGCGTGGCTGCTCAAGCTCGGCTTCGAGCGCATCGTCGTGAAGGAGTATCCGTTGGAAGTCGCCGCCGGGCACGGACAAGCGTTGTTAAAAGATCCGTTGCTGCGTGGCGGGTTCCTCGACGACGTCTATGAGTGTTTTGAGAACTCCCATCTTGCCGGCGAGGTCATGACGGCCGTCGCTGAGGACGTCCCGAGCTTCGCGCCTTTGGTCGCTCAGCGATGCGTCCTATCGGGGTGGAAGCCGGGAGGACGGCAAGGTGATGGCCCTGGCCCGAAAGCGACGAATGTATCCACATAAACGCTGGCATGACCGCCACCTATGTGCAATCGGCAGAAGAGAAACCAGAATGGAAGAGACAAGATCGCCATGTTCGGCTAAGCTTCCGGAGTGATCCACCTGCCTGGCTTCCAGTCATGTCCCCTCACCAAGCCCCCATCCCGCCTTGTCGTTATCATGACGCTGCTGATGGGGCTGGCCGTGACGTGTGCAGGCTGCGAATACATCGCAAGCGACGTCGCTACTCGAATCCGGTACCGCCTCCATGACGCAACCTCCGAGTTGAAGCGCTCCTCGCGCGACTCGATGACGATCGCCCTGCGCCCCGACCACTGGCCGGACGAGTGCCCGAAGCGAGCGGGCTATCGGCTGGTGATTTCTCCCTACCGTGGAGGAAAGCGGGTCGCAACCGGAGACATTGTCGTCACATGCAAAGGCAAACGTTCTTACGCCACGGGCCTGGGCCTCGAGGACCTCTATGTCGCCCGAGACATCGCCGTGGAAAAAGGATCAGACGAGGATCTGCGCATCACGTTGCGTAAAACCGCTTCCGGCGTGGAAATCACCGGCCTCGAGTGAGGTACCTCACCTCTTCTGGCAGGATGCTGAAAAAGTCTTCCAGCCGCGTTCTCGCGAGGACACTGCCGCCTCACCATCTCGGCGGCGTTCACAAACGTGCCGCGCCTTATCCGGCGCGTCGTGAACCTCAGAGGCTCAACGTACGGCAGGGGGATAGAGCCTGTCTCGGCAGGCTCAGGGGTTGCCGGGTGAGACAACATACGATTCGCATCTTCGCTCGCTCGGGCCTAGCTGGACAGCCATTTTGAGCATCCTGCGTGCCTCCTCGACAGGGCCTCACGCGTCCGTATCTGCGAGGTCGAGAGGTTCGAGAGGAGTTTTTCCGCAACCTGCAGGAGAACCGGCATGGCTTTGAAAGCGGTGCTCATGATGATCGGAATCGCCACGGCCGTCGCGGCCGCCGTGGGCCTTGCCGGCGGCAGGGTATACTGCAAAGGCGGGCCTTATTCCCGCGCGATGCAGCCGGTCGCCTTCTGGCTGTCGATCGCAGTCTATTGTCTGTGGTCCGCGCTTATGGTGTACTTCGCCTTGTTCGCGAGGGAGTGAAGGAGACGATCCGATCACTCGGAAGCGCAAGACCATGACGGACGGAGAGCGGTTCCATGCCCCCTGGGGGCGGGCCCTGACCTTCACGACGGCGCTCTGCCTTCTGCTTCTCGTGGGGATTGCGATCCTCGGCCTGTTGACCAGACCGCGAGACCTTCTCCTGTGGAAACTCGGGATGATCGTCATGCCGCTGTCCATGCTCTTGATCGCCCCCTTCTTTGCTATTCGCGGCTACGTGCTCGACGCGGACTCGATTCGCGTGTTGCGTCCTGGCTGGAAGACCACCGTGAAGCTCGCCGGCCTGCGCTCTGCCACGCGGAACGCCGACGCCATGTCGCGGTCGATCCGCACGCTGGGAAACGGAGGGCTCTTCTGCATCGCAGGCGTCTTTCACAACAACACCCTGGGGACCTATCGGGCATTTGCGACGGATCCTGCGCGGGCGGTGGTGCTGAAGTTTCAAGATCGCACTGTCGTCCTGACGCCGGACAGGCCTGACGAGTTTGTGGCAAAGATCAGGGCCATGCACGCGATTTAAACGGAACGTACGAATCGGTTCAGAATGGAAGCCGGTGTTCGAATTGCCACGGACTCAGGGATGCCAGGCTCTGTTGCCATCGGTGCCAATTATAGAACCCTTCAAAGCCCCCCATGGTTATTGAAGGACGCCAGGGATAGAATCCCGGTTATGCACGTTCGTTCCCATCGCCTCAGGCTGGCAGTCCAGGTGCCTTGCCTGCTTTTATCGCTGGTTGTGCTCGGATGTGTCTCCAAGGCACCGCCGGCCGGTGTTCGCTACCCGATCACATCCGGATCCCACGCCAGCCTGCCGACCACCCACCAGCGAATCCTGATCTGGGCCGATCCTCCCCTCGCCGACATGGCAATGGTATGGCTCGAGGCCCATCATTACTCGAACATCTTGTTGCCTCAGAAAGGCCCTTTCTCCTCGACACAGATTTCACACGATTTCTCGACCCGCAAGGCGGCGCTCGCAGTCGCCAAGGAGATGCAGGCCGACGTGGTGGTCTTTCTGGAACACGAGGAACAGAAGGAAGCCCCGCTGCTCGAATTGCACTGCGGCCCGCTCTTCAATGTGAGCGTCGATGTGCGAGGCCTGTGGGTGAAGAGCGGCGACCCATCCTGGCACGGCAATGCCCACTACCCGCACTGTGTCGCGCTCAGCGGCGAGACGCTTCAGAACCTGACGTGCCAAGCCCTCGCCACCGCGTGGGGGTTCCGGCCATCTGGGCAACTCGAGATTCCATCGACCCTGATGTGCACAGCCGGGCAGAGAGAACCGGGGGCAAGAGAAAAGTTTTGAGTTTTTAGTGTTGAGTTATCGCAGGCAATTTTGCGTTTTTGGTCTGGGTTTCCAAAACCAAAAGCTTACAACTACAACTCAAAACTCACCACCCTAAGCGGGAGTTCTGGAGTATGAAAACCCAGTACTACACGGCCTGCAGCCTGGATGGATTCATCGCAACGGAAGATCATTCGCTGGAGTGGCTCTTCCAGCTTGGCGACATCAACGAGACCAGTTACCCGGAGTTCATCAAGCAGGTGGGGGCGCTCGCGATGGGCTCGTCCACCTACGAATGGATGTTGCGGCACGTGATCAAGCCCGAGGCCACACCAGGCGAAGCCTGGCCCTATACTCAGCCGGCGTGGGTGTTCTCGTCGCGTGCGCTGCCGGTCGTCGCCGGGGCCCTTTTGCATTTTGTCCGCGGCGATGTGCGTCCGGTTCACGAGCACATGCGCCAGGCGGCAGGAGACCGCAATATTTGGCTGGTGGGCGGCGGTGACTTGGTGGGGCAGTTCTATGACGCGGGATTGCTGGACGAGATCATTGTGCAAATCGGATCGGTCACGTTGTGCGCCGGCAAGCCGCTCCTTCCACGCCGCATCGCCTTCCCCCCACTCTCGTTGTCCTCCGCTCGCGCAATGGGATCCGGCTTTGCCGAACTCCGTTACAACGTCCCACGCACACAAGAGCTAAAAACATTTTGAGTTTTTAGTTGTGTGTTGATAGTTACAAGTCTGCCCAGGAACTGGAGGCAGTTTTGAGTCGTGAGTTTTTAGGGTTCAGTTTTGAAATAGTAGATACGAGTCTGATCAGAGACTGGGTTATAACCTGTATTGGTTTTCGTCCGAACAAACTCAACACGACACACTCATCACTCAACACTCTTCTCTATGGAGATTGGGTTATAACCTTCATTGCTTTATATCCGAACTAACTCAACACGAAACACTCACAACTCAACACTATCCTCTATGTGGCTTCTCATCGCAGCCGGTACCGTCGCCGCGAGTGCGGCCGTGGCGATCCTGATCGGGCACACCAGGGAAACCTCCAAAGCCGAGCAGATGACCGCATCGCTCAGAGCGAGCGTCACCAGATCGACCGGTGCGACCGTCGACTTTGCGTCGTTCTCGGACCTCCCGCCCCCCGTCGCGCGATATTTCCGGCACGTGTTGACTGACGGCCAACGCATGGTCACGACGGCCACGATGCAGCAATCGGGTGTCCTGCGAACCAGCACCGCGACCGACCGATGGTTGCCGTTCACCGCCACCCAGCTCGTCATACCGTTCGCGAGAGGCTTCTTGTGGAACGCCAAGGCCGACATGCCGCTCGCCACTCATGTCCGTGTTTTGGACAGCTACATCCACGGCATGGGCGCCGCCCGCGTGAGTCTGTTGTCAGCCATTGCGGTCGATTCCGAAGCCGGTGCGGCCGAACTGAATTCGGGGGCCTTGCACAGGTATTTGGCCGAGGCGGTTTGGTTTCCCACTGCGTTATTGCCTCAGTCGGGAGTCGTGTGGACTCCTGTCGATGACCGTGCCGCCTTGGCCACGCTCACCGACAGAGATACGACGGTATCGTTGGAATTTCGTTTCAACGAAGCAGGAGAGGTGACCGGGATTTACAGCCCCGGTCGTTTCGGCCGGTTCGATGGTGAATACAAGCGCGTCCCGTGGGAGGGACGCTTTCGGGACTACCGCGTCCTGACACGCATGCGCATCCCCATGTATGGGGAGGTGGGCTGGTACGAGGAGGGAGTGCTCCGGTTAGTCTGGCAAGGCCACCTCCTCGAGGCCCGATATGAGATGGACCAAAGTTATTAATTTTGAGTTTTTTGGTA
>CAYQDJ010000122.1:0-7733 GCA_964416255.1 uncultured Nitrospira sp. | reverse complement strand
GCGGCTCTTTCCTCACGCGGGGGCGCATACCGGAAGGGCGGCGAGATGACAATGATCATACCGTGCAGCACGGGCCTTTGCCGCTGCCTGATTCTGGCGCTCAGTGCGGGATTGCTCGGCGGCTGCGCCGGACCCCGCAACGCCACAGTGGCACCGCAGCCCAAGCCCGCGCTGTACGCGGCAGTGTCGAACGGCGCCGCTCAGGAGATCCAGACCGCCGCTGTGCTGGCGCCTCCTGACCCGCTCAGTTCCGAGCCGCCTCCCGACGAGTTTCTCGACCCCTTTGCCGAGCCCGGCGAGGACGGCTTTGAAGAGTATGATCCGTGGGAGCCGGTCAACACCAAAGTGTTCGAGTTTAATCGGCAAGTGGATCAATGGATCCTCAAACCCGTCGCCAAGGGCTATAATTTTGTCGTTCCAAACCCGGTGCAGGTCGGAATGAGCAATTTCTTCTACAATCTCCGGTTCCCATCGCGGTTTCTTAATAATGTCTTTCAAGGCAAGGTGAAAGGGGCCGGCATCGAAGTGAGCCGCTTTCTCGTCAACTCCACGTTGGGCCTCGGTGGGTTTTTGGATGTGGCCCAGCATTTCGACCTTCACACTCCCGAGGAGGACACCGGCCAAACGCTCGGCTTTTACGGCGTGCATCCGGGTCCCTACGTGGTCTTGCCGCTGCTCCCGCCCTTTACGCTCCGTGATTTCGTGGGCTATATCGGCGACATCTTCCTGAACCCGGTCAACTGGATGGTGGCTCCCCTCATTGAAGTCGACGGCGTGCCGTCGCTCATCGCGCACAAAAACCGGACGACGACGGCCTTCGTGCAGACCGGCGGCCGGGTGTTCGAGGTGGTCAACGACCGGGCGCTGAATCTCGAAAAGTTTCAGGGCGTGGAAGAGGCGACGCTGGATCTCTACACCGCGGTCCGGAATGCCTACCTGCAAAAGCGGGCGAAAGCCATCCAAGAATAGACGCCCTCCATCGGCTCTCGTTACGCGATGATCTTGAGGTCGCGGCCCACTTGCGCAAAGGCCGTCACGGCCGCCTCGAGCTGCGGGCGGGCATGCGCTGCCGACATTTGCACACGAATTCGCGCTTGTCCCTTGGGCACGACGGGATAGCTGAATCCCACCACGTAGATCCCGCTTTCGAGCAACTGGTCGGCCATCCGTCCGGCGAGCGTGGCCTCACCCAGCAGGATGGGAATGATCGGATGGTCGCCCGCCACGAGCCGGAACCCCAGCGAGGTCATGCGCGCGCGGAAGAACGCGGCATTCTCCCGCAATTGAGCCCGGAGCGCGTCCCCCTCTTCGACCAACCGAATGGCCTCGCAGGCCGCGGCGGCAATGATGGGCGGGATGCTATTGGAAAAGAGGTACGGACGGGATCGCTGCCGGAGCAAGTCGATGATTTCCCTGCGTCCCGAGGTAAATCCTCCGGAGGCGCCGCCCAAGGTCTTCCCAAGCGTGCTGGTAACGAGATCGACTCGCTCGGCCACTCCGAAATAGGCGGGCGTCCCGCGTCCCTTCGGGCCCAAGACGCCGGTGGCATGGCTGTCGTCCACCACGACCACGGCATCGTAGCGGTCCGCGAGAGCGACAATCTGGTCCAGCTTCGCCAGGTCGCCGTCCATAGAGAACACGCCGTCCGTCACGATGAGCCGCACCCGCGCGGAGGCGGCCTCCCTCAGCCTGGCTTCCAAGTCGACCATGTCACTATGGGCATAGCGCAGGCGGGTCGCTTTGCACAGGCGGATGCCGTCGATGACGCTGGCGTGGTTGAGTGCGTCGCTGATCACGGCGTCACGCTCGTCCAGCAGCACCTCGAAGAGACCGCCATTGGCGTCAAAACAAGAACTGTACAGGATCGTGTCCTGGGTCTCGAGGAACGCGCTGATTGTCGTTTCCAGCCGCTTGTGGAGATTTTGGGTACCGCAGATAAATCGGACCGAGGCCATCCCATACCCATAGCGCTGAAGTCCGTCCAGCGCCGCCTGGTGAATAGCCGGATGATTGGCCAATCCCAGGTAGTTATTGGCGCATAAATTCAGCACGGTGCCTTGGCGGACGTGGATCTCGGGGCCTTGGCGGTCCAGGATGAGGCGTTCGTGTTTATACAGCCCGGCGGACTGCAGGTCGGCCAGCTGTTGCTCCACGATGGATTTAAAGGAGGAGTACGCCATGTCTTGGGGTTACACGCTCCACGAACACGTCGGGTGGGCCTCTCGGCCCACACGCGCGGTTAAGGAAACAGGACCACCTTGCCGCATTGACCGGATTGGATAAGGTCAAACCCCGCGGCGAACTCCGCCAAGGGGAACCGGTGGGTGACTACCGAGCGAATATTCAGTCCGGCCTGAAAGAGACCGGCCAGACGATACCAGGTTCGAAACAGCCGCCGGCCCGTGACGCCATAGACTCGAATGCCCTTAAAAATAATCTCGTTGGGCAAGTCAAAGGACACCGATCCCGTCGAGATGCCAAACAAGGTCACGCGGCCCCCGTTTTTCACCGCCTGGAACGCCTGATGGAGCGCAGCCGGGTCGCCCGACATTTCCAGGGCCGCGTCCACGCCTTCGCCGGCGGTCATGTCCCGGATCGCTGCGGTCACGGCTTCTGCGCTTTCCGCACGGGCGTTGAGGACATGGTCGACGCCGATCTGTTTGGCCAAGCCCAATCGATACTCGCTGACGTCCGTCGCGATGATAACCGAGGCGCCGGCAATCCGGGCGACGGCGGCGGCAAACAATCCCGTCGGTCCGCATCCCGTGATCAAAACGGTCAGCCCGGTCACCTCTTCCGCGAGCGCCGCATCCACCGCGTTGCCCAATGGTTCCTGCATGCAGGCCAGTTCCGGAGGCAGCTCGGGTGCCGTGCGCCAGAGCACTCCCTCGGGCAGCGCCACATACTCGCCAAAGGACCCATCCCGGTCGACTCCCAAGATCTGATACTGCTTGCAGACATGAGCCTGGCCGGTTCGGCACTGGAAACAGCGTCCGCATGTCAGGTGAGATTCAGCCGCGACATAATCCCCGACGGCGGCCGACGACACTTCGCGCCCCACCTCGACGACGTGACCGCAGAGTTCATGTCCGATGATTCTGGGCAGATGGAGGCGGCGCTGCGCCCAGTCATCCCATCGGTAAATATGGGCGTCGGTGCCGCATAAGGAGGTGGCCGCGACTTTCACTACGACATCATGGGGACCAGGGGTGGGATCCGGCCATGAAGTGTCCGCCAGCCCCGGCCCTGCCACGGTCTTGACGAGCGCGCGCATGGATTGATTGTAGCTCATTCGCCCAACCGGAGCAGCATTCCCGCGGAAAAATGGTTGCAGAGGTCTTGGCAGGCTGGGTAGGATGGCCTGCATGGTCCTTCGAGCGCTTCCCCGCTTGATGCTGATTGCCGTTTTGGCCGGATCCCTACTGCACCAGGTTTCCACCTCCGTCCTCGCCGAGGCGGGCTCGCTGTCCATTAGCGCGCCGTCGGCCCATTCGGGAAAGCGCTGGGTGGCATTCGGTCTGAGCGATGACGCATCCGGCGACATTCAATTCGGACAATCACTCGAACTCGCTATTTCCGTTGGCGGAGTCGCCCAAGGGCATGCGCCGCTGGTGGCCATCTGTGAATCAGTCCACTTTGAGCGGCAGCTGGTGATGCTGGAGCAAGATCCGGTGTCGATGATCATGAAGGGGACGGCCTTGCTCGATCCCATTCCGTCCGGCAAGCTGTCCGTCATTCCCAAGGTCGCCCGGATTCAGGTGACCTTCGCGCGCTCCCAGAACGAGAAGCTCGAACGGGTGATGAGGCGGATCGTGTATGTCACGCTGGACACGCAGCAAGCGGTCGGTGATTTGAAGGAACCGGCGCCGTCGGCGTCCGAGGACGTCAACGCGGCCGGCGAGGTGCAGGAGGAAATTCAGCCCAATGTTCAGCCGATGGCGGCGGGCCCGATGGCGGAAGAGGATCTGATGCCGCTGCCGGCCCCTGGACAAGGACGTGCCTACTGGCAGGAAATCAGTTCGCTCGTCAGCCGCAGCTGGAGCCGTGCCGCACGGCGTGTTCGCCATTCTCCTTCCAGCGAGACCGTGCGGGTGAAATTCCGCCTGTATCCCAGCGGCCGGGCGCAGCTAATTCAGATTGAAAAGGGGTCCGGCGCCAGGGAAATTGATGAAGCCGGGATCTTTGCGGTGGTCCATGCGCAGCCCTTTCCTCCGTTTCCCGAGGATGTGGGGACTGAGCCCGTCGATGTGCATGTGCGTATGAGGACTGGTGCGAAAATTGGTCCGCAGGAGCCGCGCTCGGTGGTAAATCCCCAACAAACGCCCCGCTAGTCTCCGGAGCCGCGCCCGCCCCCCAGCAGGCATATACACGTGAACCGACGGAGCGAAGAGGACAAGGAAGGGGTGCCGTCGATGCGCAAGAGGGCAGCAGCGACTCTGTCATGAAGGCGATGGTGCTGAAGCGGACGGCGGATATCTCAACCAGCCCCTTGGATCTCACCGAGCGGGCCGTTCCCATGCCCGGCACCGGCGATGTGTTGGTGCAAGTCCACGTGTGTGGCGTTTGTCGCACGGACCTGCACGTGGTGGAAGGAGAACTGCAGAATGTGGCCTTGCCGATCATCCCCGGCCACGAGGCCGTCGGTACCGTCGTTCAAGTAGGCCCGGGGGTGACCGAGGTGCGGACCGGCGACCGGGTCGGCATCGCCTGGTTGCAAGGGACTTGCGGCTGCTGCGAGTTCTGTCTGGACGGACGGGAGAACCTCTGCCGGCAGGCGCGTTTCACCGGCTATCAGATCGACGGGGGTTATGCGGAGTATGCCGTCGTTCCCGCCCGCTTCGCGTACCCGATTCCCGGCGTGTTCTCGGACGACGAGGCTGCCCCGTTGCTCTGTGCCGGGATCATCGGCTATCGCGCGCTGCGCTTGAGCGGCATCCGCCCGGGTCAACGGCTGGCGCTCTATGGATTCGGCGCCTCCGCCCACATTGCGATTCAGATCGCCCATCACTGGGGATGCGATGTATTTGTGAGCTCGCTGAAAGAGGACCATCAGGAGTTGGCGCGACGTCTCGGCGCGCGGTGGGTCGGCGGGGCCGCCGATATTCCTCCGGAACGAGTCCATGGCGCGATTCTCTTCGCCCCGGCCGGCGAACTGGTGCCGCGGGCGCTGCGCGCCTTGGAACGGGGTGGGACTCTGGCGCTGGCGGGCATTCACATGTCACCCATTCCCTCATTGAATTATGACGAGGAGGTGTTCGGCGAACGAGTCATCCGGAGTGTGACCGCCAATACCAGGCAAGATGGACTCGACCTTCTTGCGCAGGCCGCCGCGATTCCCATCAAACCGCACACCGTGCGCTTGCCGCTCGCGCAAGCGAACGATGCGCTGCGCGCCCTGAAAGCCGGCGCTGTGTCCGGCGCCGCCGTGCTCACCATCTGAGCTCGCCATCCGGCCATTCCCGTATGATAGAGTGATTTATTATGTCACGAGGAAAGGTCCTGCTGCTCGCCACGCTCCTGCTGGGAGCCGCTTCGCCGGCCGTCGCGCTGGAGTTCACGGCGGACCGTGTGACCAAGATAGACGGGCGCATGGCGAAGGCCACGGTGTATTACCGTGACGACATGTGGCGGATCGAGCATCATGCGATGGGGCCTGTCAGTATCAGCATCGTCCGCAAAGACAAACAGGTGGTCTGGCTCTTACTGTCGCGCATGAAACATTTCAAAACGATGCCGTACAGCGCCGAGCAGGACTTGTTTGTGTCGCAAACGCTCGACGGTGAGGTGTCCAGAGAGGAGATCGGAACGGAGACACGCGAAGGGCATCCGACCATACTCTACGAAGTCATCACGCAACATGGCGAACGAACGGAGGTCTATTACCAGTGGGTGGCAACAGATATTCATTTTCCGATGAAGTTGGCGCGGAAGGACGGGAGCTGGATCGTGGAGTACCAGCATGTGAGGATGCGGCCGGTTTCCGATTACCTCTTCCAGTTGCCGGTGAACTTTCAGCCGCTGGAGGAGTTCAAGAAAAATTCCACGAACACGGAACCGCCGGGAATGTAAATGTTAAGGAGGCTGAATCGTGCGAAGGGGAAGCGTTATTGCGGGTGCCGTCATCGCAGGGTTGTTGGGAGTGGGGGGATTGGTTCGCGCGATGGATGTCGGGGACGTCAAGCAAGAGTGGACCCCCGAAGGCAAGCGACTCGCCACGGAACGGGTAAAGCTGCCGGCGTATGATGAGATGGTCCGCATCCCCGCGGGACCCTTCCTCATGGGCAGCGACCGCAAAGTGGACAGAAACGCCTACTTGATCGAGATGCCGCAGCGGATCGTCACGTTGGATGCCTACGACATCGATCAATACGAAGTGACGACGGTGCAGTATCTGAAGTTTGTGCTCGCCACCAATCGGTCCCCGCAGGTCGACTGGAAGTTCGACGGGGGCAACTTTCAAGACACCATGATTGCGCATCCAATTATGCATGTGACGTGGTACGACGCCGATGAGTACTGCCGCTGGGCTGGCAAACGTCTGCCGACTGAAGCGGAATGGGAGAAAGCGGCCCGGGGATCACAAGACGGGCGGATCTATCCCTGGGGCAACGAAATGGCGGGGCTTTCACGGGCCAACTATGGTCGCAGCGGACTGTCCGGGCCGGTCCGTGACCGCCCAGAACGGCTCTTGCTGTATCCGCCCATTATATCCGTCTTCAAGTATGACAACGCCGTGAGTCCGTATGGAGTCTTTCAGATGGTCGGCAATGTCGCCGAGTGGGTGGCCGACTGGTACGACAAGGACTATTATAAACATGCGCCCGACCGCAATCCGAAGGGGCCGGACAAAGGCACGCAAAAAGCGTTTCGTGGTGGTGGGTGGATCGATAGCACGCCGAGCGTCCGTGTCTCTCAACGCAACGGAACTGATCCGAAGACGTCCATGAACTGGCTAGGGTTCCGCTGCGCGCGGGATGCCGGCGAGGGGTCGGGTGGGCAAAGCTGACCGGTCGGGCCCCCAGCACAGTCGTGTCCACGCACTAAACGGCCCCCTGCGGGGCCGTTGATCGGACCTTTCGGTTTCGACGCCGAGTCTTCCAGCCGCATTCTCCGATGCCCGATGACGCAATCGCCTCCACTGCGCGCCTGTCGCTCGCTCTCGATCCTCGTCAAAGTCGGCCCGGTGGCGGGACTGCTGCCGCTGTCCTTCGCCTCTTGTTGTTGGTCACCCGAAATGGTTGAGACCCACATCCACGGGAAGCGCATTCCCGCGGTTTCCGTTTAAAGACCGGTTCGCTCGCGCGTGCGATGATTCACGCCTTGCGGGTCTTCATGACTATGGATCGCGACATGTCACGATTATCGTGTCGAGAATCGTGATGGGCAACGGTTCGTCAAGTGACCACGCGCAGCCCCCCATTCGTTAGTCCCACATCACTAGACAAGTTAACAGGTTACGCATCTCGACCACTATCAATTGACCGGTATAGGAGTTGCCCTATGTGAGGACGCCGTGTTCCCGTTTGCGGGGTTTATTCTCTACAGCGGAAACCGGAAAAGGAGGTGACCAAGCCGAACCCGGCATTTATCCAGGGTCCTTATTTTTTGGTTTATCCAACTAAGGAGGAAAGTCCTCATGTTATTTTCACGTCGGCAATTTTTAAAAGTGTCCGCGGGCACCGTGGCGGCCGTGGCGGTGGCGGACAAGGTGTTGGCCTTGACCGCGCTCCAGC
>CAYQDJ010000121.1:0-8106 GCA_964416255.1 uncultured Nitrospira sp. | reverse complement strand
CTCGAATTGGCGGGGCCCCATCTGGTTCCCCCTCAATTACCTGCTCATCGAGACGTTGCAAAAGTACCACCACTACTACGGGGATTCACTCACGGTAAAACTTCCCTCGGGTACCGGACGGCCGCTCAACCTGGACGAAGTGGCGGCAGAGCTCGCCCGCAGACTGATCGGCATTTTCACACGCAATGAGGAAGGTCAGCGGCCGGTATTCGGTGGCAACCAATACTTCCAAGGGGATGAGCACTGGCGCGATCACGTACCGTTTCACGAATACTTCCATGGCGACAACGGGGCCGGATTGGGAGCCAGCCATCAGACCGGCTGGACGGCTTTGGTCGCCAAGCTGATTCAACGCTGCGGTGGCAGCGTCAAGCAATGACCATTCAGGAGCAAACGAGAGGCGGCATCATGAATGTGCTGGTTGTGGACGTAGGCGGGTCGAACGTAAAAATTCTCGCTACCGGCCAAGAGGAACCCCGGCAGTTTTCTTCCGGGCCGAAGCTGACGGCCGAGCGAATGGTCTCCGGCGTCAGGAAGTTGGCAAAGGACTGGAAATATGAGGTGGTATCGATCGGCTACCCGGGGCCGGCACTCTGCGATCGCGCCGTGTCGGAACCACCTAACCTTGCCCCGGGCTGGGTCGGGTTCGACTTTCAATCCGCCTTCGGGTGCCCGGTCAAGCTCATCAACGACGCGGCCATGCAAGCCCTGGGGAGCTACAAGGGCGGCAAGCTGCTTTTCCTGGGCTTGGGGACAGGCCTGGGCTCGGCGATGGTGGTGGACGGCATGGTCATGCCGATGGAGCTGGCCCACCTTCCCTACAAGAAAGGCACCTACGAGGACTACGTGGGCGTTCGCGGATTGGAACGGCGGGGGAAAAAGGAATGGCGGAAACACGTCGCCGACGTGGTCGCCTATTTGATCGCCGCTCTCCAACCCGATGACGTGGTCTTGGGGGGCGGTAACGTGAATAAACTCAAAGAGCTACCGCCAGGTTGCCGGGCCGGCGACAACGCCAACGCGTTCCTGGGAGGATTTCGCATGTGGAAGAATTCCTCAGGACTGCGCAAGGGTGGCCGCAGCCATGAAACGGCTGCGAGCCGCCATCAACCAGGTAGTGAACGAAACCCAATCGTGAAACAATCTAAACGGAAGAGGAGATAATTATGCAACTTGGCATGATCGGTCTTGGAAGAATGGGCGCGAACATGGTGCGGCGTCTTCTCCAGGGAGGCCATCAGTGCGTGGTCTTCGATAGGTCGCCCAAAGCGGTAGAGGAGCTGACGCAGGAGAAGGCCGTTGGGGCTTCCTCGCTCGCGGACCTCGTGAAGAAGCTGAAGAATCCGCGGGCGGTCTGGATGATGATTCCGGGAGCGTTTGTGGAACAACTCATCGCCGACATTCTGCCCCATCTCGAGCCCGGCGACATCCTCATAGACGGCGGCAACTCCTACTACGTGGACGACATTCGCAGGGCCAGGGAACTCGCGGCCAAGAAGGTCCACTACATCGACTGCGGGACGAGCGGCGGCGTGATGGGCCTGGAGCGTGGCTACTGCCTGATGATCGGCGGCCCGAATGAGGCGGTGCAGCGCCTCGATCCGGTTTTCAAGACGCTGGCGCCCGGGGTGGGCGACATCCCGCGCACGCCGGGGCGTGAGAAGATCGGCGGCACCGCCGAACAGGGCTATCTGCACTGGGACGAGCGGCGCCGGGCACTTCGTCAAAATGGTGCACAACGGCATCGAGTACGGCCTCATGGCGGCTTTTGCCGAAGGAATGAATATCCTCAGCCACGCCAATGTCGGCAAGAGCGAACAGTCCCACGATGCCGAGACGACGCCGCTGCGCAACCCCGAAGAGTTCCAATTCGACCTCAATCTGCGCGATATCGCGGAGGTCTGGCGGCGCGGCAGCGTGATCGCCTCGTGGCTGCTGGATTTGACCGCCTCCGCCCTGCTCAAGGATCCGACTCTCGCAACGTTTGACGGTAGGGTATCGGATTCCGGCGAGGGACGGTGGACGATCAAGGCGGCCATCGACGAAGCCGTGCCGGCACCTGTGCTCAGCACGGCGCTCTACTCGCGCCTCAGCTCGCGCGGCGAGGCGGAGTTTGCCGACAAGCTGTTGTCCGCGATGCGGTTCGAGTTCGGCGGGCACATCGAGAAGTCGGCCAAAAAGTAACAACCAAAAAGAGGACCAGACAATGAGCACATCCCGGTCAGACATCGCGTTCCTGTTCGACGTGGACAACACGCTGCTCGACAACGACCGCGTCATCGCTGACCTGCAATGCCACCTCGAGCTCGAGGTCGGGGCCGAGCGCACGCGGTGTTACTGGACCATCTTTGAGCAACTACGAACCGAGCTGGGCTACGCCGATTACCTGGGCGCCTTGCAACGCTATCGCGGCGAGTATCCGCGCGATCCGGGTATCCTCACCGTCTCCCGCTTTTTGCTCAACTATCCATTTGCCGACCGCCTCTTTCCCCGCGCGCTGGAGGTTATCGAACACGTCAAGCAATGGGGGCCGGCGGCCCTCCTCACCGACGGTGATGTGGTCTTTCAGCCGCGCAAAGTGGACCGCTCCGGACTGTTTGATGCGGTGGCCGGCCGTGTCTTCATTTATCTGCACAAGGAAAAGGAACTTGCCGATGTCGCCGAGCGCTGCCCCGCCGAACATTATGTGCTGGTGGAGGACAAGCTGCGCCTCCTCACCGCCGTCAAAACAAGCTGGGGCTCGCGCGTCACCACCGTGTTCGTGCGCCAGGGCCATTACGCCCTCGACCCAAAGAATCTGGCTGACTATCCGGCCGCGGACATCAGCCTCGATCGCATTGGCGACTTGCTTCAATACGACCTGGCGCAATTGCTGAAGCGCCGAGATGTGAAATGACACACAGGCGAAAACGATGAGCGAACGGGAAACCAATCCACCGCCTGTGGACCCGGAGCTGAAATTCGACACGATGCAATCCATCCTGACGATCAACGGTGGCTCGTCGAGCATCAAGTTCGCGCTCTACCTGGTTGGCGAACCGCTGAAGCGAAGGCTTTATGGAAAGATCGATCGCATCGGCCTGAGCGATACCAATCTGACGTTCACCGACCCGACCGGGAATCAGCAAGAGAGCCGCAGCCTTGCCGCCTCCGATCCTAACTCGGCTGGGAATTTCCTGATTGATTGGCTCGAAGAGCAGCATGGTTTCGCTTCGGTCCGGGCTGTGGGACACCGGGTGGTCCACGGCATGCAACACACTGCGCCCGAGCGGGTCACCCAGAAATTGCTGGATGAGCTGCATCGCATCAGCCCTTACGACCCGGAACATCTGCCCCTTGAGATCGAACTGATCGAGGCGTTCCGCCGGCGTCAACCGAAACTGCCTCAGGTGGCCTGTTTTCGACACGGCGTTTCACCGCACCATGCCGCGTGTTGCCCGGCTGCTGCCGATTCCACGACGCTTCGACGCAAAGGGAGTCGAGCGCTACGGTTTCCACGGTTTGTCCTATGCCTATCTGATGGAAGAACTCGCGCGCCTCGGCGACCCGGCGGCATCGACTGGCCGCGTGATCCTCGCGCATCTCGGCAACGGCGCAAGTCTGGCCGCCGTGCGCGACGGCAAAAGCATCGACACCAGCATGGGCTTCACGCCGACGGCCGGATTGCCGATGAGCACCCGCTCTGGCGATCTCGACCCGGGACTGGTCAGCTACCTGGCGCGCACCGAGGAAATGACCGCGAGGCAATTTCACAAAATGGTGAACCACGAGTCCGGGTTGCTCGGCGTTTCGGAGATCAGCTCCGACATGCGGGACTTGCTCACACAGGAAGCCGGTGACGTGCGGGCGGCGGAAGCCGTGGCGCTGTTCTGCTACCAGGCCAAAAAGTGGATCGGTGCCTTCGCCGCGGCCTTAGGCGGGCTGGACACATTGGTGTTCGCTGGGGGCATCGGAGAGAACGCGCCCACGGTCCGCGCCAGGATTTGCGACGGGCTGGAATTCTTCGGAATCGAACTCGAAGAAAAGCGAAACGCGGCCAATGAGGGAGTGATTTCCGCGGCCGCCGGCCGGGTTGCGGTCCGCGTCATTCATACGGATGAAGAACGCACGATCGCCGAATCGGTTTGCCGCGTTCTCGGACTTGGCACGGCCTTTGAAAAAAAGAATTCCGACCATCCGACGAAATAGATTTCTCGGATGGACTTGTTTTCGGCGGGCGGTGTCTCCCGATAGCGCCGCCCGCCGTATGAGGGTTGGCGCCCATGCAGATCGCGATGCAACGATCAAGCTGTTGAAGAACGGAAACAAGAAGATTCGATTAACACGAAACATCGTGAAAAACCGGAATCAATAGACAGTGACAATAACCAAGAAAGGAACATGACCATGAAAGCGATGAACAATATCGGAAAAGGGATGATCGCCGGTTTCGTGGCGACCGCGGTTCTCTCGATGCTCATGCTGATGAAGTCGGCGATGGGGCTGATGCCCGAACTCGACATCATCTCAATGCTGAGCGGCATGATGGGCAGCGGCCTGGCCATGGGCTGGATTGCGCACTTCATGATCGGCACAGTCATTTGGGGCGGTCTGTTTGCGCTCTTCGGACCCAACCTCCCGGGTGGCAGCCTCTGGCTGAAGGGGGTGATCTTCGGCGTCGGCGCCTGGTTGCTGATGATGTTAGCCGTCATGCCGATGGCCGGCGCCGGTGTCTTCGGCATGAACCTCGGAATGATCGCCCCGGTCATGACACTCATGCTGCACGTGATCTATGGAGCCGTCCTCGGCGGCGTCTACGCAGCGCTTCAAAGCCGCGAGCAAGGATACCAATACGCCCATTCGTGAGCGAAGCAGCCTCGCCGCGGCGTTGGACGGACCGGATATGCTTGGTGGCATCGGAGAGAACGCACCCACGATCCGCGCCCGGATTTGCGATGGGCCGGGATTCGTTGGGATCGACCTCGAAGACAGGCGAAACGCGGCGAATGCGGGGGTGATTTCCTCGGCGGCCGGCCGGTTGCGGTCCGCGTCATTCGCACGGACGAAGAACTGATGATTGCGCGCTCGGTATGGCGCCTTTTCGGGACCGGCGTGCCGAACCGAAATAATTGAACCATGAAAACAAAGGCTCTGATTCCGGAATTGCTGCGCAAGATGGACGCCTATTGGCACGCGGCGAACTATCTCTCGGTCGGGCAGATTTATCTCTACGACAATCCGCTCCTGAAGAAGCCGCTGAAACTGGGGCACATCAAGCCGCGCTTGCTTGGCCACTGGGGCACGACGCCGGGGTTGAACTTTATCTATGCCCATCTGAACCGCGCCATCAAGGAACACGACCTGAACGTGATCTACATCGCCGGGCCGGGCCACGGCGGACCCGGGTTGGTGGCGAACGCTTACCTGGAGGGAACCTACAGTGAAGTCTATCCGGACATTTCGCAAGACGAGGACGGGATGAAGCGGTTGTTCAAACAGTTTTCTTTTCCCGGCGGCATTCCAAGTCACGTGGCGCCGGAGACGCCGGGTTCGATCCACGAGGGCGGCGAACTGGGTTATTCGCTGTCGCACGCTTTCGGCGCGGCGTTCGACAATCCTGACCTGCTCGTCGCCTGCGTCGTCGGCGATGGCGAGGCGGAGACCGGCCCGCTAGCCACCAGTTGGCACTCGAACAAATTCCTCAATCCGGTCCACGACGGAGCGGTATTGCCCATTCTGCATTTGAACGGCTACAAGATTGCCGGCCCCACCGTGCTGGCGCGCATTCCGCATGACGAACTGGAAGCGCTTTTCCGCGGCTGCGGTTACACGCCGTATTTCGTCGAGGGCGACGACCCGATCAAGATGCACCAGCTCATGGCCGCTACGCTCGATGTGGTCGTTGCCGACATTCGGCGCATCCAACGCGAGGCCCGCACCAAGGGGTTCAAGACGCGACCGCGCTGGCCCATGATTATCTTACGCTCGCCGAAAGGTTGGACTGGCCCGAAGATCGTGGATGGCAAACCCACCGAAGGCACGTTCCGCTCGCACCAGGTGCCAATGGGTGACATGAGCCATCCGGGGCACGTGAAAATTCTGGAAAAGTGGATGAAAAGCTATCGCCCGCAGGAGTTGTTCGACAAAGCCGGCAAGCTGCGTTCCGAACTCGCGGAACTCGCCCCGAAAGGCGCGCGCCGCATGAGCGCCAATCCCCACGCCAACGGCGGCCTCCTGCTGCGCGGCTTGCGACTGCCGGATTTCCGCGACTACGCGGTCAAGGTTCCGAAGCCTGGCGCCGTGGACGGCGAAGCCACGCGCGTCCAGGGCCAGTTCATTCGCGACGTGATCAAACTCAATCCCGCCAACTTTCGCGTGTTCAGTCCGGATGAAACGGCCTCGAACCGCTGGGGCGCCGTGTTCGAGGTGACAGACCGTTGCTCGACGGCGGAAATCATCGCCATCGACGACCATGTCGCGCCCGATGGCCGCGTGATGGAAATGTTGAGCGAGCATCAGTGCGAAGGCTGGCTCGAAGGGTACCTGCTGACGGGCCGGCACGGCTTTTTCTCCTGCTACGAAGCGTTCATCCACATCGTCGATTCGATGTTCAGCCAGCATGCGAAGTGGCTGAAGGTGACGCGCGACATTCCCTGGCGTCGTCCCATCGCCTCGCTGAATTACCTGCTCACGTCGCACGTCTGGCGGCAGGATCACAACGGCTTCACGCATCAAGACCCGGGCTTCATCGATCTCGTCGTAAACAAGAAGGCCGAAGTCATCCGCGTCTATCTGCCGTCCGATGCCAACTGCCTGCTCTCGGTCACCGACCATTGCCTGCGCAGCCGGAATTACGTCAACGTCGTCATTGCCGGGAAACAACCCGCGCCGCAGTGGCTCGACATGGACGCCGCCATCAAGCATTGCACTGCGGGCCTGGGCATCTGGCCGTGGGCCAGCAACGACCGGGGCGGCGAGCCGGATGTGGTCATGGCGTGCTGTGGCGACGTGCCGACGCTTGAAACCCTGGCCGCCGTCGAGCTGCTGCGGAACCATTTTCCCGAGCTGAAAGTCCGGGTGATCAACGTGGTCGATTTGATGAAGCTCCAGCCGCAGAGCGAACATCCCCACGGCTTGAGCGACAAAGCGTTTGACGTTCTTTTCACCAAAGACAAGCCGATCATCTTCGCTTTTCACGGTTATCCATTGCTCATCCATCGCCTGACCTATCGCCGCACGAACCACCCGAATCTGCACGTGCGCGGCTACAAAGAAGAAGGCACGACCACCACGCCATTCGACATGACGGTGCTGAACGACCTGGATCGTTTTCATCTCGTCGCCGACGTTATTGATCGCGTGCCCGCCCTCGGCCCGCGGGCGGCCTACGCCAAGCAGGCCATCCGCGACAAGCTCATCGAGCACAAACAATACATCGACAAGCACGGCGAGGACCTGCCGGAGATTCAGAATTGGAAATGGGGCGCAAAGTCAGCCGGCAAGTAACGACTCATAAGGAGGAAGAAACCATGAATACTTCCCAGTCCGACGCCTTGGTCTTTTTTGGTGCCACGGGTGATCTGGCCTTCAAGAAAATCTTCCCGGCGTTACAGGCCATGGTTAAGCGCGGCCACCTTGATGTGCCGGTCATTGGCGTAGGCCGGTCTGACTGGACTGCCGACCAGTTCCGGGCGCGGGCCCGCGACAGTCTCGAAAAGCACGGGGGAGTCGATCCTGTCGCTTGTGACCAGCTCTGTGGCCTGCTGCGCTATGTGAGCGTCGACTATTCTGACCCGACGACGTTTCAGGCGCTGCGCAAAGTACTGGGCGGAGCCAAGCGGCCGGCGCATTATCTGGCCATCCCGCCTCAAATGTTCGAAACAGTTGTGGAACAACTGCAGAAGTCCGGCTGCGCCAAGGGGGCGCGCGTGCTCGTCGAGAAGCCCTTCGGACGAGACCTGGCCTCCGCCCGAGAGCTCAATCGAGTCCTGCTCAACACCCTCGACGAGTCGGCGATCTTTCGCATTGACCATTATCTGGGAAAGCGGCCGGTGAACAACCTGCACTTCTTTCGCTTCGCGAATGCGTTTCTGGAGCCGATCTGGAACCATAACTACATCGAGAGCG
>CAYQDJ010000120.1:0-8119 GCA_964416255.1 uncultured Nitrospira sp. | reverse complement strand
CACCGCCACCGAGAGCCCGCCTGGTTTTGCGAACGCTGATCGCGTCCCTGACCTTGATCACGACCCTGGCGTCCGAATCCGTCGCCGTCGAACCGGTGAACATCGTGGTCACGATTCCGGTCCTCAAGGATTTTGCTGAACAAATCGGCGGCCCCCATGTGCGGGTCACTTCACTGCTCAGCGGGTATGAGAACGAACACACGTATGCTCCCAAGCCCAGCGATTTGGTCGCCGTTCGAAAAGCCCGCCTACTGTTCGAGATCGGTATTGGATTGGAAGTGTGGGTGGCGTCGTTGGTGAAAACCGCGGGCAGCCCGTCACTTCGTGTCGTCACGACATCGCAAGGCGTCGGCTTGGTGCGCGACCATCCCGACCATCATGAAGCTCATCCCACCGGGAAAGCGGGTTCTGTCGGAGGGAATCCTCATATCTGGCTCGACCCTGAGAACGCGGCCGTCATGATTCGGCATATCACAGAGGCGTTGAGCACGGCCGACCCACTCCACGCCGCCGACTTCCGCTTGCGCCAAGCAGCCTATCTCCAACAGTTGGATCGTCTCAAGGAGGAGCTCCTCAGCCGAGTCAAGCGGTTGACCGATCGGCGGTTCATCGTCCATCATCCCGCCTGGCCGTACCTCGCTAGACGTTTCGGCTTCGACATCGTCGCCACCATTCAACTTCAATCAGGAACGGAGGCGTCCGCCCGCCATCTGCACTCCCTGATCGCCAAGATGCGGACCGAACACATCAAAGTCATCGTGTCGGAGATCCAGCTCAGTCAGCGAATTCCCGAGCTCCTTTCCAGGGAGACCAAAGCTCGAGTGGTCGTGCTGACGACCTTGCCGGGCGGTCTCCCGGGCACCGAGACCTACCTCGACATGCTTCGCTATAATGTGCTCCAATTGGTCAACGCCCTTGAGATCGCGTAGCGGCACACCCAGCGCTCAAGTGGGCGCCGGAAGGAGCACCGGGGTCACCCGTGGCAGAAGCCCGTCAGTCCATTATCCGGTTCGACCATGCGTCCTTCGGCTTCCCGGGCGTCGTGGCATTGCAGGATGTCACTCTGTCCATCACCGCCGGCGAATTCGTAGGTGTCATCGGACCAAATGGGTCCGGAAAGACCACCCTGTGCCGGGCTGTACTCGGTCTCCTCGCGCCGATTCAAGGACACTTGCATATCTTCGATTGCGCCTGCGATGAACTGCGCTGCCATCACCGCGCCCAAATCGGCTACCTTCCCCAAAAGGGAGTCGTCGACCGAGACTTTCCGGTGACGGTCCTGGAAACGGTCATGATGGGACGTTATGGCGCGCTCGGCTTAGTGAAGCGCCCCAGCCGGAAGGATCGGGAGATCGCCATGGACGCCCTAACCCAGGTGGCCATGGAGGGACATCGGGACACGGCGCTTGGCCATCTCTCAGGAGGCCAACAGCAGCGCGTGTTCATCGCCCGCGCCTTGGCGCAACAGCCCAAGGTCCTGTTGTTGGACGAACCCACCACCGGCTTGGACATCACCACGCAACACAACGTCATCGAACTGGTTGAACACCTGCACGAGGAACTGGGGCTCACGGTATTGCTGATCACACATGACATCAATATGATCCGCACGCGGGTCGACCGACTCGTGTTGTTGAAGACCCGATTGTTTGCCGCCGGCCCGCCCGCCGACGTGCTCACGGCCGACGTGCTCAGGCAAGTCTATGGCAAAGATTTGGTCATCACCGAGAACGACCGCATTATCGTCGAGGACTACCATCATGGACATCACTGAGCCGAGGTGGTGCGGGTGATGATGGAGTTGTTTTCGTATGACTTCATGCAGCGCTCACTGCTCGCCGCGGCGCTGGTCGGCGGGATGTGCTCCTTCATCGGGGTGTTTGTGGTCTTGCGGGGATTGAGTTTTGTGGGAGCCGGCACGGCTCATGCCGCCTTTGCGGGCGTGACACTCGGCTACCTGCTCGGCTGGCCACCCCTGGGGTTGGCGATCGTGTTCGGGCTGGCAACCGTGTGGATCACCGGATGGATGGAAGAAAAGGGACGCATGAAACTGGATGTGTCCATCGGGATTCTCTACACGACCACGATGGCCCTGGCGATTCTGTTCATTGGGTTGATGAACACCTATAACCCCGAGGTCTATGGGTATCTGTTTGGGTCGGTTCTGTCGGTGACCGGTGAAGAACTCGGCATCATCGCCGGCCTGAGCCTGGTGGTGCTCGGACTCATCGTGCTCTTCTCAAAAGAGCTGTACTTTATTGCCTTCGACCAAGAGATGGCGGCCGCGTCCGGCATCCCTGCTCGCCGCATCTTTTTTTTGCTCCTCACCTTGGTGGCTTTCACTGTGGTGATGAGCCTCAAAACCGTCGGGGCGATCTTGGTTTTTGCCATGATGGTGATTCCCGCCTCGACCGCCTACCAACTCACCCACAGCCTGACCACCCTGACATGGTATTCCGTGGTGATCGGCATCACCACTGCAGTGGGAGGAGTCGTGATTTCGGCAATCTGGGACGTCCCGTCTGGCCCGGCGATTGTGTTGCTTGCGACCTCCTGGTTTTTCCTGGCCGTCCTGCTCTCGCCGAAACGGCTACGGCCTGCGGGGGCAATCCAATGAGACGCACCCCGCTATCGGTAGATGCCGGGCCGTCGCCCACCGAAACACTGATGCAACGTTCAAGACGCTCCCTCGTCGGAGCACGGGAGATGGTCGGTGTCGCGTGGTTCGAAATTCTCGCCTCAGGATTTGCCAAGGCCGGCCAATTGCTGTAGTTTTCTCCTTTAGACTCACTGTACCAATCTGTCATAAGGAGGGTTCATGCGAAGTGTGACGGGACGATCATGGGTTCTGGGGGTCATGTTGTTGGGAAGCAGTGCGATACTGAACCCCACTTCAGTGGTGTCCGCGGAAGAATTCGGAGCCATGGAACCCGGGACATGGGTGCTTGGGATGCGCGCCGGGTTCGCGCCATTGACCCAAACTTTGACTGACGGGACATCAACCCACGTGGGATCTTTGGTCAATTTCCAAGCCATGTACAGCCTCAACCGATTTCTTCTGGTCGGAATGATGATCGAGTGGGAGCGTCGTTCGGTAGACTTTGTCAACCCATCCTTTTCTCTGGGACATCAGGATACCGTCTCCGTGTTGCCGACGGTCGAACTGCGCCCGGCCCGCTTCGGTCCCGTGAGCCCGTATGTCAACATGAGCTTTGGCGTCAATTCAAACGGATTTGGCGAGGGTCGTAACGTCGGAAGAATCTCGCCCAGCAACACATTCGCCTGGCGTCTGGGGTGGGGCGCCGACTATATGATCACGAAGCGGATCGCCTTGAATGGCGAAATGGCCTATAAGCGAAATGACGGCCATGCCACGGTGACCTCCCCCCCTGGGGGACCTTTCCCCGCTGGGGGACCGACTCGCGTGAACGATTGGAACGCCTCCTCGTTTGGATTCCTGTTCGGCGCGAAACTTTACTTCTAGGCACCGGACGGTGCAGGTGGACAGCAGGATGCCATCGGCACATGGGGCATCCTGCTTTTGTTTTGATACCGCCGCGATTACTTTTGGTGCGCTGCCTTCATGACTATCGACGAGATTATTTGGCGTGTCCTAGACGATTAACCGTATAACGAAAAAGGAACAACCGCATGAAACAATGGATCGTGGGAACTCTCGTCATCTGTGCGGCGGTGGGAATGACCGCCGTCAACCCGGCCCAGGCCCAATGGGTTCACGAAGGGCAGGCCGTTGAGGGAAAGTGGAACATGGGCGTCCGGGCCGGATTCCACGTCCAAACTCAAGATCTGATTGGCGGCGACTCTTCGACATCAGTCGGTCCGGTGGTCAATCTCCAGGCCATGTACGGCCTGAATAAGTGGTTCCGCGTGGGCCTCATGCTTGACTGGGACCGCCGATCGATTGATCTTGAAAATCCCGCGCTTGATCTGGGAACCATGAATACGGTCTCGCTGCTCCCGACGATCGAGTTCCGGCCAGGGAGATGGCACTCATTCGTTCCGTATCTTTCGACCGGCATTGGAGTAAACGTGAATTCCTTCAGTGAAGCGGCGGCCGCCAGGAATGCAGGGTTCGCCAGAGTAAGCCCCAGTCATACCTTTGCGTTCCGGTTGGCCGGGGGAATCGATTTCCCGATTACTCATAACTTGGCGCTGAATACCGAAGTGGCCTGGAAGCGAAATCGAGGCGGCATCGAAGTGAATGGGCAGGATCAGGGCGAGTTTGATGCCTCCTCGGCGAGCTTGCTCGTGGGTCTCCGCTTGGCGTTTTAACGATCGAGTCCCGAGATGAGCGGACGGGCCGGGAAAGGATATTCTTTTCTCGATGCCCGTTCGCTATTCCAGCCGACTCTGCCTGCTTCGGACCCAGACCATGCCGGTTTGGCTTTTGGCGCTGAAGCCCAGCTTTTCGTAGAATCCAGGACGCCGAGTGCACAGCCAGAAGAGTTCGACCTTCTTTAAGCGAGGATGTTGAAGAATGCGCTGAACGAGTTCCGTCCCGATGCCTTGCTTTTGATAGGCTTTATCGACGATCACGTCCCAGATGGTCGCCCGGAAGGTAAAATCGGTCAACACTCGGCCGAAGCCGACGAGCTGGTCCCCATCCCATGCGCAGAGGATGATATCCGTGTGACGCAGCATCTCACGTGCGTCGTCCAAGGTCCGGCCCTTGGCCCACGGCGCTTGCTGGAACAGCTTCAGCAACGACTCGGCCGGAAGGGATTTCTTTTCGGAGAAGGTGACGGCGGCCTTGAGGGTAGACGGCATCTTATATTACAGTACGGCGCGAATGATCGCCTGTTCGATGGCGCGAGTGTACGAGGAAACGGATGTCAACGCAAGTCCGGAGCTGCCCGAAGTGCTTTCAATTGATGTGGCTTTCATCTGAAGACTATGCCGCCGTTGATGACCGGACTGTCCGCGCCACATGCCCGCATTGCCATGCGACGGTCCGCTTCCCACTCGTGATTGAGGGGGCGAACGCGGCTGGCCCCAAGATGGGGCATTAACCCAGGGGCGATGACGCACCCCTTGCGTCATCCTTCAAACCCTCGTCCTGCCCCATCGAGTTCAGGCTGATTCCCCGGCAGAATCTTGTTCAACGCCGCCCGGTAGTCCCCGATTCGTTTTTCGTCGAGCCGCCCCACTTCGATTTCCTGATCCCGAGACATTCGTTCGACATGATCGAGCACGGCCAAGAGCGGTTGGACGGAGCCGAGCAGTTTCCCGGCCTCAAACGCTTCTAACGATTCCACTACGAGGTCATTGAGCCCTTTGAAGGCGGTGCCGACACTGCGCTGCCGAAAGCGTGTGACGAGTTCTTCGTACTGGTCCACGGCCTCAAATGTTGGCTTGACGCCCGTCGGCACCGCGGTCAAATGGACCACGGGAGGCAGCTTCGCGGCATAAGCCTTCAGTTGTGAAGCAAACCCGCCGACGAGGTCGAGCACATCCGCCGTCTGCATCACCGGCCCCTTTCCATCCTCACTGGTTACGCCTTGTGCTGTTCCCTGTCAAGGTTGGCATCACGGCCTCCGCACGTCAGCCGTTCGAGAGCCTGCGCGACGTCGGCCATATCGGAGGGGTAGGGACTTGTGAACTCGAGCGGCTGCCCGCTCACCGGATGCGTGAACCCCAAAGTTCTCGCATGCAGCATCACTCTGGGAAGGGCAATCTCCTGAATCGAGCAGACTTTCCTCCCACCATAGGTAGAGTCACCCAAAATGGGATGGCCCAGCCAGGTCAGATGGACCCGCAATTGATGCGTTCTTCCGGTGCGGGGGAATAGCAGCACATGTGACGCCACGGTACCGTAGCGCCGACTGAGCCGGTATTCGGTGACCGACGTTCTCGGATTGGTCGTGCGGGCGGAGAATTTCTTTCGTTCCCGGGTGTCCCGGCCGATTGCAAGATCGATCAAACCATGGCTTTTCTTGGGCACGCCACAGATCAACGCCTCGTACACGCGCACAATGGTATGGTGCTTAAACTGTCCCGCCAATGCTCGATGGGCCATGTCCGTCTTGGCGATGACCATGACCCCGGAGGTCTCCTTATCGAGTCGGTGCACAAGGCCGGGGCGCTCCTTCCCACCAATTGTGGACACCGTCCCTCCGGACGTTTGAAAGTGATGGAGGAGCGCATTGACCAGCGTCCCGGACCAATGGCCGGGGGCCGGATGGACCACGATGCCGGACGGTTTGTTTATGACCAGCAGGTGGTCGTCTTCGAAAACAATTGCAAGCGGAATCGACTCCCCTTTGAGCTCCAGCGGCTCCGGTTTCGGCACATCCATGGTGATCTTGTCGCCAGGCTTGATTTTCTGACTCGCTTTGGCGACTTGGTCATTGATCCGGATGCGCCCCATCTCGATCAAACGTTGCAGGGCAGACCGCGAGATCTCTCGTTCGCGGTGCACCAAAAACACGTCCAGCCGCTTCGGCTGCTCACCGGCCGTGACGAGAAATTCCGTGATCATCGGCACCCGGTCCTTGAAACCTTCTGGATCCTTGGGTCAAACCGTCGCCCACGCATGAGCGAGCTGCCCGCTCGTGCTCCCAATGAATGTCCAGGGCTGCTCATCATTCAGGCTGATCAGCGGCGAGGCGCACGGGCGGGTCGGAGAGCGGCCTCACCCGAGTCAGCGGGATGATTCCGGAGCGCCCTGCACGCAAGGTCGGCAACAGCTGAGAGGGGAGGTGAACCCACGCTTCAATCGCGACGGGTCGGCCGGAAGAAGCGCTGCACGCGTTAGGAGGCGTGAGCGCCTCTTCGCGCCCGCTCGGCAATTTTCCGGCGGAGACGAGCTTTCTCAAGGCTGATTTCGGCGTCCCTCACTTCAGAGGGCAACCCTCCGGATTTGAGGCGCCGTTCGGCGGCTTCGACGGCGGCTTGCGCCCGGGCGACATCGATGTCTTCGGCTTTCTCCGCGATTTCAGCCATGATGGTGACTTTGGCCGGCGTCACCTCGGCATAGCCCCACAGCACAGCCATGTGATGTACCTGATCGCCCACACGGTAGCGAAGTTCGCCGATGCGGAGCGTCGTGAGGAAATGGCAGTGGCCGGGCAATACTCCGAATTCACCTTCCGATCCCGGGGCGATGACTTCATCCACCGGCTGACTCAAGAGTTGCTTTTCCGGCGTGACGACTTCCAACAAAATGGTCCCGGCCATGTGTCCTCGCTCAAGGGAAGGGGGATTATGATTAGGCCTTGACGCCCATCTTCTCGGCCTTGGCCACGGCTTCTTCGATGGGGCCCACCATATAAAAAGCTTGCTCCGGGAGATGATCGTATTTGCCGTCAAGGATGTCCTTGAAGCTTCTGACGGTGTCTTTCAACTTCACATACTTGCCGGGCGCCCCGGTGAAGGCTTCGGCAACATGGAAGGGCTGGGAAAGGAAGCGCTGAATCTTCCTCGCACGAGCCACGGCCATCTTGTCGTCTTCGGACAATTCGTCCATCCCCAGGATCGCGATGATGTCTTGCAAGTCCTTATAGCGCTGGAGCACCGACTGCACGCCGCGCGCAACTTTGTAATGCTCGTCTCCAATGATCTGCGGATCGAGAATGCGGGACGTAGAGTCCAGCGGATCCACGGCCGGATAAATCCCGAGCTCCGCGAGTTGACGCGACAAGACCGTGGTCGCGTCCAAGTGGGCAAACGCGGTCGCGGGCGCGGGGTCGGTCAAGTCGTCCGCCGGCACGTAGATGGCCTGCACGGACGTAATGGAACCCCGCTTGGTCGACGTAATCCGCTCCTGTAAGGCGCCCATCTCGGTGGACAGGTTGGGCTGGTACCCGACGGCGGAGGGCATCCGACCGAGCAACGCCGACACTTCCGACCCCGCCTGAGTGAATCGGAAGATGTTGTCGACGAAGAGCAAGACGTCCTGATTCTCCTCGTCCCGGAAGAACTCGGCCACGGCCAAGCCCGTCAACGCGACGCGCAGCCGCGCACCGGGCGGTTCGTTCATCTGGCCATACACCAACGCCACTTTGGACTTGGTAAAGTCGTCTGGATCAATGACCTTGGATTCCTGCATTTCGTGCCACAAGTCGTTGCCTTCACGCGTCCGCTCACCGACCCCCGCGAA
>CAYQDJ010000119.1:0-8168 GCA_964416255.1 uncultured Nitrospira sp. | reverse complement strand
ACGCTGAGAACGAGAAGAGTTCATGGTCGCCGCTTCTATGCGCTTTTCGGCAAGAGGATGGTGAAGATCGTGCCCCGGCCTGGAGGGCTGTCGACCGAAATCTGGCCCCCGTGCTCGTCCATAATGCCTTTGACCACCGTCAGTCCTAACCCAGTTCCTTTGCCGAACTCCTTGGTCGTGAAAAACGGCTCAAAGATATGGGGCACGACGTCCTGCGGAATACCCTGCCCCGTATCCGAGAGGATGACCTGCACCTTGTCGCCGGCGGGGGCCACGTCGATTCGTAACAGGCCGCCCTCCGGCATCGCATGGACGGCGTTCATGATCAGGTTGATAAACACCTGGTGGATATGGTCGGGGTCGGCATGCACCGGTGGCGCGTCGGGGGCCAGATTCAGCTCGACACGAATGTGGTTCCGCACGAACCGTTCTTGAAAAATCTCGACGCTCTCTTCGACGATCCTTTTCAGATCGGTCCCTCGCCGTTCGGGCGTCCGCCGGCGAACGAACGACAGCAGCTGATTCATCACTTTGGTGATGCGCTCCACCTGCGTGACAATGGTTTGAAGCCCTTTCTTGATCGGTTCTTCCTCGACCCGCTCCATCAGGTATTCAGCACGTCCGAGAATCACGTTCATCGGGGTGCCGATTTCGTGCGCCATGCCGGAAGCGACGGTGCCGAGTTCGGCCATGCGCTCCGTTTTACGGAGTTGATCTTGCAACCGTTTCCGCTCGCCGATATCCCGGACCATCGCCACGATTGCCGGCCCTTCCTCATCGACGAATCGAGCGGCATTCACCTCCACTTCGACGACCCGTCCGTCCAGCGCGACCATCATCTCTTCCGTGGCCGGCACGTTGGGCGTCCCCTCCATCAGGTGGTCTATCCGATCGCGCAGGTGAGCCTGGCAATCGGGATGGAACAGATCCGGCAGCGGCTTCCCGAGGACCTCATCCGCTTTCACCGCTCCCAGCAGCCGGACCCCCATATCGTTCAGAAAGATCAGCCGGTCGCCGCGGAAGACAAAAATCGCGAGCGGCGAAACGGCGATCAGCCGCCGATACCGCTCTTCGCTCTGACGCATGAGCCGCTCCGCCCGCTTCCGCTCGGTGATGTCGCGAAGGATGACCGTGTACAACTTTTTCCCTTCCACCGAAATGTGGGATATCGCGGCCTCGATGGGAAATTCCTCCCCGTTGCCTCTGAGCCCCGTCACGGTGCCGAGTTCGCCCATTCGGCGACTCGTGACTCCCGACCGGCCGAAGCCATCGATGTGATGCTGATGCGCCTCGCGAAACCGCGCGGGGATGAATTTCTCCAACGTCTGTCCAATGGCCTGCTTGGCCGGGCACTGAAACATCCGTTCCGCCGACTCGTTGAACAGCAGAACGCGCTGGCCTTCGTCGATTGTAATGATGGCGTCCATGGCGGATTGCAGAATGCTCTCCAACCGCAAGCTGCTGATGAGCAGTTCCCGGGCCGCCTGCGATTCCCGATGCAACGCACCTATCGCACTGGCCTCGGCCAACTCGCGCGCCGCCACCAACTCCGCTTCATGGTGGCGCTGATGCTTCTCGGCCTCTTTCTGAAGGGTGATGTCCCAGAACGCGATCCGCAACTGCGATTCGCCGATGGGGTCGCCGGAACGCCCAGGCGCCGCCTCCACCAGGCCGATGAAGGATGCCCCGTCACCCCGTTGGAACGTAAACTCCCCGCGGCGAGACTCCTGCGCGGCGAGAACGTCCCGGCAGAACCCCGTAAACCGGTCCGCGCAGTGAGCGTCGAGATATGCATGAAAATGTTTTGGCGGTTGCGTGTCCGCCACGCCCAGTAGCCGCAGCCCCGCCCGGTTCAACTGGATGATGCGTCCCCGTTCGTCCAGTATGACATAGCCGATGGGGATCGATTCGTACAGCTCCCGATATTGATTCCGGCTCTGCTCAGCCTCGGTCTGGGCTCTGACCAATTCCTCGCATTGCATTTCTAGTTCGATTTGATGGATGCGCAACTCGCTCACCAAGGACGCCACGTCGTGCGGTGAGAGCGTCGGCAAGGTTTGGCCCACGAGGCGGGTTAAGGTCGCTTCGGCGCGTCGCCGGAGGTCCGTTCTATGGTCTGGAGGATGATCGGCCATCACGATCCTTTCCCACATCGCTGCGCGGCGGGCTCGCCGGACAGGCCGCGCCGGCGTGGGATCGGGTGATCGGCATGAGGACCCGCCGCGCGACTCGGCAGGACGTCATGCACGGACGCTAGTCTACGCGCGACCCCTTGGATTCTTCAATCTCACCGAGCTTCCGATACAGCGTCTTCCGGTCGATACCGAGCGCGTGAGCGGCTTGATATTTGTTCCCGCCCATCTTGTGCAAAATCTTCAGGATATATTCCTTTTCGACCGCTTCAAGCGGGAGGGTCCGTTCGGCCGCTTCGTCCAACACCCGCCGGTCGCCTCTCGCGCCCTGGATAAAAGGCGGCAGGTCGTCCGGCACGATCTTCTCCCCGCGGCTTAACGTCACCGCGCGTTCCACGATGTTTTCCAACTCACGGACATTGCCGGGCCAGGCGTAGTCCATCAACATGGCCAGTGCGGATTCGCTCACTCCTTTCACGTTTTTCCCACGAGTCGCTGCGCATTTTTTCAAGAACGACTCGACGAGCAACGGGATGTCTTCCAGTCTCTCCCGTAACGGGGGCAGCTTGAGTTCGATGACATTGAGCCGGTAGTACAAATCATCCCGGAACCGCTTGGCCTTCACCTCCTCGGCTAAATTGAGGTTCGTCGCGGCGATGATCCGCACATCGACCGGGACCGGACGATTCGCGCCGACTCGACGGACTTCCTTCTCCTGGATGGCGCGCAAGAGTTTCGCTTGAAGCATCAGGGGTAGCTCGCTGATTTCGTCCAGAAACAGCGTCCCCGTGTGCGCTTCCTCAAACAATCCACGCTTGTCCAGTTTGGCGTCCGTGAAGGCGCCGCGCATGTGTCCGAAGAGTTCACTTTCCAACAGTGGCTCGGGGATGGCCGCGCAATTGACCGGTACAAAGGGGGCGTCTTTCCGATCGCTGTTATAGTGGAGGGCTTTGGCGACGAGCTCTTTTCCCGTGCCGCTTTCGCCGCTGATCAAGACATTGGTCGGGCTATCGGCAACTCGGCGGATCAAATCGAAAACCGCTTGGATCGCTTTGCTTTTTCCCAAGATCTGATGGAAGCTGTATTCCCTGTGAATTTCACGCCGCAAGCGGCTCACTTCCCGGCGGAGAGAGGTCTCCCGCATTACCCGCTCGACAACCCGAACCAATTCGTCTTTTTTGACCGGTTTGGTGAGGTAGTCGCTGGCCCCGTGCTTCATGGCCTCCACGGCCGTCTCGACGGAACCAAAAGCCGTCATTAACACGACCCCCAGATCCGGGTACACGCGCCGGACTTCCGTGAGCAGTTCAAGACCATGCATGCCTTTCATCCGGAGGTCGGTCAGGACCACCTCCACATCTCCCTCACTGAGGAGTTTTAGGGCCTCGGTCCCACTGCCTGCAGTACTGACGCGGTGACCGCGGTCCTTCAGCATGTCGTATACCAGATCCCGCATGTCTGCATCGTCATCCACCACCAAGATCCCAGAACACGGTTCGGTGACCATATCGGTGAACATAATAGACCTCCAAGAAGTCACAAGCCGGAGAGCCTCGTAAGGCGGTCTTTGCCCCAGAACGCTACATATTGCATCATCAAATGGCGCGCAAGTCCTCAATTCTTGGAAGAAAGTAATTTTTTGGTGCTGTTTTGCAAAGGGGAAGCCTGATTGGATGACCTCCCAACACCATGTGCTGTCAGCCTTGACAAAACGCACGGTGCGACCTGTGCGGAACCGCTCATGCCTACCCATTTAAACTCGCAACTATTTATAATCATTATGTTCTTGTTTCGGAATACATTTTGCTTATTCACCCAAATGACCATGCTGCCGAAGAAAGGAACTTAGCCTATGCGATCCTGGTTCAAGAAATGTGGCGATCGAGAGCTGCTCTGGGTCATGATCGGTCTCTTCGGGTTGCTCGTCTTAGGACTAAGCAGCTAGCTTTATCGTTGTTGATGAAAAACCTGACCGAAGTCCGATGCATTCGACCACCCTATCTCGCGGGCCAACCCCGGGTCTGACCGGGAGGATCCGTCCCTATCGCTTGCCAGTCACGTGAACACCACCCGCTGACAGACTTAGCCTCGGCCGGTTTGCTTTTCCGGCACCAAATTCTTAGAATCGGCTCGCTGATGTAGCCTCGTCGTCAAGAACTCATGCACAACCATCCCATGAGATTCGCACAGATCTGGATGTGCTCTTTGATTCTGGTGAGCCAACTCACCACGCCACTCTACGGGGCGCGCGGGGGAGCAGGAGGCAAGACCGAGATCTTGCCGATGACGAAGGCGGCGCCGGCGGCGGTCGTCATCGACACGACGGGAAGTGAAGCGGAACTGCGGCGGGAGCTCCGCCGGAAGAACAGCGTCGGTGAATTGAGAGGATCCGGCACCGTCCGTTTCTCTGAAGCCCCAACAGGCACGTTTGGCTTTATCATGCCGCAAGCCCTTGGCATGGCACTGGTCACTCAAAGTCCGGATCTTGTACTGCAACGCGTGGCGCCGGCCCCGAACGCCTATGAAGTGCACAAGCTCGCCGACGGAAGCGGCATGCTCGTCGGATTCATCGGCCATGATCTCTTGTCGCAGGTCGCACCGGCCGAGCGTCCCAAAAATGTTCGCATGGCCCTGTATTCCAATCCGAACGGCAAGGCCGGTCATATTGCCGCCGTCCCGATGACAAAACTGATGGTTGACCGTATGCCCATTCGAGTGGACCCAACGAAACAGGACGGGACCGTCATGTTCGACATGGACCTCCAAGGTACGGCGAACCGCCGGTCCGTTCCAGGATCTCAGTGAGCCCACCTCTTTGAGCACTCCGGACGCTGTCGGCTGCGAGCTTACCGAGTTTTTACACAATGCAATTGAGAAGAGGATTTTTTATCCAGACTATTGTTCTCCTCACCTATTCGGAGTACTATGCCGACTTTTACGCGGACGCTACCTAAGCAAGGAGGAAGTGTTATGTGGAACAAGCAGTCAAGGGTGACCGTTGGGTTGCTGACCGTCATCGGGTTATGGATGAGTGGATGTGCCGGCGACGGGACGGCGCCCTCCGGTTCACAGTCGAGTGGTGCGACGTTTACTCCGAAGTCTAGTGCGGCTGTCCAGTCGGATTCGCTCCAATCCTGCCTCGCCCGAATTCCGTCGTCAGCCTCCGCGGGCGTCAGGCAGATCGTGGAAGAAGGCTGCAGGCGTGATGAGGCGATCCGGCAAGGCATCGTCGGCAGCGCCACGGCCAAGAGCGGAGACCGCGTGGCCGCCGGCACGTATGGCGACTCACTGCAGACCTGCCTCGCCCGCATCCCGAAGGATGCCAGTGCCGGTCAGAAAATGTTAGCTGAGGCCAGCTGCCAACGCGACGAAGCCTCGCGCCGCTGATGACCCGACCACACGACCTGAGAGCCCGCTATGACGCTGGGTTCTCGGGTCGGGGCGCCGCACTGAGCTCGATTCTACGCAGCCTAGCCTAGCCATGGCGAACCTGACCCGCCCAACGACACCCGGGGTCAGGGTCCTCTCTGGGAACCTCTGGAGGCGAGAAGGACGGCGACGGGCGTGTTGGTTAGTGACTCAACCGCATGGTCGTCCCGTCAAGGCGCACGTCGTTCATGAATTTTTGAAAATTACTCTCCAGCAATTCACTCAGCAACCTTTGGGCGTCGTCCGGGTGAAACCAAAACACCCGGTCGGTGGCAGCGCCCGAGACCCGTTCGCGCACCAGACTCTGGTCGCTGTGGTTGCTGATCTGAAACGCCAGGCTGTTCTTCACCGAAAGATCCGTACGCATGAAGCCGCTTTTGGCATCGACGGAGAGTTCGGTGATCGTTCCCTGGATCGTGACGTCGGAGCTGTTCGTATTCGGCCCGCCCTCCAGAAACGCCCGCCATCCATGTCGAGCGAGATATTCGACGAAGGCTTGAGCGGTCGCCTGAGACACGGTGCCGTTCGGGAGGTCGAAATAACTCTGCCCGCCCCAGAGATGCTCACGCTGGCCAAGATGCGCCTGCTCGACCCGCAGATCCTTGAAGGGCAAGACGGCAATCCGAGGTCCGGTAGACGGTGGCGGCGAGGCGGCGCTCGTGGATCCGGGAATCGTCAGATCGATTCGTTGTCCGGTGCCCGAACAACCCCCGACGCTCACCAGGATCAGACTCACAAAGACCAGCCACGTGTTCACGCCGACCTCCCAGGTGTCAGGGTGATGAACCGACTGCTCACCGAGCGACGAAATGCGCCCGGCGGTTTTTGCTCCAGCAGTTTTCGTTGTGCTCTCGGCAGAACGGCCGGACCTCCCCATAGCTGATCGTTTGAATGCGGGACCCGGGAATGCCGAGATCTTCCAGATACCGCTTGGCCGATCGTGCGCGTTTCTCGCCCAATACGAGATTATAGGCAATGGTCCCTCGCTCGTCGCAGTGTCCTTCGACCAACAGCGACCGGTCGGGCTGCCTCCGCATCCAGTCGGCATTGCTCTCCAAAATACTCCGCGCGTCGTCGCGAACAACATAGTGATCAAAATCAAAGTAGATATCGTCCAACGCGGCGAGCGGCGCCGTTGGAATGGGCATTTCGCCGCTTCCCGTGGCGGAAGGTCCACTGGGCAACAAGCTGCTCTGCGGTGGAGCCGCGGGCTCTGAAACCGCCGCTTTTTCTTCCGCGGCGGAGGGGCTCATTGAAGCAGCCGGGCTGCTGAGTGACATGTCACTAGACGCACTGCCCGCCCCGGCCGGCGGCGGCTCAACGGAAGCCATCGGCTCCTGCTTCACACTCTCAACCGGTCTCGCACTTGTCTCCCTCGTGCCCTTCAGGGTCGTGGACTGGTCGCCGGAGGTCGATGCCACGTGCTTCCCCCCGCACCCGGCCCCAGCCACGAGTATTCCGATTCCGAGAAGAACCGCCCGAGTCAATGCCCCGCCTCGGTTTGTCGTCATCCCCCCACCTCGTCTTGGTCTAAATTGTTCGTTGCTAGGAGCAGCACTGTACTGCGAACTGACTGTTTTTTCCAGTCGTTATCGACCCGTCCAACCGGCGTGCGAAGCAGAGGGTCCGGCCACCGGACAGAGCCGCCGCAGGCTGTCCCGGCTCAACCGCGACAGCGGTCCGGTCAACTGGTCGGCATGACGTTGGTCGGGGTGTTCCTTCCGCTGGATTCGATATTCGAGGTCCCGGCAGATCGTCGTCCCGGGGGGAATAGCCAGATCAGGCAGATGAGGCCGATAGTGCCCGTCATGATCATCAGCGTCATGGTTCTGAGGGCCGCCTCTCCATCTTTGCGCACCGCTCCCGCCACCTGCCCCACGATAGTCAACAACTCCTCGAGCGCCACCGTGGCTTCGATCAACTTCGCGCCGGCGACCGTTGCCGCATAATATTCGGCTTCTTTACGGAGCCGCGCTCGTTCCGCGGGCGCGGAGCTCGCCCACAGGCGCTTCAGCAGCTCAATCGTGTGGTCGGAGGAGCCTAGATAGGCGTCCAGCTTGGACTGCGCCACTCTCAACTCCGCCAGTTCTCTGACATCAGCCTTCACCATGGCCGTCGTCTTCTTGCTGGCTGCAATATATCGTTGGATCGCCGCTTCGATTCTGTCCCGAACCACCGGAAGCGATGAGGTGATTCGCGTGAACGCTCGTTCGGAATCCGCTTCAATCGCCCGCAGGATGGTCGACCGGTACCGTATCAAGTCGGCATAGATGTGCCCAAGATCGGTGACCGCGACCGTGTGTTCGGAATAGATGATGCGCAGGTCTTGATCCACCCGATGCAGCCCGTTGGCGGCGAGCCACCCGCAGACCACCATGAGGACACTGATGATGAGCGATGATTTGCTTGGGACCACGCTCTCACTTCCGAAAGAAAAGGCAGGGAGCCTTGCTAGACCCCCTGCCTTGTGTCAACCGCACAGCCAGGCACGTAGCCCGGTGCGCTCATGATGACGCGCACCGGGAGGCTCCACCCGAAATCCTAGAGCCAACTGACCCGTTCGGCGGGCCGGATGTAGATCGGCTCTTCGACCTGAATCCGCGCCAC
>CAYQDJ010000118.1:0-8171 GCA_964416255.1 uncultured Nitrospira sp. | reverse complement strand
GCGCGACCTGGGCGATCCCGACAACCGGCGCTATCGGTACCCGTTTCTCTCTTGCACGCAATGTGGTCCGCGGTTCAGCATCGTCACGGATCTTCCCTATGACCGTCGATACACCACGCTGGCCGGATTTCCACTGTGCCCATCGTGCGAAACGGAATACGGCGATGCGTCGGACCGGCGGTTCCATGCCGAACCCACGGCCTGCCATGTTTGCGGCCCGCATGTCGAATTATGGGACGTGGACGGGCACTGTCTCGCACAAGGCGAGACGGCTCTTCATGAGACCTGCCGGGTCCTGGGCGAAGGAGCGATTGCCGCAGTGAAGGGAGTCGGCGGCTTCCAATTGTGGTGCGATGCCGAGTCGGAAACCGCAGTCACTCGGTTGCGGATCAGGAAGCACAGGCCTGCGAAGCCGTTCGCCGTCCTGTTTCCTTCGTTGAATGCGGTGCGGTGGTTCTGTGAGCTGTCTCCGGAAGAAGAACGGTGGATGACGTCCCCGGCTGCTCCGATCGTGCTGCTGCGGCGAAGAGATGGAGGAATACTGGCACCGTCCGTTTCTCCGAACAATCCGTTTGTCGGCGGCATGTTACCCGCGACGCCCCTGCATCATCTTCTGACGGCCGAGCTGCGGCGTCCGGTCGTTGCGACCAGCGGCAACCGGTCCGAGGAGCCGATTGTGGTGGGGAATGAAGAGGCGTTGGCTCGGCTCCACGGCATCGCCGATGTGTTTCTCGTGCATGATCGGCCTATCGCCCGGCCCGTGGACGATTCCGTGATCCGGCTGGTCGAGGGCGAAGCGTTTCCGTTACGCCGGGCGCGCGGCTTTGTTCCCACTCCCATCCGACTTGACCGAGCGATCATCAGACAGCCGGTGCTGGCCTTGGGCGGGCATCTGAAAAACACCGTGGCCCTGTCCGCCGCAGATCAAGTGCTGCTGAGTCAATACCTGGGCGATTTGTCCACCCTCGAGGCGGACAAGGCGTTTCGTCAGGCGGTGGGCGATCTCGAGCGGATGCTTCACGTCCAGCCGGCGATCATCGCCTGCGACTTGCATCCTGAGTATCGGTCCACCGTATTCGCGCGAGAACTGTCGGCCTCGCGGGCGGTGCCGCTTGTGCGTGTGCAGCATCACCATGCCCATGTCGCGGCGTGCATGGCGGAGCACAAGCTTGAGGGCACGGTCCTGGGCGTGGCCTGGGATGGTGCGGGGTATGGGTTGGACGGTCGCCTCTGGGGAGGCGAATGTTTGATTGCCGGGTATGGTGGATTTACCCGGGCGGCGCATGTGCGTCCGTTTCGTCTGCCTGGCGGAGAGGCCGCCATGCGGGAGCCGCGCCGATCAGCTGCGGCCGTCTTATGGGATGTCATCGGCGAGCGGATGCTGACCGCGCCAGGTTGGCCGGTGGCCGCTGCCGAGCGCAGTCAGCTGGCGATGCTGCTTGGATCCTCGGCGCCGGCTTCGTGGACGACGAGCATGGGCCGACTGTGTGATGCGGTGGCCTCGCTGACCGGCTTGTGCCAGGTCTCGTCGTTCGAAGGCCAAGCGGCCATGGCGGTGGAGTTCGCCGCAGAACGCGTGTCAGATCCAGCCGACGCCTATCCCGTTGCATTGTCGGGCGCAGACCCTCAAGAGATCGACTGGCGGCCGATGATCCGCGCCCTGCTGGGTGATCTCCAACATGGGGAGACTGCCGATCGCATCGCCTCCCGCTTTCATCAATGGATGGCTGAGGTGATTCTCATGGTTGCGCAACGGACGTCGCTGCCCCGAGTGGTGTTGACCGGCGGCTGTTTTCAGAACCGGCTGTTGTCCTCTTTGGCGAAACGGCGTTTGGAACAAGCGGGGTTTACAGTCTACCGCCATCGGCTGGTCCCGCCGAACGACGGTGGTCTCTCGCTGGGGCAAATTGTGGTCGCGGCTCACCACACGAGGACATCGTAGGGGGTGGTATGTGCCTGGCAGTCCCCGGTCAAGTGCTGACCATTACGGATGACCAGCTTCGTACCGCTTCCGTGTCGTTCGGCGGAATAACCAAAGCCATCTCGCTCGCGCTGGTACCCGAGGCTCAGGTCGGCGATTATGTCATCGTTCACGTGGGGTTTGCCATCAGCAGGCTCGATGAAGAGGCCGCTCGGCACTCGCTGGAACTGATGGAACAGCTGAATCGAGGACAGAACGGAGACGAGAGGTAGAGCATGGTCGGGTTATCAGGCGGTTCTGTTCACCCGCTCGCGAGACAATGGCGATGAAGTATGTGGACGAGTATCGAGACCGTGCTCTCGCGGCGTCATTGGCGGATCGCATTCGCCACATCGTGCGCCGACCCTGGACCATCATGGAGGTCTGCGGTGGACAGACTCATGCCATCGTGCGGTTTGGTGTCGATGCCTTGTTGCCCTCGAACCTGAATCTCATCCACGGGCCAGGATGTCCGGTCTGTGTGACCCCGGTCTCTCTCATTGATGAGGCGATCGTGCTGGCGTCATTGCCGCACGTGATCTTCTGCTCCTTCGGAGACATGCTCCGCGTACCTGGTTCTCGGGGCGATTTGTTCGGCGTGAAGGCGGCGGGCGGGGACGTGCGGATCGTGTATTCGCCGCTGGATGCGGTCGAACTGGCCCGCACTCATCCGGAGCGCGAGATCGTGTGTTTTGCCGTCGGGTTCGAAACGACCGCGCCTGCGTGGGCGATGGCTGTGAGACAAGCCCAAACCGAGAAGCTGGAGAATTTCAGCTTGTTGGCGGCCCAGGTGTTGGTGCCGCCGGCCATGGAGGCTATCTTATCGTCACCGCAGAGTCAGGTTCAGGGGTTTTTGGCGGCCGGTCATGTGTGTACCGTAATGGGCTGTCACGAATATGAAGCGCTCGCTTCCCGCTATCGTGTGCCCATCGTCGTGACGGGATTCGAACCACTCGACATTCTGGAAGGGGTGCTTTTGCTGGTGCGCCAACTGGAGGAAGGCCGGGTGGAAGTCGAAAACCAGTATGCGCGATCCGTACGCCGTGAGGGGAACCGGCTGGCCCGCCAAATGGTTGAGGAGGTGTTCGAGCCGGTGTCGCGCACATGGCGTGGCATCGGAGAAATCCGACAGAGCGGCCTTCGGCTCCGTGCCATCTATGCCGAGTGCGATGCGACGATTCGATTTCGCGATGCACTGGCTCAGGCTGGAGCAGGCGCCGGAGAAGATCCCGACTGTCGAAGCGGGCTGGTGCTGCAGGGTTTGCTGAAGCCGCCGGACTGTCCCGCCTTTGCGTCCCGATGCACCCCGGAGCGGCCATTGGGTGCCCCGATGGTTTCGAGTGAAGGCGCCTGCGCCGCTTACTATCGCTACCGGCGAGCAGGACAAGGCGCGCAGGCGTAGGCCGCCACATGACGGACGAACAGAGGTTTGAATTGCACTGTCCCATGCCCCTGTCCGGCGACACGGTGCAGTTGGCGCACGGGGGCGGCGGGCGCCTGATGCAGGAGCTGATTCGGGATCTCTTTCTACGGGCGTTCGATAATCCACGGTTAACGTCCCTTCATGACGGCGCCGTTTGGCCTGTGCCTGAGGGGACGTTGGCCTTCACGACGGATTCTTACGTCGTGTATCCGCTGTTTTTCCCCGGTGGCGATATCGGCAGTTTGGCCGTGCACGGTACAGTCAACGACTTGGCCATGTGCGGGGCGCAGCCTGTGGGTCTCAGTGCGGGATTTATCCTCGAAGAAGGGTTGAGTCTTCGAACACTCGAGCAGGTCGTGGCGTCCATGGCGGCTGCGGCGTGCGCCGCCGATGTGCCGATCGTCACGGGTGATACGAAGGTCGTGGACCGAGGGAAGGGCCACGGGTTGTTCATCAATACGGCCGGGGTGGGCCTTGTGCCGCGGGGCGTTTCCGTGGGACCTCAGGCGATTCGACCGGGTGATGCCATTCTGCTCAGCGGTGACCTCGGTTCACATGGGATTGCGGTGCTCAGTGTGCGGGACGGGCTGACGTTTGCCGGTGACATCTCGAGCGATTCGGCGCCGCTGCATCGAGTCGTCGGAGAGTTGATCGCGGGTGGCGTCGAGGTGCATTGCCTCCGCGATCTCACGCGCGGCGGCTTGGCCACCGCGCTCAACGAACTGGCCGGTGCGGCCAATGTCGGGATGGTCGTGGAGGAGACCACTCTCTTGGTTAGTGACACCGTCCGAGGGGCATGCGAGTTATTAGGTCTCGATCCGCTTTATGTAGCAAATGAGGGCCGGTTCGTCGCCTTTGTGCCGGAGGCGCAAGCCGACGCAGCTTTATGTCTGATGCGTCGGCATGCCGTGGCTTCTCAGGCGGCACGAATCGGACGAGTGACCGGCCACCAGGCTGCTCAGGTCGTGCTTCACACGGTGCTCGGCACCCATCGCCTGCTTGACCTCCTCTCAGGGGAGCAACTCCCTCGAATCTGCTGACCCTCCTCGCGTAGTCCGATCGGCTACCGGGCTTCCGCTTCAGTTCTTACCTCTCCGTCTTTCAACAGCGGGTCGATCATCGCCCGGATGTCGGCGAAGGGACGAGCACCGACCACAGGGCGGCCATTGATGAAAAAGGTCGGTGTGCTGCTGATGCCGAGCTTCAGGCCGGCGTAAAGATCTTTCATAACCGCCTCACGGTGGCGATGTGATTCGAGACAGGACGTGAAGGCGGGGATATCGAGCTGCAACTCGGTGGCCAAGGCAAAAAAGTCCCATCCACTGCCTGGCATTTGCCGGCTGAATAAGAGGTCATGATAGTCCCAGAATTGGTCCTGATCACCGGCGCAGCGGGCGGCTTCGGCCGCGAGCTGCGCGTAGGGATGGTTTGGTCCGGGGTAATCCCGATAGACCACTTTGACCTGGCCGGGATACTTCTCCAAGACCTCCCGGATCACCGACGCGCTGAGTTTGCAGTACGGGCATTGGAAGTCCGAAAACTCGACGATCGTGACCGGCGCATCAGCGGAGCCGATCGTCGGATCCTCATCGCTAGTCACTGCGAGGATCGGCGGAACCGGTTCGTGGAGTGCGATCTGGATGCTGATCTGGCGGCGCAGACTCACCAGAAACGCCTGCCGGATCCTGGCCTGCTCCTTCGGGTCAACGGATGCCGCCTGGTCCGGCCCTGACGACATCGCCGTGCTGAGCCGTTTGAGCGGGGCGGGTAGGTTCGCCAGTCGAGCGACTTCGGACGACCGGGAAGCCTGTGCGAACAGTTGCTCGACAGTGACTCCTCGTTGCGCCGCTTCCCGCGCCAACAAACGCTCGTCGATCATAGTTTGGAGCGTGTTGCGGAGTAGTCGATGACGTTGTTGATCGATCTCATACAGCGGCATGGCCGCCACTCGTTCCAACTCCGCCAAGGTGATGGATTGGGATCCTAGCGTGGCGACGATCGGATTCTCGCGGCTTCCGCTCGTCGCACTACTAGTGAAGCGCGTGCCCACCATCAGCAGAGCCGCCGCGCAACCGAGGATGAGCAAAATCTTAAGGGTATGGTTGGCAAGCGTAACCACGTAGTAGTTTAACCTAATCCAGTATAGTTTGCGGTTGACTTGGCGCCGCACTGTTCCTGTCGCATGATAACTCGAGAGCCGCTTCAGGCGATCCCCACAAAAGCAGTACCTCTCTCGTGGAGCGCGTCCCCTACCACATCGGTATAGGCGCAACGTATTCGCCCTTCTAGACTTGGGTCATGTTGGCCGCAGGGACATTCAGCCGCATCGATCACACAAGGGTGACGATGCGAAGGTCAAACGGATGGCCAGCCCATCGCGCCGACATTTTCAGAAAGGGGCGCCCCCATGACTTGGTTGAACCACTTCTATAGCGACTCGGTCGCGATCCCGCTGTCGCTGATGCTGTTGGCGGTGATCAGCCTGTTGAGTTGGAAGAATCGAGGTCGCCAGATCATCTTGGCGCTGACCTTGTTTTTATATGCGCGGTACCTGCTCTGGCGCGGCCTGTACACACTCAACACGGGCGATTGGCCGAGTATGGTCATCAGCGGCACGGTGCTGCTGGCTGAGGGATACGGGTTGCTCCAGCTGATGTTTTTTACCTTTCAGGCGTGGAAGCCGGTGGAACGACAGCCGCCTGCCGTGACGACCCCGCGGACGGTCGATATCCTCGTCACGGTCGTCAACGAGCCCTTGGAAATCTTGCGACGGACACTCGTGGGGTGTTTGAGCCAGGATTATCCTGCCGACAAGTACAAAGTCTACGTCTTGGACGACGGCCGCCGTGATGAGGTCCGTGCGCTGGCGCAGTCGATGGGCTGCGGGTATGTGCGTCGTCCGAATCGCGATCATGCGAAGGCGGGCAACCTCAATCATGCACTCCAGCGAACCACAGGAGAATTGGTCGCCGTCTTCGATACCGATCATGTCCCGACGTCCAGATTTTTGGCTGAGACGGTCGGGTTCTTCGATGCCGAGCGGGTGGCGATTGTGCAAACGCCTCATCACTTCTATAACCCCGACATTTTTCAGAAGAACCTCCGTCTTGAATCCGAACTGAAAAATGAGCAGGCGCTGTTCTTTCGGGTGCTGCAGCCGGGCCGCGATGCCCACAACAGTGCGTTCTTCGCGGGCAGCTCCGGTCTCTTTCGCCGACGGGCGCTCATGGAAATTGGTGGTTTTCAAACGGACACGATCACGGAAGACATTCATACCAGCATGCTGATTCATGCCAGAGGATATGAATCGCGCTACCTCAACAAGGTGCTGGCGGCTGGGCTCATGCCGGAAACGTTTGCTGGGTATCTGAAGCAACGGACTCGTTGGGCGATTGGGTGCGTCCAGCTGTTCATGAAGTGCAATCCTCTGATGGTCCGCGGTTTGACCATGACGCAGCGTATCGACTATCTGGGGTCCATTTTCTATTTCTTTCACGGCCTCCCTCGAGTGATCTGTCTGGCCGCCCCGCTCTCAGCATTGTTGCTCGGGATTTCTCCCGTCCATGCGGGTGTTGTTGCGCTCGTTCATTTCTTTGGAGTGTATTTCTGGGCTTCGCTCGTGATGATGCGGACCGTAAGCCGAGGCACCCGGAACGCGTTTTGGGCGGACGTCTATGAAACCGCCATGTGTTTTAGCTTGGCGAGTGCCACGGTGGCCACCCTGATCAGACCCCATAAGTCCCAAGCGTTCGTGGTGACGCCGAAGGGTGAAAAGCTTGAAAAGCGCGGAATCGACCAGGCGTGGACCGTTGTCCCGCACCTGCTCCTGCTTGGTAGCCTTGTGGCGGGACTGACGGTGGGTGTTCAAACCTGGCTGACCCATGGAGCCTTCCCCGGCCTGGAGGTCAGCCTGTTCTGGGGGGGTGCCAATCTGGTGCTGCTGGCGTTGGCGATTCTCTGCGCGGACGAGTTGCCGCAATGGAGAAATGTGTTTCGCCTCCCGCGCAGGATTCCCTGTGAACTCTCGTGTGGCTCGTCACGCGTCAACGGAGTGACGAAAGACCTGAGCGAAATCGGCGCCGGTATCGAGGTGCAGGAGCTGTTCTTGCCGACGTCCCAGGTCGTGACGCTGAATTTGGCTCTGGGTCGGAACAGAAACATGGCGTTCAAGGGAGTGGTGACGCGACAAGAACGGCTCGAGCCGTCCGGTTTCGAAGTGGGCGTCAAATTCCTCGACCAGGATGAAGCGGGCATTGATGGACTCATCGGAGACCTGTTCGTACGCGAGGATGCCTGGGAAGTGGATGGAGAAATGGCCCCTTCCACCTGGAGCAGTTTCCGGTCGCTGTTTACCGCATTTCGGGCAATGGCCCACTCCCGCCGGCCATCTAGAAGGCGATTCCCGAGGGCCACGTGTCGTGCGGCTTGTCGGCTCGTGTTTCATCACCAGATGTACACCGCCTACGTGATGGATATGTCCTTCTCAGGTCTTGCCGTCCACATTCACGAATGTGTTGACGACCTGCCCGGACAAGGCCTGCTCTATGTGGGCGAGGTGATCCTCAAGGTGGCCTGTATCGAGGTGACGAGACAAGGCGATGCCGTGATCGTTCGGTTGCGAATGGACAGCATTGATAAGGGGGAGACGCAATGGCACGCACTCGTTCAGTCTGGCTGGCAATAGTCGTCATCAGCCTGGTCTGTTCTAGCCCGGTTTTGGGGGGAGACGTTTTTACCGGGTATCAGATCGATCACCAAGGTCAGTATTTCGGCTACCTGGGTGTTCGC
>CAYQDJ010000117.1:0-8269 GCA_964416255.1 uncultured Nitrospira sp. | reverse complement strand
TCAAGTGTCACAGGATCGTATCATCGAGCTTCGTCTCGTCACCCAGGCCGGACCGCGGACACTCATCAGCGAACTGACCGGCCGAACGGCCGATGTCATTTTGCTGAACGCGGATGGACTGGTCCAAGCCAAGATGAGCGGCGACCGTACCCTGATCGGACGCCCGTATGCTCTTCCCGCTCACCGAGGCCCAGGACCGCAAGGGCAGGATGCGGATCGCGTGATCGAGCATGAGGCAAGCGTCGCATTCCCTCTCTCTGCTGCAATTGAGTCCCGCTATCTTGACCTGGAAAGACGGTTGGCGGTAGACGATCAAAAGGACGCTCGGCGCCGAGCGCTTCAGAAAACGTTGAAGAAGGAGCAGCGACGAATCGAGGCCTGGCGGGAAGACTTGGAGAAGGCCGGGACCTACCGGGAGCACGCTCGCTATGGGGAATTGATCAAAGCGAATCTCGGCGCCATTCAAAGAGGGGTGGACCGCGTGACCGTCGTGGACTATTACGACTCGGCCATGCCGCAGGTCACCATTCCTCTCGATCCGACCAAATCCCCGCAGGGTAATTTGGACAGCTACTTCAAGAAGCATCAAAAATATTTGTCGGCCGAACGGGAGCTGCACCCGCGCATCTTACGGGCGGAGCGTGAGCTGAACAGCCTCCGGCAGGAGCTCCGGGCGATCGAGCAAAACAGCTGGACTCCGCCGGCACCTTCTCCCTCGCCGGCGCACGCGTCTCCGCGGCGCACGGGGCGAACGGGCGACAATTCCGGCCGTGAGCGCTGCGGTCCGTTCCGTCGATTTACGTCGACGGACGGGTTGCCGATCTTTATCGGGCGCAATGCACGGGAGAATGAGGAACTGACATTCGGTCTCGCCAAGAGCGATGATCTCTGGCTGCATGCCCGGGGCGCACCCGGCTCGCACGTCCTCGTGCGGCTGCAGAAAGGACAGGATCCGCCGCCTGCGACGGTGCAAGATGCCGCCACTCTGGCTCTGCTCTACAGTGATCTCAGAAAAAGCGGCAAGGGTGAGGTGATCTATACGAGACGCAAGTGGGTGAAAAAGGTCAAAGGCGGAGCGCCAGGAGCCGTGATCGTAACGCAGGACCACTCGCTCCATATCACGCTCGACAAGAAACGGCTGGAGGCGCTCAAGATCCGGTCATCCGTCGCCACGCCGTAATCGTTGCGCGCCTGCGTGACGGCCGTCTTCACTCTGTGTGCGGAAGCATGGATTTCCTGGCTACTCCCTGCCCATCGATCTATGATCGAGCCAGCTCCAATGTTGTGTCGGTCGATGTATGCCGCCTAGTGCGCCGCCGCCCACCATTCTCGTCGTAGAGGACAAACCTGCGCTGCTCGCCTGCTGTGCGAATGTCCTGGAAGAGGCGGGGTTTGTGGTGCTGAGAGCAGCGGGAAGTTCGGAGGCCTTGAAGGTCTGTACGGAGCACGAAGGACCCATCGACCTCCTGCTCACCGACCTCGTGCTGCCGCCTCCCGCCTTTCAGTTGGTTTCTTCGTCCAACCAATTCCCACATGTGCATGGGCATGTGCTGGCGGCACGTGCGGTCGCCATGCGCCCCGGTCTTCGCGTAGCGCTGATGTCCGGCAATCCGGACCAAGAGTTGGACAGTCACCGCATTAACCGGGGGACATGGCCATTCATCGAAAAACCCATTGACGGCGCCGCCTTGGTAACGTTTGTCCGGGAGGTGGTCGTAGGCCCACTTCCTACCATCGGGCCATCGGCATCAGCCCGGGGGACAGGCGACGTGGACTGGTTCGGATGAGTCCCATTGGGGGCTCAGCCCTTCGCAGCCTCTTGCACATCACGGGCAACGCATCGCGCTTCTCGGCGCAGGCTTGTCCGGGAAACCCAAACTCCCTCTAAATCATTTCAGCCGTGTTCCGTCATGAACCAGCCGGCGATCGACAATCGCCGATGGGGCCCTGCGGTCACATCCACGCGACAGACTCGATGGAAGCGAGGAACCGTGAACATGACCAGTGATCCAGGGCGGGGCTCGATACAATGCGTCGGGATGAGGTCGGGACGCTCAGCCGTATGATTGGGCCGCCTCGCGTAGATAATGAGTTCCCCTCCCCAGTCCGACCGCCACTCCTCGTGGAAATAGGTCACCAACGCAAGACGCCTTAAGGGAGCCTGCCGGCCACCGGTGAGATGGCCTTGATCTGTATCATCATGGGTCAGCAAACAGTCGCCTGCGGCGTAGGAGTAGTAACTGAATCCCATGTGGCGACCGGTGATGTCCGGAAAGGACTCCATGTACTCATGAATGCACGGCAGTTGCAGCCGCGACAGCAGCCGCTGGCCTTGGGCTTGAAGAATCTCCGCTTTCGCCCAATCGCCGGAATGGGGGAAATCCTCCCGTACCCTGGGCAGCTGGGACAGGCTCTTCCAATTCGCCTGGCACATGGCCTCTCGAAAATACCGGCGCTCTTCGGCCGACCAAAAGTTTTCGACAACCAGGACAGGACAGCGGTGAAAGGAAAAGGCCTGCAGATCGGTCAGGGAGAGGGTGGCGGATTGTACTGCGGGTGAGGGCTCCATGTGCACCCTTCAGAGGCGGCTTGAGTAATCACAGTTCTTACCATCCTCTTGCCGACATCCACAAGGCTGGTCCACAGCACAACAGAAGGGCCGTCGCCTTCCGGCAACGGCCCTTCCTGAGTCATTCAATCCCGGAACTACCAGCGATCGCGTTTTCCACCGCCGCCGCTGCGTCCACCGCCACCACCGAATCCCCCGCGCCCGCCGCCTCCGCCCGCACGCGGCTCTTGAGGACGCGCCTCGTTGACGGTCAGGGTGCGCCCGCCCATCTCAGCGCCGTTCAACGCGGTAATGGCCGCCTGAGCTTCAGAATCAGAGGACATCTCCACAAAGCCGAAGCCTCGAGATTGTCCGGTGAATTTGTCCGTGATAATCCTCGCCGACGCCACCGCGCCATGTGCCGCAAACAAATCACTCAACTGCTGCTCGGTCGCCGAATAGGGCAACCCACCGACATAAATCTTCGAACCCATCGGGGTTCCTCCTTTAAATGATGACATTGTCTTGAACTCGAGGAACAGGGGAAGGAGCGGGCCGAAGACGCGATCGATGCAGCGACTTAGGTCTGACTTCCGACGAAATTCCCGGACAAGGCAACATCGACGTTGTGGGTCTTCTCTTCGAACTGCTTTACCGCGAGACCCGTACGATAAAGTTGTCACACCTTAGCATAGGGCATGGCCGATTACAACCTTACTCGCCCACGCGAACGAGTAAGGCCTGCTCCTTGCAGTAGGAGAAGGTCCGATAAAACCATGCGACAGCCGCCATCAGACACAAGAGGTTAAGACCCGCTGCCCAGCTTAAATGAGTCCATGGTGGACCTCCTGAGGTCAACACGGACCGCATGCCTTCGAATATATGCGCGGCGGGGTTCGCCCAGGCGACGAACTGGAGCCACCAGGGAAGCACGTCGATCGGATAGAACACGCAGGAGATCGGCTGGAAGAGAAACACCATGCTCCAGGCGAGCACCTCCGCTTCTTGGCCGAACCGCATGATCAGCGAGGTGGTGAACACGCCAATCACCCAGCCTGTGATCACAAGATTCATCACGAAGGGGATCAACCACAGTCCGATCACGAACACATTGTACGAGTAGAACAGCCAGGCACAGACGACCATCACGATCGATACGCAGGCGACTTTCATAATGCTCATGGCCATCGTGGCCGCGAGAAATTCGCTGGGCTTCAAGGGACTGGCAAACAGATTCATCAGATTGCGCGCCCAGATCTCTTCCAGAAAGGAAATGGTGATCCCCTGCTGCGATCGAAACAGCATGTCCCAGAGAATCAGGGCACCGATAAAAAATGTCACAAACCCCGGCACTTCGCTCTGGTAACGAGCCAGGTACAACGTGATAAATCCCCAGATCACCAGATCCAGAAAGGGCCAATAGAAAATCTCCATGATGCGCGGCAAACTTCTTCGATAGAGATACAGATGGCGGACAATCAGGGCGACGATGCGGTGGAGTTTCATGGACAGCCGTTGCCATCCTGTTCGTGGGCGCACCCCCCGCAGCCGCGATGAGAGCCCAGAATTTCATCCATCAGCTGATGAACGCCCCCCAGCATGTGCACCGCGGCTCGTTGGCCGTCGGGCGTCTGACGCAAACCCAACCCTAGGAGCACGATCGGCATCGCGGAGAGGCCGATGCCAAACCGCCACCCGGCGTCGGCGCCGACCCACCACCACACTCCAACGAGCAATGCCAGCGGGACCAGGCCGACCGTAAGACTGTTGACCACCACCCGCCAGGAGCAGGTGCCTCGTCGGACGCCGACTAGTCCCACCGCGAGCCAGAAGAAGCCCCATCCCGCGCTCAGCGCGAGTCCGCCAATCCCGACTCCCGTCATCAATTCGAACACACCGGTCACTGATCACCTCCGCGTCAAGACCGCGACTCACGCGCGAGCCGGAGAAAGACTTCTTCCAAATCCTGATCTCCGAAGCGAGCCACGATGTCACGGGCCGTACCTTCCGCCACAACTCTGCCGCGCTGGAGAAACATAATGCGATCGGACATTTCTTCCATCTCGCGCATATTGTGGGAGCTGTAGAGGATGCTTAACCCCGCGGACCGGCGCTCCTCCTTGAGCAAGGCCCTGATCTTGTGGGCCACATCCGGATCGAGGCTGGCCGTCGGCTCATCCAAGAAGAGAATCTTGGGTTCCGTGAGCAGTGCTTTGGCCAGGGTCAGCCTCGTCAGTTGGCCGGACGACAGCTTCCTGGTCACCTTTCGGTGAAACTCCTCCATGTCGAGTTTCTTGACGATGCCGTCCACACGCTGCGGGATATTCGAAAGCCCATAGAGCCGTGCCGTCACCCATAAATTCTCTTCAACCGTCAGCGATTGTGGCATTGACAGATAGGTGGACGAGAAATTCACCTGCTGGAGGATCTCTTCCCGATGCGTCGAGAGATCGAGGCCGAACATACGAATGGTCCCGGCGGTCGGAGTGATCAAGCCGAGCAACATTTGAATCGTGGTCGTCTTGCCGGCCCCATTGGGTCCCAGCAGACCGAGAATCTCACCCGGCTGAATGTCGAACGACACGTCGTTGACGGCGGGAAATGTCCCGAAGCGTTTGGTCAGGTGAGAGACCGTCAAGACGGGCGTCCGCATAAGTCGTCTTCGTGTGTGGCCAGGCTAGTTAAACAAGAGTGCGTCGGCGATCTTCTCGGGGAGATGACAGGTCTCACACTTCCGACTGAGGACCTTCGCCTGATGCCCGGTCTTGCCGTCATGACAACGAAAACAATCATTGAGCGCCCTCGTCCGCAGGTATGATCCCTCGGGGTAGTCCGGGTACCAGGACTCACTGTCCGCGGAAACATGGCCGCGGGGAATGACGATCGGGTATCCCTTGATCGGGGCGTCATGCACCACACCGGCATGACACGTGGTGCAGCCTTCTCCCTGGCCGCGGACGGTGAATGCCTCCATATGCTGACGATGATTCATCACAAGCCCGACCTCCTTCACCGGCGGCGGAAGATCGCGCGGAGCCACTTCGGACACCCGAAGGATATTCCGATGGCAGCCTATACACACGTCTGAATCGACGGTCGCGCGCAAATTATGCGGCTCGGTCGGTGTCCCGAAGACGTGAATGGCCACATCCTTGAGCCCGTTCAACGCTTTATCTTCAATCCACCCCTCGACGGTGGGTCGCACATGGCAGGCCACGCACGTCACATCCTTGTGCGACGACCTAACCCAACTTTCATAGGACGGGGCAATGGTATGACAGCTGGCGCAGAATTTCGGATGGTTGGTCAGCGGAACAGCCACCCCGCCGAGGGCCACGACGGCGGCCCCGAAAGCCAGAAGGAGCGTAGCCTTAGGCTTCCAGTTCATGCTCCGCGCGCGGACGTCGAAGAGGAAAATACGTCATCAGCAAATTCGCCACGCCGGACACATCATCGAGATGCAGCACCGGCGCCTGAAGGTCGACCGCCTTGTCGGAAACCACGGCCAGAAGCCCGTCTTGAGAGAACGGAATCTCACCGGCCTGTTCCCTGATCACCACGATCTTCGGATAGCCTTCGCTCTTCCATCCTTCGGCAAGAATCAAATCATAGGAGTCATCCAAAAACCGGTTGCGAACGTCTTCCACCAGCAGCTGGTCGGAGACATCGGCAAACAACGCCAGGCTTCCCTTTGAGACGATGACGACACTGCTTGCCCCGGCCCGTTTGTGCCGCCAACTGTCCTTCCCTTCCGTGTCCAAATCAAACCCATGACCGGCGTGTTTCACTGTCGCAACCCGATACCCGGCCCGGACCAATTCGGGAATCACCCGCTCAATCAACGTCGTCTTGCCGCTGTTCGACCGTCCGACGAAACACACGATGGGCACGGATCTGCTCATATGAAACGCTCGATCGGACTCTCTCCACAGGGACGCCCTCGGCGTCTTATGGGCACGATCGACCTCCTTTATCTTGTGCTCAGCAACAGGACAGACGATGCCCGACTGAATGGCTGTGCTCAGTCTTCGTCAGCCAGGCCTCGCCGCTCAACAGCTGAACCGTCACCTGGTCGCCGGGATGAAGCTGCTCCACTTCGACCGGGACATCGATCAGACAATTGGCCTTCACCATTGAGGTCAGAATGCCGGATCCCTGATCTCCGGTGGTGCGGACCTTGAAAACACCGTCCTCACGGGTCAGAATACCGCGCAAAAAGTGTCGCCGGTCGGTCCGCTTCGAGAAGGACTCCTGAAACGCAGCCTGCATCACCGGACGTCCGTAACTCCGGTGGCCGCCCAGCTTTAACATCGCCGGCCTGACCAATTGCTCGAAGGTGACCATGGAGGAGACCGGATTTCCCGGGAGGCCGAATGCCAGTTTGTCGTGTATTTTACCGAAGGCCAGCGGTTGCCCCGGACGGATAGCGAGTTTCCAGAAGTTCATCTCCGCACCAAGATCACGAAAGACCGCTTTGGTAAAATCGTAATCGCCCATCGAAACGCCCCCTGACAACACGAGGATATCCGCGTTCAGCCCGTGCGAGATTTTTTCCTTCAGGGCGGCCGGGGTGTCCCGGGCGATGCCCAAGAGAATCGGGATTCCGCCGGCTTCTTGAACGGCGGCGGCGATGCCATAACTGTTCGAATTAATGATTTTTTCCTCGCTGAACCGCTCGTCGAGATCAGCCAGCTCATCCCCGGTCGATAAAATGGCCACTCTGGGTCGTTGATAGACGAACACGAACGATTTGGCCAAGATCGCCAACATTCCGGCTTCACCGGGCCGAATCCGGATGCCCTTGGCGATGATACAGTCACCTTTCTTGACGTCTTCTCCTTGCGGACGAATATTCGCGCCGCGGGGTTCCGCCTTGAAGACTCTCACGGTCTCTGGCGTGTGCTCGGTGTCTTCCACCTTCAACACGGTATCCGCCCCGCGCGGGATCGGTGCTCCTGTCATGATTCTGATCGCCTGACCTGGGCCGACTGACTCGGATGGCATCTTTCCGGCCTGGACGTCTTCGATCACGGTCAACGTCACGGGCTTCCGGATCGCGTGTTCCTGTTGAATGTCGTCCCATCGGACGGCAAATCCGTCCATGGCCGAATTATCCCAGGGAGGATTATCGCGTTCGGCAACAATATCCTCCCCTAACACCCGCCCCAACGCATCCAACAGGGAAATTTTCTCCAGGCCCAACACCGACGTCGCCTCGAGCACCACCTTTTGGGCTTCGTGCAGGGGAGTGAGTCCCGTCATTGCGTCAGCGGCTTTCACCGGCCGGCTCCTCTCAATGCTGGTGCTGCGGGCGCGGCCCCACCTTCAGCAGCGATCCACTCTTTTTGCAAAACACTTCCACTTGGTTGGCAATCGAATGATACGCCTCCGCGGTGGCCGTATCGGAATAAAACATTGCGAACGGCTCACCGGCATCCGACTGCGTGACGACATCGGGATCGAGCGGGATGCGGCCAAGGAACGGCACCCCCATGTCCTGAGCGGACGCCTCACCGCCGCCTTTCCGAAACACTTCGATATGGTTGTGGCAATGCGGACACTCCAACCCGCTCATGTTTTCAATGATGCCGATGATCGGCACCTCGCTGTCTTTGCAGAACGTCACTGATTTACGCGAATCCAGCAGCGCCACTTCCTGAGGCGTCGTCACAATCACGGCGCCGCTGACGGCTCCCAGCAAATCAATGGTGGTCACGGACT
>CAYQDJ010000116.1:0-8322 GCA_964416255.1 uncultured Nitrospira sp. | reverse complement strand
GGGCCATGGCCGATGCCCTGGTGGTGGCCATCACCCAGTCGGGCACCACCACGGGTCCCATGCGACTTCCCAGGGCAAAGGCCTGTCGCAAGGCGGCCAGACCTTCCTGATCGTTGTTGCCGTCGAACGCGACCCGGGCAGCGACTAAGAGGGCCATATACGAGAGCCAGTCGCTGTTCAATAATTCGGCGTTGTCTCTTAAGCGATGCCAGTGCCGTTGGGCCTCCTTGTGCCGTCCACTACTATGGAGAATGTCGAAGGCGAGGTGACTCTGGAGACCCTCAGCCATGAGGCTTCCCTGCACGCCTGGGACGGCCAGGGCCGCCTCAATGTCAGTGAGAGCCGTCGCGAAATCGCCCGTGAGCCGTGCCTTCCATGCCTTGATGTGCAAGTATTGTGACCGCATCATATGGGCTGGATGTTTGACCAATGTGTCGAGCACGTGCAGATAGCGTTCGGATCGATCCCATTCTTGCTTGCAGAGCGCGGCATAGAGCCCGTTTCCAAGGAAGGCGGCATTCCAAAATGGGATGCCGCTGGACTGTGCCAGATCAAGTCCTGCCTCGACGCGAGTAAGGCAGTCGTCGAAGCGTCCGACCTGCCAGTCTAAGGTTGTGAGCGCTGCATAGTAGGCGAGTCGGGATAGCGGCGGGTCCTTCTCGCTGGGGGGAACGGGGTAGAGGTGATCCACGACCGCCTGGGCGTCGGTAAATCGACCGAGCCAGGTGTAGAAAACGACAAGGCTCGGCATCAGGCTCTCTCTGCCGAATCCCTCGGCCCCTTCGGCCAAAACGCGCGCTCGTTCCATCCAAGGGCCAATGACTGCGCTGTTCGGCGTTCTCCACATCAGCGCCGTCAACATGCAGACGGTCACCTGAACTTCAATGTCTCTGGAGGGAAAGGGGGTTCCAGGATCAAGGAGTGTTGGAAAGGCGGCAATCCATTCGTTAAACCGCTCGATATGCACCCAGGTGAATTGAATCGAGGTGATAATGCCGCACCAGGCCAGCAGGGAGCCAGCCAAGTCATGGTTACGCTGGAATCCCTCGAGCGCTTGCTTAAAGAGGACCTCACTTTCAGAAGGAGCGCTCGAGAGCCGACATACCGCCTGCCAGTACAGCAGCCACGGATAGTGTGCGAAGAAGGGAGCTGGAAGCGTTCGAAGCCAGTCTTCGAGTGTCTGGGTACGGCCCTGGCTGGATAGTTCAGGCGCGTGCGTCAGAATGAGCCGTGCAATCTCCTCAAAAACCTGGATCTCACGGTAGAGCGCAATGGCTGTCTCGATGCGGCCTTGCTCTTCCAGAATCCTGGCTGCCCTGAGACGGACGGCTCTCAGTTCGTCCCTGGGGAGTCCTGTCTCGGCCTGTGCGAGGAGGAATTTTCTGAACAATGGATGGTATTGGTACTGCTCGCTGCTTCCATCGCCGCGATGGCGCTCGGTCAAATACCGCCCTTGATAGAGGGAGATCAGAATCTGCCCCGCTGCTGGGTTCCCGGTGAGCTGCGTGACGGACTCGACGGTCATCGTGGGAAGAAAGGCGGATTGCAGGAGAAACTCTTGATGCCCCATCGGCAGTTGTTTCATCACCTCGCGGCCGAGATATTCGAACAGGCCGTCGGATTGGCCGGGGAGGGGCAACTCCAAGCTCCCATCCTTCAAGACGAGCTGTTGGAGCGATAAGACGAGCGCTGCCACCCAGCCATCGGTTTCATGATGGAGGTGTGCCGCCAGCTGCGAGGGGACCTTCCATCCCTTGGCCTCCACGTGCACAGCAACGATCCGTCGTGTTTCTCCTTCCGTCAAGCGGAGCTCGTCTTCCCCGATGCGCTCGATGGCCTGTCCGACCTGGAGCCGAGACAGCATGGGAGGAATAGGTTCCCGGCTGAGCACAACCACCGAAATGCCTTTCGGGATGTGACTCAGACCGACACCCATGATCTCGTGGAACAGTGTGTCCTGGCGGACGTCCTGATAGTTGTCAAAGATGACTAAGGACGGAGCCTTGAGGCGGCTATACAGACCCTCAAAAAAGCGCCGGGCAAAGATCGGGATGCCGGCTGAATATTCCGGCGTCAGTCGAGGAAGCGGCTGGCGATAGCGAGGAGCGGCGGATTGGGCCGCAATGCTGAGATAGTGAAAGAAGGTCGCGACATCTCCATCGCCTTCATCAACTTGGTACCACAGATGTTTCAGTCGCGTGGTCTGCACATAGCTGGCGACCAACGTGGTCTTTCCCATTCCGGGCGGAGCCTGAATCCAAATAATGAACCGTTTTCTGCCTTGGTCGAGGCGGCGAAACAGGCGTGTGCGAGGAAGGACATTGGAAATGGTCGGCAGCGTGAGCTTGGCCAGTCTGTGGGAGACCCGTGTCGAAGTCACCAGAGCGCTCCATGTTCCGGCTGGCACAGACATCCCTATTGTTGCACGGCTGCTTTTGGTTAGACAAGGTTGGCGTGTGTGAAGCGCACAAAGGGCTAGGCTTTGCCGTGTGACGTCGGACCGGTGTGTTTGACGGCGTTCATCGCCAGGGCGATCATCGAGCCGACGTCGGACACACTGGCCGGGAGGATGAGGGTGTTGCTCGCTTTGGCCAACTCGCCAAACTGGGTGATGTATTGCTCGGCGACTCGCAGCTGCACGGCCTCTTGTCCGCCCGGCACTTGGATGGTCTCGGCGACCTTACGGAGGCCCTCCGCGGTGGCTTGGGCGATGGCGAGGATGGCGGCGGCTGCCCCTTCGGCTTCGTTGATCTGCTGCTGTTTTTTCGCTTCAGACGCTTTGATCACCTGCTGCTTTTCCCCTTCGGCCTGGTTGATCGCCGCATCACGTTCGCCTTCGGAAGTCAGAATCACCGCGCGTTTTTCCCGTTCCGCCCGCATCTGCTTTTCCATCGCGTTGAGCACGTCTTTGGGCGGGGTAATGTTGCGGATTTCGTAGCGAAGGACTTTGACGCCCCAGGGATCCGAGGCCTTGTCGAGTTCGTTCACCACCTGAATGTTGATATTGGTCCGCTCCTCGAAGGTGCGATCGAGCTCGATCTTCCCGATCTCGCTTCGCAGGGTGGTCTGGGCGAGTTGGACCAGCGCGAACTCATAATCGCTGATGCCGTACGACGCGCGCTGCGGATGCAAAATTTTCAGGTACAGGATGCCGTCGACGGAGACTTGCACGTTATCGCGTGTGATGCAGACTTGTTCCGGGATGTCGATGGCCGTTTCCTTGAGCGAATGTTTGTACCGAATCCGATCGACGAAGGGGAGGAGGATATGAAAGCCGGCGTCGAGCGTCGCGGAATAACGGCCGAGCCGCTCCACCACGTAGGCGCTTTGCTGGGGCACCACCACGGCGGTTTTGGCGATGACATAGACGACCAGCAGCGCCAGAATCAATACGACGACAAATCCACCTGACATGCCCACCTCCTCCAGCGTCTCCGGTGCGTTACGGGCTTATTCCGTGGTGATCCACAGGGTCAACCCTTCGACGTGCGTGACTTTTCCCCGTTGGCCCTTGGCAAGGGGCGTCGGTCCGACATTCTTCGCGGTCCAGGTCGTGCCCCGCAGTTCGGCCCTGCCGGTCTCTCCGATGCCCAGCGGTTCAAGCGGGATGGCGAGTTCGCCCGCCATCGAATCGAGGTCGGGCATGTCCGACGCCTTTCGTTTCACCAGAGCTACGAGTGGCTTGCGGCCGACCAGGAGGAAGCTCACCGCCAGGCCGGAGAACAACAGCCATTGCAGCCAGTCGACGTCCACCATCTCCACGCCCACGAGCGTTCCAATGATCAACGCCGAGAGGCCGAAGAACAGGAGATAAAATCCGCCCGGCGTCATCATCTCGATGGCGACGAGCACCAGCCCGAGCAGCATCCAATACCACCAGAGCATCGACAGCCTCGTTGTGGTGCGGTGTAGCACAGTGGGTAAAAACCGTAGCAAAGTCTAGGCGTCTTCGTTCGGACGGTCAAGCAAAAGCCACGAGCAACACGAAACCTCGGCATGGCGCTGGGCAACGAGGGCAGCCTTTTGCGCCACCCGCATGCTATAGTCCGCCGATGGCGGCGGACCCCCCGACGAAAGCCCTCGTGTTGGCCTTGACCGACGACGTTGAGGCAGCGGTGTATTCCGTGAATCGGCTCAAGCCCGAAGCGTTGTGTTTCGTGTTGCCCGAATCAGGCAAGGCCATCGTGGAATCCGTGCAACCGCGCATCGAGCACATGCCGAAACGGTGGGATTGGGTGATCACCAATGAAGTACACGATTTTGCCACGTGTTACCGGACGGTCGCCCGGTCGCTTCCTGATCTGCTGCGCGCCTGGGACCTGCAGTCCAGTGACATAGTCGTCGACCTGACCGGAGCGACGGCGGCCATGGCCGCGGCGCTATCGTTGGTGACCCTGCCATGGAGTTCACGACTCGTCTCTCTCGTCCCGATCTCCGCCGGATACGACGGCGAGACGGTCGACGTGAATGGAACGGCCCGCGCCTGGACCCAATCGAATCCTTGGGACGAGGCCGCCACCGTCTCCCGCCGCGACGGGTGCGATCTGTTCAACCGGGGCCTCTTTGCAGCGGCGGCCAAGTTGTTCCACGACGTGGAACTCCGCGTGAGCGGTGGGCAGAAGCCGCTCTATCGGGCGCTGGCCGATTTGTCAGAGGGGTATCAATGCTGGGAGCGGTTTCAGTATCGACAGGCATGGGACAAACTGAAGACGGGGGTCAAGGCGCTGGAGATGGCGTCCCTGTGGGGCGGTCCACCCGGCTTGCAATCGGTGCTCACACCGATCAAAGCGAATGGCCAGTTTCTCGAACGGCTCGTGCTTGACCCGGCCGACGTGAAGGAGGCGATGGCAGTCGACCTGTTGGCCCATGCGAGCCGACGGCTGCATGCGGCGCATGATCCAGAGGCGGCCACGAGGGCGCTCCTCCGAGCCCTCGAAGCGTTTGCTCAGAGCCGCTTGTTCAAGACCCACGGCATCAGAAGCTGGGACGTCACACCGGAGCAACTTCCGCAGGCGCTTCAAGATACCTGCCGAACCTGCTATCTCGACGACGTGGACGGCAAGTACAAGCTTCCGATGGCGGCGCAGTTTCGCGCGCTGGCTGCTGGGGCTGACCAGCTCGGCCAGGCCTTCATGAAAGAGTGGCCGATCATGAAGCCGCTGCTCGATGCGGCCAACACGGCCGTGCTCGGCCATGGCTTTGTGCCCGTGAAGTCGGAACGGGTGCAGCAGCTGTATGACCTCGTCCTGAAGCTCACCGGCGTAGCCGAGTCCTCGCTTCCGAGGTTTCCGGTGTTGACGCTGTAGAAACCGGGATCCAGTCGCGAGTCCGGCATCAGCCGGTCGCCTTTATGGAAATCAGGATTTACTATGAGGACACCGATTGCGGCGGGGTCGTGTATTACGCGAATTACCTCAAATATTTCGAGCGGGCCCGGACGCACTATCTCGAAGCGCGGGGGGTGTCGGTGGCGGAGTTGATGCACCAGGGGACCACCTTTGTGGTGGTCCATACAGAACTCGAGTATAAGGCCCCCGCTCGCTACGGAGAGACGCTGATCATCGACACCGTCGTGTCCGACGTGAGCCCGGCGTCCTTCACCTGCACCCATGTGGTGAGAGACGCCGTGAGAGGGGGGGTGATCGTCAAAGGGTCCGCCCGGCTGGCGGTCACGGATCGAAGTGGAAAGATCAAGCGCCTCGATCAGGCGGTCGTCGCCGTCCTCGAGTCCGGTTCGACAGGGAGTGAAGGCAAGGAGTGAATGATGGATAAGCTCGGGACCTGGCTGGCCATCGCCGGCGTGGCAATCGGATTCATCGTGCTCGGCTGGCTGTTGTTTTCGGAAAATCCCTCGGACAAGAAAAAAAAGAAGCCGTGAGGGCTCTAGCCGGCCCCGTATCGGCCTAACCCACATTATTCATGAGCCCGCCGCACCATCTCGGCGGCGTCCGCAAACGTTGACGCGATGTATTCATCGCGTCGCGGACCTCGCTTGGCGTCTCAACGATTTCGTCACGAACCGTCATGAATAATGTGGGCTAGGCAGCGCTTCACCCACGCAGAACTCTAGGCCTGGCTCCACCCCTCTGATCCCCGGCAACTCTGAACGATCTGAAGAACTTTGGGGACGAGTCGGAATGGCAGGGCCCCGGCCATCGCATCGTCGACGGTGCCCGATACAAACACGTCCAGATCGGCACAGTAAAACAACCAAGACCCGGTGGATCCTGTATGGCCGATGATGGATGGCGCCGGGTACCTGGGTCTGAAGAATCTGGGAAGCCAGGTGAAGAGTTTGAAGAGAGGATCGTGGAAGCGCATCATTCCCAATCCGTATTCAATCGGCCAGGTCGGCAAGCGCCAGGCGGCTCGGTCGAGCGGAACCCCGAACCGGTTCCAACGTTGCTGCATCAAGGCCGCGGTGTCCCGATCGTCGAAGGCCGTCCCGTGAAGGAGCGCGCGCAAAAACGTCACGCTGTCCGCCGCGGTGCTGTTCATACCCCAGACTGAGCGCATCAGGTGAGGGATTTCCAAAGGTTTCCTCTTCACCCAGAGCGTCGCCGGTTTGGGGGATGGGTCGAGCGGCTCGGATCGACCAATGAGCCACGTGTGGCGTAAACCTAACGGGATAAACAGCCAGTTCCTATACACCTGATGCAGCGGTTGCGCGGTCACGCGTTCAATGAGGGCATTGAGTAAACCAAAGTTGGTATCGGAATACCGCACATGTGGTTTCCTCGTGTCCAGCGGTTGCGGCGGGAAGTGGGGACGAAGCCGGTCTCGCACGATGTACAGCGTCTCGTCGAGGGACATGGACCGATCCCCTTGGCGGATCACGAGGTCCGCCACGCTTTGCCCACCATGGGGACGATCCTCCAACCAGTCGGCAAGACCCGACGTGTGGCTCAGCAAGTGCCGGATAGTGATGTGGCTGGTGTAATCAATGCCGTTCAGTCGATGCAATCCCCCGATCAGCGTGGCGGAAAGATAAGAAGAAATCGATTCGTCGAGATCGATCATCCCTTGTTCATAGAGTTTGAGGATGACAGTGGCAGTATAAAGTTTGTCGATACTGGCCAGAAAAAAGGGGGTGTCGGCTTTCATGGGGGCGCCGTCCGGGTTGGCGTCCCCGACGGTGCCGATCCATCGGTAGGATCCATCACCGCTCATGATGGCCATGATGGCGTGGCGGATGCCCTTCCGCGACACTAGAGCCTGCAGAACCCCCTGAAGCCTTCCCGCAAGGACGTCGTCAGCCGACTCATGAGTTCGAGGCTCGTTCGATGAACGTCCAGTCATTGGCATCGGCTATCATGGGGGCCAGGACAATATCTCGCAGTGAGTGGAGGCTTTGACGAGCGAAGCAGAAGTCACGCGATGCATTGCGTCTCACCGGAAGGTTGTCGCTCCGCTCTCCCCTCCTTCACAGAATACTGCACCGCGTCAGTTCGATGGTAGCGTGCTGCGTCCAAGTGGAAGCTCCATCTCCCTCCCGAACGATCGTGAAATTAGGGCGGTTCCGGATACGGTTCAATGGGCGAAGCAAGTATGATCAAAACCACTCGTGCTGATGATTGATCGTATCCAAGAGCAGGACGGCGTCGAATCTTGCGGACAAACGACATGCGCTCATCGCGGTCGATGGCTCTCTTGAGCGCGACTAGGAACGAGGCTTCTCGTAACCTTCGTTCCTCAATACCTCCGCTACATTTCTCCCATCCACAAACACGTCGGCCATCGTACGACCATAGACGTCCTGGCCGTAGGGCACGACGCGAACGGAACCTTGCCGCAACAGCTGTTCGAGCCGCTGCCGTGCGGCTTGTCCCCCTGGTTCATTCAATTCGGGGGCATCGATTCCGCGGAGCCGGATGCGCTCCGAACCCATGCGCAGCGTATCGCCGTCGATGATGGTAAGAGGCTGGTGGCCGGGCAGACGCCGTCCCCACATCCGTCCCGGTGAGAAAGCCCGTGGCTGGGTGTGATGCGGCGTGAGCCGATAGCTGCCTTTGGGAAATCGGTGGGGGCGACTGTCCGGCGGGCGGCGCCGCTGGTGCGGCTGGAGCGTCGATGGGGGCGCGGCTTCGAGCGCCGAGGGAGCCCGGCACAGGTCGCAATGAGTAGGCATCGTTGATTCCGCACTGGAGGTCGACAGGCGTGAGGCCCCCGCCGACCCATCGCAGAAGGTGGTGCTGAGAGTCGCGAGACCGCAGGCGAGGATGACGGTGGCTGTCGTGCGCATGCGAGAGCAGGAAAGCACGCGCCGTGCCACGAGCGGTTCGGTTGACAACGAGGAAAATAGCGTGCTGGAATGGGCGGGAG
>CAYQDJ010000115.1:0-8526 GCA_964416255.1 uncultured Nitrospira sp. | reverse complement strand
GCCGTGGATGCCGTTTGCCACCGCCGCAGCCAGTACGATCCTCACCGGAATGGGTGCGTTGGTGAGCCACACCGTGTCCGGGATGCCTCACTGGATTCCGATCGGCAATCGTCTGTTCACGGTTATCATCGTCTGGGTGCTGGTCTGGTTTGCCCACAAGCGGCGCCAGGCGGAGTCGGCCCTCCAGAAGGCCAATGAAGACCTGGAGGCCAAGGTGGCGGAGCGCACCAGGGAATTGGCCGGGGTCAATCAAGCGCTGGTGTCCGAGGTCACCGAGCGCATGCACGCAGAGCAAGCCTTGCGCCTGTCCGAAGGACGGCTCGCCGGCATTCTCGACATGGCGGAGGACGCCATCATCGTCATGGAGGCGGATGGTTCCATTGCTCTGTTCAATCAAGGCGCGGTCAAACTGTTCGGCTATGAATCACACGACATTCTCGGAACGCCCATTGACCGGTTGCTTCCGAAGCGACCCGGTCTCGACCTGCTCCCCCTGTCTGCGGACACGCCAATCCCGGGCGATCCCGCCGGCCATCAGGCCCACCGCCGCGAACTGTTCGGCGTCCGGAAAAACGGAGCAGCCTTCCCGGCGGAGGCCAGCATTTCAAGTTTGACCGTGGGCCGGAAGACGACTTGGACCATTATCTTGCGGGACATCACCGATCGGCTGCGCACCGAGCACCAACTGCAATCCTTGACGACCCAGCTCATGACGGCGCAGGAAGAAGAGCGGCGAAGGATCTCCCGCGAACTTCATGACGACATCAACCAGCGGCTGGCCTTGCTGGCCATCGAAATGGGCAGCTTGGAGGCTCACCCGACGACGTCGATGGATCACGTGCGGCTGGTGCTGCAATCGCTCACACAGCGCCTGGCCTCAATCTCAGACGACGTCCGGCGTATGGCCTATCAATTTCACCCCTCGATCCTGGATGATCTCGGACTCAGTACCGCGCTCCGGTCCCTGGCCGACGATTTTTCGGCGCAGACCGGGGTCAAGACCATCGTCGTTCAAGAGGAGTTCGCCGATCCGTTGCCTCGGGACATCGCCTCGTGCCTGTATCGACTGACCCAGGAAAGTTTGGCCAATGTAACCAAACACGCCCAGGCATCCCGCGTGGAAATCGAATTGACGGGAGAGGGAGAGGAGGTTACTCTGTCGATACACGATAACGGCGTCGGGTTTGATGTGGAACGGGTCCGGACGCAGCAAGCAGGCTTGGGACTAGTGAATATGCGCGAACGAGTGCGATCCGTCCATGGCCGGCTGGACATCCAATCGGCGCCGGGTCACGGCACCCATATCATGGTCAACATTCCACTTCCAGGAGGCGCGTCATGAGCCTTCCCCGTGTGCTTTTAGCCGACGACCACACCCTGGTGCTGGAGGGATTTCGCAAGCTATTGGAAGAGCATTGCCAGCTGGTGGGAACCGTCGAAGATGGTCGCACCCTGATTGAGGCGGCGGAGCAGCTCCAGCCGGACTTAGTGCTGCTTGATATCTCCATGCCCCGTCTGAATGGCATCGATGCGGCCCGGCTGCTGAAAAAGCAGCACCCGGAAATGAAGTTTATTTTTGTCACCATGCATGCCGATACCTCGTATGTGAACGAAGCCTTTAAAGCTGGGGCCTCGGGCTATTTACTGAAGCGGTCGGCCGCCCAAGAGCTGCTGCAAGCCATTGAAGCCGTCACGAAGGGTGACTATTACGTCACCCCCCTCATCACAAAAGACGTCATTAGCGCCTTTGTGGCGATGGGACGGCCTCGTGTTCCCGCGGCGGATGATCTCACGGCACGGCAGCGCGAAATCCTGCAGTTGGTGGCGGAAGGCTTTTCGGCCAAGGAAATTGCGGGTCAGTTGAACCTGTCTCACCGGACGATTGAATTTCACAAGGCGAAAATCATGGAAGTCTTGGACCTGCACACGACCGCCGACTTGGTCAAATATGCCGTCGCCCATGGGCTAGTGGCTGCCTCCTAACCCCTTCCATCCCGGGTGGAACCCTAGATGCCCGTAATCGCTCACGGGCAAGCCGGTAGCTCTCACTCGACCCACCGGTAGCTTTCCCCTCTCCCCGGATCTTGAATCTCGGGTATGCTCCGTCCTTCCATACGGTCACGCCGTCCACCCTGTGATATGGAGGTCGTAATGAGACGCCTTCGGGTTGTGCTGGCCGATGATCACCCTCAAATCCTCGCCTTGCTGCAGACGCTCCTTGAGCCCGACTACCACGTGGTGGGGACAGCGGATAACGGACGTGCCCTTCTGGCAACCGCCGAGGTGCTCCGGCCGGACCTGATTCTGACCGATATTGATATGCCCGCGCTGAACGGCATTGAGGCGGCACGTGAGCTTCATCGACTCTTGCCGGATTGCCGCGTCATTCTTCATAGCTCCCACTCGGAGCCTGAGATGATCGCTGCCGCCTTGGAAGCGGGAGCCTCCGGGTACCTCATTAAAGGCTCGCAACAGTCCCTGCTCTCTTCCATACGCACGGTCGTTCGTCATGTGGGGAAACAGGAAGACTCACTGACAGACGGAGTGAGCGCGGCCTATAGGGCCCCTATCTTCCAGGAGCATCGCCGGTCATCTCCGCAGAACGTGTGAGACTTGCAGGCGAGGCATGCGGCCCACGAGGAAGACGATCATTACGGGCGTGCCCACGTTGCTCCGTTGGCCTTCCCGTTTCTCTGCCTTTGCGCATGCCGTAGCGAGACCGACAGATCAGCCTGCGTCTCGCGTGATCTCGGCCGAGATGGGGGTGAGGCGATGATGCGGACGCCTCGCCGCATCCTGGTCATCGACCAGGACGATGAAGTCCGGCGCCTGCTTTGCGCACAGCTGACCGGACTCGGCTTTCTTGCAGCAGGTGACCAGAGCGGCATCGACGGCCTGATCCGTCTGACCTCCGACGTCGACAGGGCTCCGTTTCATGGATTGCTCGTGGAATTGCAACTGCCGGTTCTGGGGGGGCTGGCGGTCCTTCACGAAGTCGGCGAACGCTTTCCCTCAGTCCCGGTCATCGCCATGGCCCAGGTTCAACATCTGGGCAAACTGCGACAGGCCGTGAAGATGGGCGCTCGCGAGTACCTCATTAAGCCCTTCGATCCTGAGTTGTTCCGCCGCAAGTGTCTTAATGTCTTCCAGGACGGTCACCCGTGAACTCGCCAACGGCCTTCCTGCCCCCTCGCCTCGCTATTCCAATCCCTGCGCCTTACGTAGCATACTAGGACTGCGGCCAAGATGGGAGCCGGAGTCCGATGGGACCCTGCTTGGTCAGGATCATGTCGAGTCATGGCCTCTTGAAAGGACGTGCGGCGATGAACTTCCATGTGGGTCTCTTGCTGGCGGCGTTGGCGGCGTGTTCGGCCCTCCCCTTTCCGCGCGGGCTCGCGGGGGCCGCCGAACCCGCCCCCGATATCTATCGCCTTGACCAAATTGTCGAATTGGCTCTGCTCAGAAGCCCCGCGGTGTCCTCGGCAGAAGGCTTCGTCGACCAGCAGCAGGGGCAGCAGTCGCTGGCAGCCGCCTATCCCAATCCCATCGTCACCGGCAACATGGGCTACGGCGAGATCCGTGACGCGGGTCGTGCAGGAATCGGCGATGTGCTCACGCGGCAATCCATCACCGAATACAACCTGAATATCGGCCAGCCGTTTGAATGGCCCGCGATGCGAGCGGCCCGGCAGCGGGTGGCGAAAGCAGGCGCGGCATCCGCGCATGCCAGGCTCTCGGAAGCCCGTCTCATGTTGACGGCGCAGGTGACCGTGGCGTTTTACGATCTGCTGTTGGCTCAACAAGACGCTGCACTCGCACGACAGAACCTCGACACCGTGGAAAGTGTGGCGCGCATTGTGAGGGCCCGCGTGAAATCCGGCGAAGCTCCGCAATTTGAGTCGATCAAGGCGGAGGTGGAAGTGTTGAAAGCCAGGCAGCAGCTTACGCGAGCGGACAACGCCGTCCGAGTCACTCGTGTGGTCGTGGATACGTATACGGTGGGCGCCCTCGGCTCCTCTTACGTGGCTCAAGGGGATTTCGCCGGCATGTCGAAGGACCTCCGCCTGGAAGGCCTGATGACGCGCATGGCCACCCGGCACCCCACCATTCAACGGCTCCTCCAATCGGTGGAGCAGTCCGACTGGAAGGTGGAATTCGAGCGGCAAGCACGCATGCCGAACATCACGGTGAACGGCAGCTACTGGAGGGAAATCGGCCGGGAGGCGTATCAGGGAGGACTCTCCGTGCCCTTGCCGTTGTGGTACCGCCGACAAGGAGAAATCGCGTCGTCGCTCGGCGCCAAGCGGCGTGAAGAAGCCGAACTGTTGCGCGCACGGAACGAGCTGGCCCAAGCGATCCACCAGCACTATCAGGACGCCCGAACCACCGCCGAACTCATCGACGTGTTCGACCGGGGACTATTGAAGCAGGCGCAGGAGGCGTTGCGGCTCGCGCAATTCAGCTTTCAACAGGGCGCGTCGAGCCTGCTCGAGGTCTTCGACGCGCAACGCGTTCAGCGCCAAATCCAAATGGACTACGCCCAGGCTCGATATGAGTTGTCGGTGTCGCTGACCCGTTTGGCACTGGCCGTCGGAGGCACCCTGTGATGTTCCAGATGCAGCGGCTGAGACGTCGCGGGCTCCCGGTGCAGGCCCCGGCTGTGCTCCTGGCTCTCTTGGCGATGGTCGCCGGCTGTGATCGTGCGCCCAGCACTAACATGGTCGCCAAGCCTCCCGGCGACGCAGCGGCAGGGATCGTCCAGCTCCCGGCGGCGGAATCCTCCCGTGTCGGCCTCGTCGTTCAGCCGGTAATGCGCGGTGATTTCCGGACCTCTCGTGAATTTCCCGCCATTATCCAGCCGAACCAGCGGGCGATGGCCGACATTACCACTCTCGTGCGCGGACGGGTCGTGGATGTGTACGCCGATCTCGGCCAGCCTGTCGAGGCGAATGGCCTCCTGGCGATTTTGTACAGCAGTGAGCTGGGACTGGCCCAATCGGCCTATTTAAAATCCAAGGCCAAACTGCATGTCGCCGAGCAAGCGTACGGACGCGCGAAATTTCTCCTGCGGGAACAAGTCATCGGGGAAGCGGAGGCCCAACGACGGCAAGCGGAAATGCTCAGCATGCAAGCCGATGCGCTCGAAGCGCGCAATCAGCTTAAACTGCTGGGCATGAGCGATGAGGAAATGCGCCGCCTAGACCGCACCCGTGAGATCCGCTCGCACGTGCCCATTGTGGCGCCGTTCTCCGGCCGCATCATCGAACGCAACCTCGTGAGGGGGGAAGTCGTCGAAACGACGGAGAGACTCTTTGTCGTCGCCGATCTTTCCGAGGTCTGGGTGAGAGCCAATATCCCGGAGAAGGATATTCCCTTCGTTCATTCCGTTCATGCCGCCGGCGGCAGGCAGGCGGACGTCCATGTCAACGCCTACCCCCGAGAGCTGTTCAAGGGCACTATCACCTACGTGGGTGACGTGTTGGATCCGGCCACGAGGACGATGCAAGTCCGGCTCGAACTGCCCAATCCGGAAGGTCGGCTCAAACCGGAAATGTTTGCGACCATTCGGCTATACTCCGAGTCTCAACCGGACCAACTGGCCGTGCCGGAATCGGCCCTTCAGCGGGATCGAGATCGGACCTTCGTGTTCGTCCAGCGCAACGCCAACGAGTACGAAGCCCGTGAGGTTCAAGTCGGGGAGTCCAACGGCACCCTGACGACTATCCACGGCGGTCTGACCGAAGGAGATTCGATCGTGACGCAAGGCGCCTTCATCCTGAAGTCCGAGCTGCTGAAAAAACAAGTGTGATGGTCGCTCGTCTGGTCGACCTCGCCCTGCGCCAACGACTCTTTATCGTGATCATCGCACTGGTGATCGCCGCGGGCGGCCTGTACGCGTTCAGAACGATTCCGATTGACGCCTTTCCCGATGTCACCAGCGTCCTGGTGCAGGTCGTGACGAAAGCCCCCGGCCTCTCGCCCGCCGAAGTGGAACGGCTGGTCACCTACCCGCTTGAATTGCAGCTCACGGGACTTCCCGCCCTCACTGAATTGCGATCGCTCACCAAGGTCGGCCTCTCCTTGATCACCATCGTGTTCGACGATGCCATGGACATCAATCTTGCTCGTCAGTTGGTGCTTGAGCGGCTCCTCGAGGTCGAAGAGCTGCTGCCGCCCGGCGCCGAGCCGATGCTGGTCCCGAACAGCACCGGCCTGGGGGAAGTTTTCCAATACTATTTGGCCGGGCCTCCCGGCGCCGACATGGACCCGGCGACCTCCCGTCAGACCTTGATCCATCAGCGCACCATCCAGGATTGGGTCATCCGCCCGCTCCTGAAAAGCACGCCGGAGGTCATCGACGTCAATTCGATGGGCGGGTACGTCAAGCAGTATCAAGTCTTGGTCGAACCGGCCATGCTGAGAAAATACAACCTGACGTTGCATGAGGTATTCGATTCCGTGCGCAACAATAACGCCAATGCCGGCGGCAACATCCTGGAAAAGCACGCTGAAAAATACATCGTGCGGGGTCTCGGCCTGATCCGCTCCCTCGAGGATATCGAACGTATCGTCGTGAAAGAAGTGGCGGGGACTCCCGTCTTCGTCAGCGACGTGGCCCAGGTCCTCATCGACCATGCGGTCCGCCATGGCGCCGCCGTGTTGAACGGCGACCGCGAGGTGGTGAGCGGGATCGTCCTCATGCTGCGAGGCGGCAATGCGCGCGACGTGGTGGAGGGCATCAAGGCCCGTATCGACGCCATCCATGCCCAACAACTGCTGCCCGACGGACTGCGCATCGTTCCCTTCTACGACCGCATTGAGTTGATAACCGCGGCGTTGAATACGGTCTACAAATCGCTGGGCGAGGGCATGGCGCTGGTCGTCATCGTACTCGTTCTCTTCTTGGGCAATATTCGGAGCGCCTTGATCGTCGCCAGTACGCTCCTCCTCGCTCCCCTGGCCACCTTCATCGTGATGGGGCAGGTGGGGCTGACCGCCAATCTCATGTCCTTGGGCGGACTCGCCATCGCGATCGGCATGATCGTAGATGGATCCGTCGTGGTGGTTGAAAACGTCTATCGCCACCTCTCCAGTCATTCGGGGGCGGCTCTCACGAAACACGCGGTCATTTTGACCGCGGTGAAGGAAGTCGGCCAACCGGTCGTGTTCGGCATACTCATTATCATTCTGGTGTTTCTGCCGCTCCTTTCTCTCCACGGGATGGAGGGAAAGATGTTCAAACCGCTCGCCTACACGATTATGATCGCATTGCTGGTTTCTTTGGTCCTGTCGCTCACGCTCTCGCCGGTCCTCTGCGCCCTGGCATTGACCCGCGGAAGCGAGGACGATCCCTGGATCGTCCGATCGACCAAGCGGCTCTATGCCCCCTCTCTCCGGTGGGCCCTGACGCATCGAACCGTCGTGCTGGCGGGAGCCGTAGGATCACTGCTGGTCAGCCTAGCGCTGTTTCCTCTGCTGGGGAGCGAATTTATTCCGATTCTGAACGAAGGGACCGTCGCTCCGCAAACCATTCGGCTCCCGAGCGTGTCGCTCCCGGCCTCCATTGAGATCGAAAAGCAGATGCAGCGGGCGCTGCTGGAATTCCCCGAAGTCGAAATGGTCGTCTCAAAAATCGGCCGGACCGAATTGGGAAACGATCCTCAGGAGCCGAACGAAAGCGATCCCGTCGTCCGGCTCAGACCGCTTGATGAATGGACCACCGCGAAGACCATGCCGGCACTGATCCAGCGGTTCCGCGAACGACTCACGGGGATTCCGGGCGCGACGTTCCTTCTCAGTCAACCGATCCAGCAACGCGTGGACGAACTCATCTCGGGAGTCCGGACGGAAGCGACCGCCAAGCTGTTTGGCGACGATTTGGACGTCTTGCGCAGCAAAGCCGACGAGATCGCCGCCGTGCTCGGAACCGTACGCGGGGTGCGGGACATTAAGGTCGAGCAATTGTTTGGACAACCGTATCTGACCATTGATATCGACCGCGAGAAGATCGCCCGACATGGCATCAACGTTGCCGATGTCCGGGAAATCATCACGACGGCAATCGGCGGTCGTGCGGCAACTCGGGTCTACGAAGGGCATCAGCGATTCGATCTGGTGGTGCGTTTTCCTGAACAATACCGGGACAGCGCCAAAACCATCAGCAATATCCTCCTCACCGCCGGGGACGGTGCGCTGGTGCCGTTGAGTGACCTCGGTACCGTCCTGATGGAGGAAGGTCCCGGACGAATCAGCCGCGAGCGACTCCAACGTTACGTGTCGATTGGGTTTAACACCCTCGGCCGTGACATCGGAAGCTTGGTCGCCGAAGCGCAACAGAAGATCGTCGCCCATGTTGCACTTCCGCCGGGATATAGCGTCGCCTGGGGAGGCTCGTTCGAGAATATGGAGCGGGCGATGAGCAAGCTCCGCCTCATTGTTCCGATCACCATTGGCTTGATCTTCTTGCTGCTGTACTCCACCTTCAACTCGCTTCGTCAGGCCGCCCTCATCATTCTGAATCTGCCG